>NZ_VHKL01000012.1 GCF_007474605.1 Rhodoligotrophos appendicifer | reverse complement strand
GGCGGGGTGGATAGGGGAAAATGGGCGGGGGTGGGGGGGTCAGGGGAGGAGGCGGGCGAGGCGGCAGAAATCGGCGATGTCGAGGCGTTCGGCGCGCTCGGTGGGATCGATGCCGGCCGCGTCCAGGAGGGCTGCGGTGTCGAGCTTCAGGCTCTGCAGGCTGGAGCGGAGCATCTTGCGGCGCTGGCCGAAGGCGGCCTGGGTGACGCGCTCCAAGGCCTGGGTGTCACACGGCAGAGGCTGCGCGCGGGGGGTGAAATGGACGACGCTGGAGGTCACTTTCGGGGCCGGCACGAAGGCGCGCGGGGCAATGTCGAAAAGGATCTCGGGCTCGGTGCGCCACTGGGAGAGGACGGCCAGGCGACCAAAGGCCTTGCCGCCGGAGGGGGCTGCGATGCGCTCGGCGACCTCGCGCTGGAACATGAGGGTCATGGAGGCGAAGAAGGGCGGCCAGGGCTCCGTCTCCAGCCAGCGGACGAGCAGGGGGGTCGCCACGTTATAGGGCAGGTTGGCGGCGATGCGGGCCGGCCCCGAGACCAGGGCGGCCATGTCGACGGCGAGCGCGTCGCCGGGGATGATGGTGAGGCGCCCGGGGGCAGCCGCGGAGATCTGCTCGAGGGCCGGCAGGCAGCGCTCGTCGCGCTCGATGGCGACCACGTGGGCTGCACCCTCCAACAGCAAAGCACGGGTGAGGCCGCCGGGGCCGGGGCCGATCTCGATGATGGTGTGATCGTGGAGCGAGCCCGCGGCGCGGGCGATGCGGCGGGTGAGATTGAGGTCGAGAAGGAAGTTCTGGCCCAAAGACCGGCGCGCGGCCAGGCCGTGGGCGGCGATCACCTCGCGCAAGGGCGGGAGATCGTCCAGGGCCGCCATCAGGAGGCGACCGCGGGGCCAGCCCCGGGGCTAGCGCCGGCTGTGGCCATGGCGGCGGCCATCTCGATGGAGGCGATGAGGCTCGAGGGATTGGCCCTGCCGGTCCCGGCCAGGGAGAAGGCGGTGCCGTGGTCGGGAGAGGTGCGGATGAAGGGCAGGCCCAGGGTGCAGTTCACGCCCTCGTGGAAGTCGAGCAGCTTGACCGGGATCAGGGCCTGGTCGTGATACATGCACAAGGCGACGTCATAGGTCGCCCGCGCCTCCTCGTGGAACATGGTGTCGGCGGGAAGGGGGCCCACAACATCCAGGCCCTCCGCCCGCAGGATGGCCAGAGCCGGGGCGATGATGTCGCGCTCCTCGGTCCCCATGGCCCCGTCCTCGCCGGCATGGGGATTGAGGCCGGAGACGGCCAGGCGGGGGTGGCCAATGTGGAAATAGGCTGCGAGATCGCGGGCGACGATGCGGGCCTGGTCGAGGATGAGCGACTGGGTGATGGACCCGGGCACGTGTTTCAGGGGCATGTGGATCGTCAAGGGCACGGTGCGCAGGCCGCGGCCCGCCAGCATCATGACGGCCCGGGCCGGACGGCCGCGCTCCACGCTCAGGGCCTCGAGGAATTCGGTGTGGCCGGGATGGCGGAAGCCGGCCTGGTAGAGGTGGCTCTTGGCGATGGGATTGGTCACCAGGGCGGCGGCGTCGCCGGCCAAACAGAGGTCGACGGCGCGCGCGATCGCCTCGATGACCAGAGGGGCTGCGCGCGGATCGGGACGGCCGGGCGCCACGGCGATGGAGGCCGACAGCGGCAGGACGGGGAGGGCGGCGTCGAAGGCTGCGGGCGCATCCGCAAGGCGGGCGATCTCGCCGATGGGCACGTCGAGGCCGAGCCGGCGCGACCGGTCGAAGAGGAGCTGGGGATCGCCGAGCACGGCAAAGGCCGGCAGATTGCGGACATGGCGGCGCTGCCATGCCATCAAGGTGAGCTCAGGTCCGATTCCGGCGGGCTCGCCCATGGAGAGGACGAGGGGCCGCGTGGCAGAGGTCATGGAAAAACGCCTGTCGAAGAGAACGCCTACTGACTGTAGGAGGCATCCTTATAGTCGATGAAGGCGTTGCGGCGAAGCTCGCGGATATAACGTTCCGTATAGAGGCCGACACGCTCGTTGAGGAGCATGTTCTCGATCTGCTCGCGGCTGACCGCCGGCGGGGCGATGGTCTGCTTGCCGCAGAAGCCGATGAGCTGAATGCCCTCCTTGGCGCGGCTCGGACCGATCAGCCTGCCGGTACCGGCCTTTTCGATGGCCTGCTTCAGCTGGGGCGGCAGGTTCTCCGGCGGGACGGGGACCGTGGGCCGGATCTGGACGTTGAAAATGCCGCTGGTCGCCTTGCGGGCGCTTTCGCAGCCCTTGTAGTTCTGCACGACGCGCTGGGCCTCGACGAAGCGGGCATAGAGCAGCTGCTCATCATTGCCGTCGATGGGCAGGCGGATCTCCTGGAGGAGATAGATGGTGCGCGGCTGGCGGCTGGGATCGGATTCGATCGCCTTCAGGCGCTGATCGACCATGGCCGATTCGATGTTGGTGTTGATGTTGTAACGGCCGGCAATGATTCGGTTCCAGGCGATGTTGGACTGGACCCGCTGCTTCAGGGTGGCCATGTCGATGCGGCTCTTCTTCAGATCCGCCGTCCAACCGGGGACCGTCGTCCCGGCGCGCGAGGCCATGCCTTCCAGCGTGTTGTTGATGTCGGCCTCACCGACGGTGACCTTCAGCCGCTTGGCCTCCTGAACCTTCAGGGTCTCGTCGATCAGCTCCTCGAGGATCTCCTTGCGGGCGGCCTGGCCTTCTCCCTTCGAGGGATAGCCGATGATCCGGTTCAGACGCATGCGCTGTTCGATGTCGTAATTGCTGATCGGCTTGTCATTCACCGTGACAATGACCGATTGCTGGGCCAAAGCCGCCCCTCCCGGCAGCAGAGAGGCCATACAGACTGCCAAAGCGACCATCAGGGCGCCGGGCACCGAAAACGTCATTTTACCGAATCTCGCGCGCATTCTCACTCTTCGTTCACCGGAAACTGGGCCGCCGACCCTTCGCACAGATGTGCAGGTCAGTCGATGCCGACGCTGCCCTTGATCGCTCCGAGCGTCCGGAACGATACGGACAGTATAATGGACCGCTCCTCATTGACATCGCGATCCTTAGTAAAATCCTCGGCATAGGCCAAGCTCACCGACATACAGTCGCAATCCCAGCCGATGCCCATCACATTCCTGACCTGACGGTCTTTGTCCAGATCATAGCGGGTGCCACCGAAGACGCGCCAACCTTCCCAAAGGTTCAACGAGCCTTGTGTCCATATCTGATGGACAGGATCCGGTCGACCATAGTCGGGCGCAGCCTCTACATCGGCGTAGTTTACGGCGGCAGTAAGGCGCGAGAAGGTGCCGGCGACGCCCAGCTCCTGCGCACTCAGCTCCATGTTCTTGTCATCGAAGCGGGCGCTGTAGGTGCCGGTGAAATATTCGTTGGGCTGGATCTGGAGCGCCGCGATCACGTCGGAGGACTTGCCGTCCAGGCCGGATCCGGTCGTGAAGCTGTTCTTGCCAGCCAGGTGAAAGCTCTGGCCGATGGTGGCCTTCACGAAGCCGCCGGAGGGAAAGAGCATGCTGTAGGTCGCGCCGATATTGGCCCGGGTGCCGCCCTCGTAGCGATCGAGACCGGTGAAACGGTCGGACAAGAAGATGCTGGTCTGATCGAGATTGAGGGTGATCGAATCCTCGTTCGAGATCTTGTCCACATCCGTCTCGTTGGTGGCGGCGATGATCTGCACCACGGGGGA
Source organism: Rhodoligotrophos appendicifer (assembly GCF_007474605.1). Taxonomy (NCBI): domain Bacteria; kingdom Pseudomonadati; phylum Pseudomonadota; class Alphaproteobacteria; order Hyphomicrobiales; family Rhodoligotrophaceae; genus Rhodoligotrophos; species Rhodoligotrophos appendicifer. Next base: position 81,325 of record NZ_VHKL01000012.1, on the reverse strand, counting down.
GAAGACGTGCTGGCCGAAGGTGTCGGTGCGCACGAACGGCATGCGCAGATCCAGACCGGCGCTGGGCAGAAGATGACCGGTGGTCTCGTCCTTCACGAGACCGGAGGGCGCCGACTGCGAAGGCAGATCGCGCACCGTATAGGCGTCCGCCCGCAGCGTGGCGAAGGGTGTGGCCACCATCCCCATGCCGGAGACCATGCGGCGCGACCAATGGGCCTCGCTGACGAAGCGGGTCGCATCCGATGCCTGTTCCACCGTGGGGAAGGGGATCGTCGGATCCTTCCGGTGCAGGCTGTAGAAATTCGTATCCAGGCCCAGTTCGCCGCCGAGAACCGTATCCTCCAGCGTCCAGTCATGGAGGATCTGCGGAACGAGATAGGCGTCCGCCGATTTCTTGTCGCTCTTCAGCAGGCCCTGGAAATTGTAGAGGGTCGAGCGGAAGTAGTTCCGGTCATCGATGCCCTGCATGTAGATCTGGCTGATGAGATCGGTGCGGCTGTCGATGTCGTAGCGGCGCATGAAGGTCTGGTCGGTGGTCGCGGTGCCGTCCCAGCCCCATTGCCAATTGCGGTTCAGCTCGAAGGCGCCGGCACTGCGGACGAAGCCGCGGAAATGGCGGTCGCCAGGCGAGGGGATGTTCGTGTCCAGCTGATAGATGCCGGCGGCATCCACATAATATTCGCCATTGGCCAGGCGCTGGCGCCATTGCGCCCGCAGAAGCGGCCCCTGCTTGGTGGTGAGGACCGGCATGAAGGTGATGTCGTAATCCGGCGCGAGCGCCCAGAAATACGGGATCTCGATGCCGAGGCCTACATCCTTCGAGGTGACCACGCGCGGCACGAGAAAGCCCGACAGACGCTTGACCGTGGGATCGGCCGTGGTGACGTCGAAGGGCATGGGGCCGATCGCCAGGCCGAAAAGGTCGAACTCCGCATCCTTGTGGGTGATGGTCTGGGCATTCTCGTCATGGATCGATTCGCGGGCGCGGATCTGCCAGGCCGGCTTGCCATTGGCCATCACGCAGGTCATGCACGCGGTATAGGTCGTCCGCTCATAGATCGTGATGTTGCCTTCCTTGCGGGTGGCATATTCGGCCGTGATGACCGAGTTGTTCGTCAGCAGCAGCTTCAGATAGCGCGCAAAGCCCTCGCGAAACTTGTTGCGCAGCTCGAGCGTGTCGGCCTGCAGCACGTTGCCGCCGGGCTCCTGCATGACCACGCTGCCATTGGCCTGCATGCGGTCATTCTTGGGATCGTAGATGACGCGAGTGGCGTTCAGGACATAGGGGCCATAGGTGAGATGGACCATGCCCACGGCGGTGGCGATGCCGGTGTTGCGGTCGTAGAGGATCTTGTCGGAGACGACATCGACCGGCGTGCCGGGCGCCGGCTGCTTCAGCTGCGGATTAACGGGGGTGCCGGTTTCGAGCCGGGGATCGGGGACGCTGAGATCGTCCTCAGGCCCGTAAAGATTGCGCGGATCGGTGAGGTCGTCGCTGACAATCGGCGGTTCACCCACCTGGGCAAGGGCAGGATGGACAGCGGTCAGCGCCAGAACGAAGGCACACAGAGCCCCGCGGCCGAGACGCGACACGGGCGTCCAGCTGGAGGTGTGCCGCAAATCGGCGGCGCGATGCCTCAGCACCCTTCCCCTCAGGTCCCGCATCCCTCTCATCACATTCGACCACCGACCCAACGCGTGCCTGGCGGCACGATCGGCAGTCACTAAGCTTCCAGCGGCCGCCTGCATCGACACCGCCTGCCATTCTCTCTGACGTTGCGGAACTGTGTCTCTCCCCACGGGCCCACGCCGAAAGCCTCTCTTTGTAGCTCGGCCCCTTTGGGAAAGACCAGCAAAATCAATTGCCATCCACATGGATGAATGGATGGAAGCGATCAGTGTATTTGTACAGTAGCAGAGGAAAGAAAGCGTTACCGGTCGAAAACGCCGCCGAACGCGGGAGAGTCGAATTCGGGGGAAGTGTGACCCGGGAACCACGGCGCGGGCGGAGGGGGCCGGCCCCTGCGGCAGAGGGCCTCTCGGTCGAAAGTTGTCAGCCGGAATTTCGATTGTTGTCGCGTGCCGTCCGCGATAGCCTCGCCTCATAAAAAGGGTGGGGCGAAAACAGCCCCGGGGAAGTTCATAGTTTCAGGGTACTCGATGGCGGACGTCCAGCTCGAGGCGATCGAAATTTCCAAACGGTTCGGGCAGTTCACCGCCCTCGACCGCATCAGCATCGGCATCGAGCGGGGCGAGTTCCTGACCCTGCTGGGCCCCTCGGGCTCGGGCAAGACGACGTTCCTCAACATTCTCGCGGGCTTCGAGGGCCCCAGCGCCGGGCGGCTCGTCCAGGACGGCCAGGACGTGACGGCGCGGCCCGCCGAGCAGCGCAATTTCGGCATGGTGTTCCAGGGCTATGCGCTGTTCCCGCATATGACGATCGCCCGCAACGTGGCGTTCCCGCTGCGGGTGAGGAAAATTCCCGCCGAAGAGCAGCGCGCCAAAGTCGCCCGCGCGCTCGAGGTGGTCGGGCTGAGCGCCCAGGCAGAGAAGCGGCCGAGCCAGCTGTCGGGTGGCCAGCAGCAGCGGGTGGCCCTGGCGCGGGCCTTGGTCTTCGCCCCGGACATGCTGTTGCTGGACGAGCCGTTGTCCGCGCTCGACAAGAACTTGCGCGAACAACTTCAGATCGAACTTCAACGGATCCACCGGGAGGTCAAGACGACCTTCGTGTTCGTCACCCATGACCAGTCGGAGGCGCTGGCGATGTCGAGCCGGATCGCCATTTTCGACCATGGCAAGCTCCAGCAGATCGGTGCGCCGGCGGAGGTCTATGTGCGCCCGGCCTCGCAATTCGTGGCGGAGTTCCTGGGCAAGATCAACCTGTTCCCGCTGCAGGCCGCGGCGGGCCGGGACGGCGTCGTCGAGGGCGGTTTCGGCGGGCGCAGGCTGAGGGCGCCGGGCGCCGTCAACGGGCGCGACGTGGTGCTGGGGGTGCGGCCGGAGCATGTGGAGATCACCCGCGCGCCGCACGGGGAGGACAATGCGGTGGAAGCGGTGGTGACCGGCGTCGCCTATCACGGCGCGAGCGTGGCGCTGACCCTGAGCCCGGCTGAGGGCGAGGCCGACCGGGTCCTGTCGCTGACGGTGCCGGCGGAGCGCTGGATGGAGCAGGGGCTCGACCAGGGCCAGGCCGTCTGGCTGAGCTGGGCCCCGGAGCGCGGCATGATCCTGCCGAAGGACTAGGATCGTATGGGCCTGCCGCCCGGATGGATTTTGAATCCCAGGACCGAAGGGCCTGGATTGTGGAGGTGGTCATGAACGGCGCATTTCAGACGGATTGCTTCGAGATCCTGAAGCAGAGGCTCGCGCGCGGCGAGATCGGCCGACGGGATTTCCTCAAGGGGATCGCGCTGCTGGGGGTCGCCCCGCTGGCGCTGAAATCGGGGATGCTGTCGGCGCAGGAGAAGCAGTTCGTCCTCGTCAACTGGGGCGGGGATGCGATCAAGGCCTTCGACGAGGCCTTCGCCCAGCCCTTCGCCAAGGCATCGGGCCTGACTGTCAAGATCGACGGGGCGGGGCCGACGGAAGGGGCGATCCAGGCCCAGGTGACCAGCGGCAAGGTGTCGTGGGACGTGGTCGATGCCGACATCTTCTCGGCGGAGGCGCTGGGCAAGAAAGGCTTCGTGCAGAAGATCAATTTCGACGTGGTCAAGAAGGACAAAATCCTGGAGGGCGGCTGGAACGACTATGCGGTCGCCAATTACTATCTCAGCTACGTGCTCGTCTATGACAAGGAGAAATACGGGGACACCCCGCCCAAGACCTGGGCGGATTTCTTCGACGTCGAGAAATTCCCGGGCAAGCGGACCATGTATAAGTGGATGGTGGGCAATCTCGAGGCCGCCCTCCTCGCCGACGGGGTCGCCCCGGACAAGCTCTATCCCCTGGATGTCGACCGGGCCTTCAAGAAGATCAAGGCGTTCAGCCCGAATATCGCCGGTTTCTGGGGCTCGGGGGCGGAGAGCCAGCAATTGATGCTGGAGGGCGAGGCGTCCATGGGGCTCCTGTGGAACACGCGCGCCAAGCTGATCGACAAGGACAGCGAGGGCAAGATCACCTACGGCTTCGCAGAAGGCTTCCTGGGACCCTCCAGCTGGGCCATCATGAAGGACAATCCGGCAGGCGCGGAGGCGGCGAACGCCTTCATCGCCAGCGCACAGGACCCGGCGGGACAGGTCAAACTGCTCGAACTCCTGGGCAACGGCCCCGCCAATCCGGCAGCCGCGGCCATGGTGCCGGCGGAGCTCAAGAAGGACGATTGCACCCAGCCCGAGGCGGTCAAGGTCCAGCATCAGCTGGACCAGAGCTGGTATGTGGAGAACTATTCGGCGACGCTGGACAAGTTCCTGGCACTGATCTCGTCCTAGGGGGGGCCGCATGGGGTCCCGGATCTGCGCTGCGCTCCGTCCGGGATGACGGTGGAGTTGTTGGGTCATCCCGGGCTTGACCCGGGATCCGTTGCGGCAGGGGGCCCGAGCCGCATGGGGTCCCGGATCTGCGCTGCGCTCCGTCCGGGATGACGGTGGAGTTGTAGGGTCATCCCGGGCTTGACCCGGGATCCCGGGCTGTAGGGGGGGCCCGAGCCGCATGGGGTCTCGGATCTGCGCTGCGCTCCGTCCGGGATGACTGGGAGAGGGGAGTTTCGGGAGGGTCGATGTCGAGGCGGGCTTTGGTCGAGTGGGGTTTGTTCGTGGCGCCGTTGCCGGTGGTGCTGGTGATCGCCTATCTCGTGCCGCTGCTCGGGATCTTCCAATGGAGCTTCACCGATCCGCAGCCGGGGATCGGTAATTACGTCAAGATCGCCACGGATCCGATCATCCATTCAATCGCCTGGCGGACGCTGCGGATCTGCCTGCTGGTGACCGTCGTCTCGGTCGCCATCGCCTATCTCATCTCCTATCACTGGGTGTTCGGCCCGCCCTGGCGGCAGCGGCTGATCGAGGTCTGCGTGCTGATCCCGTTCTGGATCTCGGTGCTGATCCGCGCCTTCGGCTGGGTCATCGTGCTGCGGCCGCGCGGCCTCGTGAACGAGTGGCTGATGACGGCGGGGCTGATCGCAGAACCGCTGGCGCTGGTGCGCAACGAGATCGGGGTCGTCATCGGCATGGTGCATTTCATGGTGCCGTTTGCGATCTTCCCGCTGATGGCGGTGATGCGGCAGATCGATCCGCGCGTCATGGCGGCGGCGCGCGGGCTCGGGGCGTGGCCGATCCGGCGGTTCGTTGAAGTGTTCCTGCCTTTGTCCCTGCCGGGCATCGTGGGGGCGTTCTTCATCGTCTTCATCTTCGCGCTGGGCTTCTTCATCACGCCGGCCATCCTGGGCGGCGGGCGCGTCGTGATGATTGCGGAATATGTGTTCCTGCAGATGTCGCAGACGGCCAATTGGGGACTGGGGGCGGCCCTGTCGGTGGTGCTGCTGGTCTTCGTGTCGATCATGATCTGGGTCCTGCTCAAGATCACCCGCGTCGAAAAGCTGGTGGGCTGATGCGACAGCAGGGACCCGGCCGCACCAGCACCGCGCTCGCCTATCTGGCCATGCTGTTCCTGCTGTTGCCGCTGTTTGCGGTGATCCCGGTGTCGTTCACGGGCAAGCGCTTCCTGTCCATGCCGGAGGGCGACTGGTCGCTCAGACATTACCAGGCCCTGGCAGAGAGCTCCGAATGGCTGGGAAGCATCGGCACCAGCCTGGTCATCGCCCTCATTGCGGCGGTCATCTCGACGGTGCTGGCGACCGCCTTCAGCCTGGGGATCTGGTATCGGCGCTCGAAGCTGACGCCACTGCTCATCGGCTTCGTGCTCCTGCCCATGGCGGTGCCGCCGATCATCTCGGCGCTGGTGCTCTATTTCTTCGAGACCGGTGCCAATCTCTACGACACGATCCCGGGGGTGATCATCGCCCATGTGGTGATCGCCGTGCCCTATGCGGTGGTGACGCTGCTGGTCTCCTTGAGCCAGCTCGACCGGCGGATCGAACTCGCGGCGCGAAACCTCGGGGCCTCGGTGTGGCAGACGAGCTTCCTGGTGATCCTGCCCAATCTCAAGCTGGGGCTCGTCTCGGCCGCGTTCCTGTCGTTCATCCTGTCCTGGGAGGAGATCGCCGTCACCCTGTTCGTCACCTCCTTCGAAGTGATCACCTTGCCGCGGCGCATCTGGTCGGGTTTAAGAGACAATATCGATCCGGTGATCGCGGCGGTGTCGGTGGTGCTGATCGCGGTCACGGTGAGCGCGATCGTCATCCGATTGATCGTGCAGGCGCAGCGTGGAAGGGGCGTGGAGCAGTGAACGGACGGAATTTGCGCGTGAATGGCGAGCGGCTGTGGTCGCGGCTCATGGAAATGGCGGAGATCGGGGCGACGCCCAAGGGCGGAGTGTGCCGGCTGACGGTCTCGGACGAGGACCGCATCGGTCGCGACCTGTTCGCGAAATGGTGCCGCGAGGCGGGCCTCACGGTGGAGGTGGACGCCATGGGCAACATGTTCGCCCGCCGCAAGGGCCGGCTCGCGGGCCCCGCGGTGATGAGCGGCTCGCATCTCGATTCGCAGCCTACGGGCGGCAAGTTCGACGGAGCCCTCGGCGTGCTCGCCGCGCTGGAGGTGGTGGAGGCGCTGAACGATGCCGGGATCGAAACGGAGCATCCCATCGAGATCGTCAACTGGACGAATGAGGAAGGGGCCCGGTTCGCCCCCGCCATGGTGAGCTCCGGCGTCTATGCCGGAGAATTCGACATGGATGCGGTCTATGACGGCCGCGACCGCGCCGGGCTGCGCTTCGGCGATGAACTTGCGCGCATCGGCTATAAGGGGGATGCCCCCATGGGCGGGCGCGACTGGAAGGCCTCCTTCGAGGTGCATATCGAACAGGGGCCGATCCTGGAGCAGGAGGACAAGCTCGTGGGCGTCGTCGCCCGGGTGCAGGGCATCCGCTGGTTCGACGTGACGCTGCATGGGGCGGAGGTGCATGCCGGGACGACGCCCATGGACCGGCGGCGCGATCCGATCCGGGCGCTGCACGAGATGCTCAAGGGCTGCTACGAGATGGCCGCGGCGCATGGGGAATGGGCGCGCTTCACGGTGGGCGACATGACCGTCCAGCCCGGATCGCGCAACACGGTGCCGGGGCGGGTCACCTTCACCATCGATCTGCGGCATCCGGAGGATCAGGTGCTGGACAGCATGGAACGGGCGATCCGGGCCGCGGGCGAGGCTGCGGGCACGCCCCACGGGATCGATGTGGAGGTCACGCGCATCTGGGCCTCGGCGCCGGTCGTGTTCGATGCGGGATGCATCGCGGCCGTGGCGCAGGCCGCCGATCTCTGCGGATATGAGACGCGCGAGATGATCTCAGGCGCGGGCCATGACAGCGTCTATGTGGCACGATCGACGCCCACGGCGATGATTTTCGTCACCTCCAAGGACGGGATCAGCCATAATGAGGCGGAATATTCCTCGCCCGAAGCCTGCGAAGCCGGCGCCAACGTGCTGCTGCATGCCGTGCTGGAGCAAGCGGGAGTCGCGGGGTAGGGGTGGTGGTGGCTGCTCGCCATTCGTCATCCTCGGGCTCGACCCGAGGATCGAGGGTTGCGGGGGAAAGGGCGGGCCGTGTGGCCCCTGGATCCTCGGGTCAAGCCCGAGGATGACGGTTTGAGTTGTTGGGTCATCCCGGGCTTGACCCGGGATCCCTGGCGGCATGGGGTCCCGGCTCTGCGCTGCGCTTGGCCGGGATGACGGGTGAGGGGGCGCAGCTTCGGCAGACCGTTTCTCTTCCGCAAGGGGAGAGGGGTTACGGTTGGAGGAGACTGGCAATGAACGAGATCTCGAAGATCGCGCCGGCGGATGTGTTCAACCTGCAGCGGCGACAGAGCACGGGCGGGACGGCGGCGCTGAATTCGTGGGGGTGCACGAATGAGTATGATGTGCTCACCGACGTACTCCTGTGCACGCCGGACAATCTCAAGCATCTGTCGACGAGCTCGCTGTCGCGGAAATATCTGCGCGAGGCGCCCTGCAACATTCCGGTGGCCAAGGAGCAGCACAAGGAGCTGGTCGCGGCCTACACCCATTTCGGGGTGAATGCGCATTATCTCGACCTCGCGCCGGAGCTGCCGATGCAGGTCTATTCGCGGGATTCGAGCTTCATGACGCCCTATGGCGCCGTGATCACCAATATGTGCAACTGGTGGCGCCGGGGCGAGAATTTCGCCGCCATCCGGTCCTACCAGGCGCTGGGCATTCCGATCTACGACATGGTGACGGCGGGATTGTTCGAAGGCGGCGATTTCGACGTCATCGAGGATGGCTGCGTCCTCATCGGCTGCGGCGGCGAACGCACCACGGAAGAAGGCGCGCTCCAGGTCGCGAGCTGGTTCGACAAGGAGGGCTGGGAGACGAAGATCGTCTATTTCGACCCCTTCTTCGTCCATATCGACCTCATGGTCGTCATGATCGCCCACAAGCTGGCCGCCGTCTGCCTGGAGACGACGCCGGACCATGTGGTCTCCTGGCTCAGGGACAAGAAGATCGAGATCATCCCGGTGCCGTACAAGGATACCGTCACGCTGGGTTGCAACGTCATGTCGCTCGGCCGCGACCGGGTGATCGCGCCCAAGCATTCGCGGTTCCTGATCGACAATTTGAAGGCGCGCGGCTTCGAGGTCGCGGAGATCGACATGAGCGAGATCTCCAAGACCGGCGGGGGGATCCATTGCATGGCGCAAGCCCTCAAGCGCGTTCCCGGCTGAAAAACGCGCTGTGACGGCCGTCTGGCGGGGGTTCCTGCGCTTCCTCCAATGGTTCAGGTCATCCCGGGCTTGACCCGGGATCCCCGAGCCGCATGGGGTCCCGGCTCTGCGCTGCGCTCCGGCCGGGATGACGGGGGACGGAGGCCTTGGCGGTCCCGGCTCGCGCTGCGCTTGGCCGGGATGACGGGGTGGGGGTTTTTCTTCTGGCTGTCATCCCGGGCTTGACCCGGGATCCCCGAGCCGCATGGGGTCCCGGCTCTGCGCTGCGCTTCGGCCGGGATGACGGGGCACGGAGGCCTTGGCGGTCCCGGCTCGCGCTGCGCTTGGCCGGGATGACGGAAGTGTGGGGGGACGGGGAGGGTGCGATGATCCTGGACGAGATCGCCCGATGCATCGGGGCTTCCCATGTGCTCGGGCGAGCCCAGCTGGCGGGGCGGGCGATCGATTACTGGACGAAGGAGCCGACCCGCGCCTTGGGTCTCGTGCGGCCAGGGTCTGTGGCGGAGGTGGCGGCGGTCCTGGCGCTCTGCCATGGGGCCGGCCAGGCGGTGGTGCCGGAAGGCGGGCGGACGAACCTGGTGCGCGGGACACGGGCCGAGGCCGACCAGATCCTCCTGTCGCTGGAGCGGATGGCCGCCATCGGGCCCGTGGACGAGGCCGCGAGCCTCGTGACGGTCGAGGCGGGAGCCGTGGTGCAGCGGGTGCAGGAGGCGGCGCAGGCGCGGGGGCTGCGCTTCGGGCTGGATTTCGGGGCCCGCGGCAGCGCCACCATCGGCGGGGCGCTCGCCATGAATGCCGGCGGCCTGCAGGTGATGCGCTATGGATCGGCGCGCGCCCAGGTGCTGGGGCTCGAGGTGGTGCTGGCGGACGGCACGGTGCTCTCGCATCTGACGCCCTATGCCAAGGACAATACGGGCTACGACCTGAAGCAGCTGTTCATCGGCTCGGAAGGCACGCTCGGGGTCATCACCCGCGCCGTGCTGCGGCTGGTGCCGCAGCCGAGCTCGGTGCAGACGGCGTTTCTGGGGTTTGACGATTTCGCCGGCATCCCGACGCTGCTGCAGCGCCTGTCGCGGGAGCTGGCGGGGACGCTGTCGTCCTTCGAAATCCTGTGGGGCGGGTTCTACGACCTGAATACCGGAGCCGGAGGCATGCGGGCGCCGGTGGCGCGGGGGCTTGCCTATTACGTGCTGTGCGAGGCGGAAGGCTTCGATTCAGCCTCCGATGCGGAGCGGTTCGAAGGGCTGGTCGCGGCGGCGCTGGAGGCGGGGGCACTCCAGGCGGGCGCGGTCGATGCGGCCATTGCCCAATCGGGACGCGAGCGCGCCGAATTCTGGCGCATCCGGGAAGATTTCGAGGCCGAGATGGCGGCGTTTCCGATCATGGGGGATTTCGACGTCTCGCTTTCGGTGGGCGACATGGAGGGCTTCGCAAAGGCGCTGGAGGCCAGGCTCGGGGCGGAGATGCCGGGGCATCTGGGGCTGCACATCTTCGGCCATCTGGGCGACGGCAATCTGCATCTGGGAATCGGTCTGCCGGAGGCCGGGCTGAAGCCACAGCTGGAGGCGCTGGTCTATGGGCTGGTGGCGGAGCGGGGCGGTGCTGTGTCGGCGGAGCATGGGATCGGCGTGAGCAAGCGGGCCTGGCTCGGGGCGTCGCGCAGTGCAGCGGAGATCGCCGTGATGGACGGGCTGAAGGCGGCGCTGGACCCTAAGGGCGTGCTCAATCCGGGGAAGGTGGTCGGGTAGGGGGCGTCCTTCGAGACGCAGCCTAGCGGCTGCTCCTCAGGATGAGGGGTTCTTGCTCTTGGCGGTCCCGGCTCTACGCTGCGCTTGGCCGGGATGACCCCGGGTGTGGGGGGCTTCTCCTCTGGCTGTCATCCCGGGCTTGACCCGGGATCCCCGAGCCGCATGGGGTCCCGGATCTGCGCTGCGCTCCGTCCGGGATGACGGGGCGTGGAGGCCTTGGCGGTCCCGGCTCGGCGCTGCGCTTGGCCGGGATGACCCGGAGTGTGGTGCCTGGTGTGGGGGTGTCTGCCGCTTGCACTTCGTCATCCTCGGGCTTGACCCGAGGATCCAGGGTTGCGGGGGAAAGGGCGGGTCGTGTGGCCCCTGGATCCTCGGGTCAAGCCCGAGGATGACGGGAGAGGAGAAGCCCGAGGATGACGGTTTAAGTGAAGCCTGAGGATGTCGGGGGAGTTGTTGGGTCGTCCCGGGCTTGACCCGGGATCCCCGAGCCGCATGGGGCACCCGAGCCGCATGGGGTCCCGGATCTGCGCTGCGCTCCGTCCGGGATGACGGGGCGTGGAGGCCTTGGCGGTCCCGGCTCGGCGCTGCGCTTGGCCGGGATGACGGGGGTGGTGGGCTGGCGGGGTTCGATCAGCGCTTGCGGCTGCTGCCGCCCATGAGGCTGCCGAGGATGCCGCGGACGAGAGCGCGGCCGACCTGGGAGCCGACGGTGACGGCGACGGTCCTGATGATGCGCTCGGTGGTGGTGGGGCGGGCGCTGGCACGATCAGCCTGAGCCTGGGCCTTGGCCTCGGCGGCCTGGACCTTGGCCGCGGCGGCCTGTTCCTTGGCGGCGGCGGCTTCGGCGGCGGCTGCTGCGGCCGCGTCGGCCTTCTCCTTGGCGCGCTTGGTCAGGATCTCGTAAGCGGATTCCGGATCGACCGTCTCGTCGTAAAGGCCGAGGACCGGGCTCTTCTGGATCATGGCCTTCCGCTCTTCGGGCGTCACCGGCCCAAGCCTCGAGGCGGGTGGGCGGATCAGAGTGCGCTGGACCATGGACGGATTGCCCTTGTCCTCGAGCACCGAGACCAAAGCCTCGCCAGTGCCGAGCTGCATGATGGCCGCCTCGGTGTCGAAGGCCGGGTTCTGGCGGAAGGTGGTTGCGGCCGCCTTGATCGCCTTCTGCTCGCGCGGGGTGAAGGCGCGCAAAGCGTGCTGGACGCGGTTGCCGAGCTGGGCGAGGACGGTGTCGGGCACGTCCAAGGGATTCTGGGTGACGAAATAGATGCCCACGCCTTTCGAGCGGATGAGGCGGACGACCTGCTCGATCTTCTGCAGCAGCGCCGGGGGCGCCTCGTCGAAGAGGAGATGGGCCTCGTCGAAGAAGAAGACCAGCTTCGGCTTGTCGGGATTGCCGACCTCGGGCAGCTCCTCGAAGAGCTCCGACATGAGCCAGAGGAGGAAGGTCGCATAGAGGCCGGGGGCCTGCATGAGCTTGTCGGCGGCGAGGATGTTCACATAGCCGCGGCCGTCGCGGGTGGTGCGCATGAGATCGGCGATGGCCAGCGCCGGCTCGCCGAAGAATTTCGAGCCGCCCTGCTCCTCCAGGACCAGCAGGCGGCGCTGAATAGCGCCGATGGAGGCGGGGGTGAGATTGCCGTAATCGGTCCTGAGCTCGCCCGCGCGGCCGGCGAGATCGGACAGCATGGCCCGCAGGTCCTTGAGGTCGAGCAAGGCCAGGCCTTCCTCGTCGGCGATGCGGAAGGCGATGTTCAGGGCCCCCTCCTGGGCCTCGGTGAGGTTCATGAGGCGGGCCAGCAGCACCGGGCCCATTTCGGAGATGGTGGCGCGGATCGGATGGCCCTGCTCGCCATAGAGGTCCCAGAAGATGGTGGGAAAGGCCTCGAAGCCATAATCCTCGAGATCGACCGCCTTGGCGCGCTCGAGGAGGAAATCCTTCGGACTGCCCGGCTCGGCGATCCCCGACAGGTCGCCCTTCACGTCGGCGGCGAAGACGGGAACGCCGGCCGAGGAAAACCCTTCCGCCAGGATCTGCAGGGTGACCGTCTTGCCGGTGCCGGTGGCGCCGGTGATCAACCCATGGCGATTCGCGAATTTCAGCCAAAGATCCTCGGGCTTCACGCTCTTGCCCAGGAAAACCCTGTCCTCAACCGCCATGTCCGCTGCTCCCGAGCCTGGCGGCCCCGACGCCGCATCGCCCGCGAGGGTGCTACAAAAGCCGCGACGCCGCAACGGCGCGATCATGGGATCGGCCGCGGCCTTTTATGGTTTCGGCGGGCTGTGGCGTCCGTGCTAAGGGAAGATTTGAACGCGTCGAAGGGGATGAGTGATGCAGGAGTTGATCGAGCGGATCGTCCAAAAGCTGGATCTCGATCCGGCGACCGCAGAAAAGGCCGTCGGCATCGTGCTGGGGCTGGTGCGGCAGAATGGCGACAAGGCCAAGGTGAAGGACATGTTCGCCCTGCTGCCGGGCGCGGACGCACTGGCTGACGCCCATGGCGGCGGCAGCGGAGGCGGCGGCGGCCTGTTCGGGGCCTTCGCCGCCCTGGCGGGGCCCATGGCGGCCATGGCGAAACTCAAAGCCGCCGGCCTCAGCATGGAGCAGAGCCAGGTCCTCGGCCAGGAGGTGCTCGCCTATGCCAAGGAATGCTGCGGCGAACCGCTGGTGAAGGACGTGGCCAAGTCGATCCCCGGCCTGTCCGCCTATGTCTGACCAGGGTTCGATTCGCGAGAGGGATTTACGCGGGAGCGATTGCGGTCTTTAATCCTTCGGGGCAAAACTCGAGGGGTGGCTGGAGATGGCATGCTCTATCACCAGCATCGAAGGGATCGATGACGAGGTCGTCGACAAGCTGAAGCAGGCCGGGATCCGCAGTCTCGACGCCCTGCTCAAGCGGGCGGGGGATCGCCGCGGCCGACGATTGCTCGCCGGGGAGACAGGACTGCCGGAGACCGCCATCCTGCGCTGGACCAACATGGCCGACCTGATGCGGATCCGCGGCGTCGGCGACGATTATGCGGAATTGCTGCGCGCCACCGGCGTCGATACCGTCCGCGAGCTGCGCCATCGCAACGCCGTCAGGCTCACGGCAGCCCTGATGCAGGTGAACGCCGAACGCCGGCTGGTGCGCGAGGCGCCGGGCGAGAAGCGGGTGGCGAAGTGGATCGAACAGGCCAAGCTGCTGCCGGTGATGATGACTTATTGAGGCGGGGGGTCCTTTTATCTGGGGGTCATCCCGGGCGGTGGGGGTGCCCGAGCCGCATGGGGTCCCGGATCTGCGCTGCGCTCCGTCCGGGATGACCCGGGAGTGGGGCTGCCTGGGTGCGGGTGGCTGCCGCTTGCACTTCGTCATCCTCGGGCTTGACCCGAGGATCCAGGGTTGCGGGGGAAAGGGTGTGCCGTGTGGCTCCTGGATCCTCGGGTCGAGCCCGAGGATGACGGGAGAGGAGAAGCCCCGAGGATGACGGTTCACTGAAGGGCTGGGATGACGGTGGAGTTGTTGGGTCATCCCGGGCTTGACCCGGGATCCCGGGGGGCAGGGGGTCCCCGAGCCGCATGGGGGTCCCGGATCTGCGCTGCGCTTCGGCCGGGATGACCCGAGTGTGGGGAGGGGCGTGCGGGGGCTTGCGCGGCGGGGAGCGGGGGGTATAACGCAGACGTCAACTGATGCCCATTGCTAGGACGCCCCCGCGCATGACGAGTTCCTTTGGCCAAGACGGCTTCCCCCTGCCCACCCGCGAGGATTGGCTGAAGCGGGTGGATGCCACGCTGAAAGGGGCCGATTACAAGAAGCGGCTGGTCAGCCGCACCGATGACGGGATCGAGATCGATCCGCTCGGCGGGGACTGGATCACGGTTGCGCCGGAATGGCCCGGTCTTGCCCCCTTCACCCGGGGTGCGGCGGCGCAGGCGCCAGCGGCGCAGGCGCCCGAGGCGCACGCTCCCGAGGCGCACGCTCCCGAGGCGCCGGGCTGGCGGGTCGGACAGACGATCCTCGAGGCCGCGCCGGCCCGCGCCAATGCCGGACTGCGGACCGGCCTGGCCAGCGGGGTCAGCGCCGTCTGCCTGAAGATCGCCGAGGGACCCGGGCACGCAGGGATCGAGATCGGCACCGTCGATGATTTGGATGAGGCCCTGGCCGAGGTCTTCCTGGAGGCGGTGCCGGTGCATCTGGAGGCGGGCATGCGCGGCGTCGAGGCAGCACAGATGCTGGTCGCGCTGTGGGAGCGGCGGGAAATCGCAAAGGCCGAGCGCAGCGGCTCGCTGGGCATCGACCCGCTCGGAATCCTGGCCCGGGACGGGGCGGGCCCGGGGATGGATGCGACCGTGCGCCAGGCGGTGGATCTCTGCCACCACGCGCTCGAGTGTGGCGATGTGCAGGCCCTGGTTGCGGATACGCGCGGCATTCACGGGGCCGGTGCGACCGAGGCGCAGGAGCTGGCGGCAGCCCTCGCCACCGGCGTCGCCTCTCTGCGGGCCCTGGAAAAACAGGGCTTCGATGTCGCGACGGCGGCACGGCTGATCCGGTTCACCTTGACGGCGGATGCGGATGTGCTCACCAGCATCGCCAAGCTCAGGGCGGCGCGACGGCTGTGGGCGCGGGTGACGCAGGCCTGCGGAATCGATCCGGTGGCCATGCGGATGACGGTCGAGACCGCGGCGCGGATGATGACGGCGCGCGACCCCTGGGTGAACATGCTGCGGGGGACGGCGGCGAGCTTCGCGGCGGCCGTGGGCGGAGCCGAGCTCATCATCGTCACGCCGTTCACGGCCCAGCTCGGGCTGCCGGATGACTTCGCGACGCGGATCGCTCGCAATACGCAGCTGATGCTGCAGGAGGAAAGCGGCTTGGGCCGGGTCGCCGATCCGGCAGGCGGGGCGTGGAGCGTGGAAAGCCTGACGGAGGGGCTGGCGGAGGCGGGCTGGGCGGCGTTCCAGGAGATCGAGCGCGAGGGCGGCATGGAGGCCGCGCTGCGGACGGGGAGCTTGCGCCAGCGGATCACCGAAGCTGCCGATGCGCGGGCGAAAGACTATGCCAAGCGCAAGCGGCTGGTGACCGGCGTCTCCGGGTTTCCCAAGCTCGATGAGGCGCCGGCGCGGACGGCCGGGCCCCTGCCGACGCTGCAGGCGCGGGGCGAGGGCGCCCTGAAGCCGCGGCCTCTGGCTGAGGATTTCGAGGCGTTGCGGGAAGCGAGCGACCGGAGGCTGGCTGAGAGCGGGGCGCGGCCGGCGATCTTCCTTGCCACTCTGGGGCGGCTGGCGGAGTTCAACACGCGCGCGACCTGGGTGCGCAACCTGTTCGAGGCCGGCGGTCTCGAAGCGAAGTCCGGCCCAGGCTACGGGTCGGCGGAGGAGGCGGCGGAAGGCTTTGCCGAGAGTGGTGCCGAGATCGCGATCCTGTGCTCGACGGATCAGGTCTATGAGAGGCTCGCTGAACCGACGGCGCGGGCGCTGAAGCAGGCGGGGGCGAAATGGGTGGCGATCGCGGGCCGGGAGAGCGCGCAGGCTGCAGCCTGGAGGCAGGCCGGTGTCGATTGCTTCGCCCATGAAGGGGGCGACGTCCTTGCGATCCTGCGCCAGGCCCATGATATGCTGAAGATGCAGGACGAGCAGGCGTGATGAGCAGGATCCCGGACTTCACCACCGTCGCCTTGAAGGGCGAGACACCGACCGCCACGGCCCCTGTTGATGGCGGCATCGTCGATTCGGGTACCGTGTTTCACACGCCGGAGGGCATCGACCTCAAGGCGGCCTATGGCCCGGAGGACATCCAAGGCCTCGATTTCATCCACGGGATGCCCGGGATCGCCCCGTTCCTGCGCGGCCCCTATCCGACCATGTATGTGACGCGGCCCTGGACGGTGCGCCAATATGCCGGATTCTCCACGGCGGAGGATTCCAACGCCTTCTACCGACGCAATCTGGCGGCGGGGCAGAAGGGGCTGTCCATCGCCTTCGATCTCGCGACCCATCGCGGCTATGATTCCGACCACCCCCGCGTCACCGGGGATGTGGGCATGGCGGGGGTGGCCATCGATTCGATCCTCGACATGCGCACCCTGTTCGACGGCATCCCGCTCGACGAGATGAGCGTGTCGATGACCATGAACGGCGCCGTGCTGCCGATCCTGGCGCTCTATATCGTGGCGGCGGAAGAACAGGGAGTGCCGGCGGCCAAGCTGACGGGGACCATCCAGAACGACATCCTCAAGGAGTTCATGGTCCGCAACACCTATATCTATCCGCCCGAGCCCTCGATGCGGATCATCTCCGACATCTTCGCCTATACGTCGCAGACCATGCCGAAGTTCAATTCGATCTCGATCTCCGGCTACCATATGCAGGAGGCCGGTGCGACGGCGGATCTGGAGCTCGCCTACACGCTGGCCGACGGATTGGAATATGCGCGCGCCGGGATCGCTGCGGGGCAGTCCATCGACAGCTTCGCGCCGCGGCTGTCCTTCTTCTGGGCGACGGGCATGAACTTCTTCATGGAAGTCGCCAAGATGCGCGCCGCGCGCGTGATCTGGGCGCAGCTGATGCAGCAGTTCGAGCCGAAGGACGAGCGCTCTTTGTCGCTGAGGACGCATTGCCAGACCTCGGGCTGGTCGCTGACGGCGCAGGACGTCTTCAACAATGTGACGCGGACCTGCATCGAAGCGATGGCTGCGGTGCATGGCGGCACCCAGTCGCTGCACACGAATGCACTGGACGAGGCGCTGGCGCTGCCCACGGATTTCTCCGCCAGAATCGCGCGCAACACGCAGTTGTTCCTGATGCAGGAGGCGGGGACGACCAAGGTCATCGACCCGTGGGGCGGGAGCTATTTCGTCGAGCGGCTGACGAAGGAGCTGGGCGACAAGGCACTCGCCCATATCGCCGAGGTGGAAGCCCTCGGCGGCATGGCGAAGGCCATCGAGGCGGGCGTGCCGAAGCTGCGCATCGAGGAGGCCGCCGCGCGCACCCAGGCCCGGATCGACACCGGGGCGCAGACGGTGGTGGGCGTCAACAAATACAAGGCGGTCGAGGATCTCGAGGTGGAGATCCTCAAGGTCGACAATTCCGCCGTCCGGGCGCGGCAGCTCGAGAAGCTGGCGCGGCTCAAGGCCGAGCGCGACGAGGCCGGGACGCAGGCGGCGCTGCGGCGGCTCACGGAGACGGCCGCCGGGCATGGCAACCTGCTGGCGGCGGCGGTGGATGCGGCGCGCGCCAAAGCCACGGTGGGCGAGATCTCGGCGGCGATGGAAACGGTGTTCGGACGCCATGTGGCGGAGATCCGCGCGATCCAGGGCGTCTATCGCAAGGAGGCGGAATCGGTGTCAGGCTCGGTCGACGACATTCGGGCGAAGGTCGATGCCTTTGCGGATGCGGACGGACGGCGGCCGCGCATCCTGGTGGCCAAGGTCGGCCAGGACGGCCACGATCGCGGCCAGAAGGTGATCGCCTCGGCCTTCGCCGATCTCGGCTTCGATGTGGATATCGGGCCCCTGTTCGCCACGCCGCAGGAGGTGGCCACCCAGGCCGTCGAAAACGACGTGCATGTGGTGGGAATCTCGTCGCTGGCGGGCGGCCACCTGACGCTGGTGCCGGAACTGCGCGCCGCCCTGGAGGGGCTGGGACGCGGCGACATCATGATCGTGGTGGGCGGCGTCGTGCCGCCGCAGGATTACGAGGCGCTGCGGGCGGCGGGCGCCGCGGCGATCTTCCCGCCGGGCACGAATATCGCCGAGGCGGCGACAGGGCTGATCGGCTCGCTGTCGCGCCGGCTGGGCTATGCGGAGGCGGCGGAGTAGGGGGGGCCCCGAGCCGCATGGGGTCCCGGATCTGCGCTGCGCTTCGTCCGGGATGACGGGGGATTTATGGGGTCATCCCGGGCTTGACCCGGGATCTCTGTCTGCATGAGACCCCAAGCCGCAGGGGGTCCCGGATCTGCGCTGCGCTGCGTCCGGGATGACGGTTTCACACAGGGGCGGGGTGGTTATTTTGCTGCGCGGGCGCGGCGCTTTTTTTGGCCGAGGCCCATCTGTTTGGCCAGATCGGAGCGGGCGGCGGCGTAATTGGGGGCGACCATCGGATAGTCCGACGGCAGGGCCCATTTCTCGCGATACTGCTCCGGGGTCATCTCGTATTGGGTGCGAAGATGACGCTTCAGCGACTTGAACTTCTTGCCGTCCTCGAGACAGATAATGTAGTCGGGCGTCACCGAGCGGCGGACCGGCACGGCCGGCTTCAGTTCCGCAACCTGCTTCTCCTCAGGCTCCATCGTGCCATTGAGCGCGCGATAGACATCCTTGATCAGGCTCGGAAGAGATTCGGAGGGGACAGCGTTGTTGGCAACATAGGCTGCAACGATCTCAGCAGTGAGTTCGGCAAGTTCGCCCTTGCCTTCGCCGATGTCATTACCTGTCGATGAGTCCATAATAGTGATCGCTCCTTCTTAATCTATGTGAGGTTGTTCCAATCAACCCTCTGCAAGGAGAGAGCAAAATTCCCGCGGCACCCTAAGGCCGTGAAAACGAACTCGCTCCCGGTCAACGTGATCTTTCCCGAAAGTCGGGACTTTCAACCTAAAGCTGGAAAGAATTCCGATTCGTTGCTGCGAATGTTCCTACAGCATCGTCTGCTTATCACAGATATCGTTGTTGCATTCAAGTGAAAGCCAGATGCTTTCGATATGCTTGCTTGTCGCAGGTGGAGTCTGATCGATCATTGATTATCGAAAGGAAAGCCATCCAGTCGATGTAGATCTTTCTTGTAACGCCCGGCAAGATGATCGACACCGGTGCCGCTCCAGGGCTTTACGCCCGCCCAATAGGCGGCGCGCGCCAGCAAATGGGCCGAGATCGGCGCCGTCAGAATGAAAAAGGCGATGCCGACCAGGGCGCGGATGGTGATGTCGATGTCGGAGAATTGAACGGCGACAGCGACGAAGAGCACGCCCACGCCCAGGGTCCCCGCCTTGCTGGCCGCATGCATGCGGGAATAGACGTCGGGAAAGCGGGTCACGCCAAGGGCCGCACTCAGGCAGAGGAAGGCGCCGACCAGCAGCAGAAGGGCCACGAGGATGTCAGTCATGGGTCGCCCCCTTGGCGCGGGGTGCCGACTGGTTCTCGTCGGTCTCCACTGAACCGCCGGCCCGGTCCAGGCCGCGGGAAATCACGTAACGCGCGAAGGCGACGGTCGCCAGGAACGCCACCAGTCCCAGGGCCAGGGCCACGTCGACAAAGGCGCTGGTCTGGCGGGTGACCGCCAGCACCAGGATGACGCCGACCGCGATCACCGTCAGCAAGTCGAGGGCGACGATGCGATCGGGGAGGCTCGGGCCCTTGATCAGGCGGAAAATCGTCAGGGCGAAGGCTGCGAGCAGGGCGATCAGGGCCAGGTTGGTGGCATATGAAAGAATGACGGCGCCAGTCATCGGAGGGCCTCCTCGATGCGGCGTTCGAAGCTGTCGGCGATGGAGGCCCGCAGCGCCTCAATGTCGGGGACGTCGAGGGCATGGATATAGAGGGTCGAGCGGTCATTGGAGACGTCGACGCTCAAGGTGCCGGGGGTCAGAGTGATCAGATTGGCGAGAAGGGTGATCTCCGCGCTGGACTGCACCTTCAGGGGATAGGCGATGAAGGCCGGGCGGTATTGCGGCGTCGGCGTCCAGGCCAGCTTCGCCACGCTCCAGGTCGACAATGTGAGTTCGCGCAGGAAGATGAAGCCCAGCCGCAGGAAATGCCCGAGGCGGGTGAAATAGCTTTCGGAGGCCAGTTGCTCGCGCACCATCCACAGGGCAAGCAGGCCCAGGACGAAGCCGAAGACGATGTTGATCACGCTGAAATTCGCCGTGATCGCCGCCCAGAGAAAGGCGAGAGCCATGTTCGTGGGAAGCAGCGTCTTCATTGCCCGGCTCCGAATACGGCGGCCACGTAAGGCTGGTAATCACCCAGGCCGCGCGCGGCCACAGCAGTGACATCATACAAGGGCGCCGGCAGGAGGCCGAGCCCGAGCGCTGCGGCGGCCAGGACCACCACCGGCACCAGCATGGCCCAAGACAAAGGCGGTGCCGGCACAAGCTCCTTGCCCGGCTGGGCCCGGGCGGGTGCCCAGAAGGTCGCGGCGAAGGTGCGGGCGATGGCCAGGGTCGAGAAGAAACCGGCCAGCAAAACGGCCGCCGCCGCCCAGCCGAGACCCTGGTCCAGACTGTCGCGGACCAGCATGAATTTCGGCCAAAAGCCGGAAAAGGGCGGCAGGCCCGCCGTGGCGAAACCGAGCACCAGGAACAAGGCCGCCACGAGGGGGGCGCGCGCATAAAGCCCGCCGGGCTGAGCCTGGCCCGAGGTCGACCGGGCCAGGCCGGCTAGCAGATAGAGGCCGGAGGTCACCAGCATGGATTGGACGATGTAGAAGATGCCCGCGGCGCGGCCCGCCTCGCTGTCGAGGGCAAAGCCCAGGAGCATGAAGCCGATGCCGCTGACCACGAGGAAGCCCAGCATGCGGCGCAGCTCGCTTTGGGCGAGCGCTCCAATGGCGCCCACCACCATGGTGAGGCCGGCGACCCAGAGCAGGATCGGCCGGGATTCGAGGGGACCGGCGGCGAAGACGGCGGAGAAAATGCGGTAGATGCCGTAGACGCCGACCTTCGTGAGCAGGCCCGCAAACAGGGCGGAGACGACGAATTTCGGCGTGTGATAAGAGGCCGGAAGCCAGAAGAAGAGCGGAAAGGCCGCCGATTTCATGGCCAGCGCAAAAAGATAGAGAAAGGCGATGACCGCGATCAGGCCCTGTTCGGAATAGGCTGGAACCTTGGTGACCAGATCGGCGAAATTGAGAGTGCCGACGGCGCCGTAGAGAAGACCCGTCGCTACAAGGAAGATCGTGGTCGCGACGAGGTTGAGGAAGGCGTATTTCAGGGCGCCGTCGAGCTGGACCCGGGTGCCGCCCTGGATGATCAGGCCGAATGTGCAGATCAGCAGAACTTCCAGCCAGACATAGAGATTGAAGATGTCGCCGGTGAGGAAGGCCCCGTTCAGGCCGCAGACCAGGACCAGCAGCATGGGGTAGAAGCCGAAGCGGGCGGTGTGCTTGTCGATGTCGGCAAAGGCAAACAGGCAGCAGACGAGGCAGACGAAGGTCGAGGTGAGGGCGAGAAGCGCTCCGAGAACGTCCACGGTGAAGCTGATGCCGAAGGGCGGCAGCCAATTGCCCATGGTGAGGGAGAGGATGCCGTCGGAGGAGACCCGGTCGAAGAGGGCGAGGTTGAGGGCAAGCTCAACCAGCAGCACCAGGATCGCAAACCAGGACTGCATCCGCACCAAAGAGCGCAACGCGATGGCCAGGGCGCCGGCCATGAGCGGCAGGATGACGGGCAGGATCACGAGCCAATCGGCGTGTTCCGTCGGGACCGTGTTCATGGCGCCGGCTCCGATCCGGTCTCGGGCTCGGCAAGGCGCATCTCATCGGAATTGTCGGTGCCGAGTTCCTGATAGGCGCGGTAGGACAGGACCAGGACATAGGCGAAGAGCGAGAAGGAGATGACGATGGCGGTCAGGATCAGCGCCTGAGGGAGGGCGTTCGCCATGGCCTCGGTCGCCTGCTCCTGTCCCGCCGGCACCAAAGGCGGCGCCAAGCCGGTGATGCGGCCGGCGGTGAAGATCAGAAGATTGGTCGCGTTGCCCAAGGTGACGATGCCCAGCAACAGGCGGATGATGCTGCGGGAGAGCAGGAGATAGACGGCGACGCCGAACAGGGCGGCGACGGTGAGCGACAGCAGCGCCTCCATCAGTCGTAGTCCCTTTCCTCAAGGGCGAGCGCGATGCCGCTGATGGCGCCGACCACGACCAGCCAGACGCCGATGTCGAAGACCAGAGCCGTGGACAGGGCCAGGGTGGTGACCTCGGAGAGCTTGGGATACCACCAGAGACCGGTGAGGAAGGGGACGCCGGCGGGATGGGAGGGCAGACCGCTCAGGCCGGCGAGGAAGGCGCCGATGCCGGCAATGGCGATGGGATGGATGACGATGGCGCGGCGCACGGCGCGGACGCCGCAGGCGATGCCGTACAGGGTCAGGGCCGAGGCGGCGATGAGGCCGCCGATGAAGCCGCCGCCGGGCTCATTATGGCCGCGCAGCAGGACGAAGACCGAGAAGATCATCATCAGGGCGGCCAGGAGCGGAGCCACGGTTTTGAGAATGAGGGTCTGCATTGGCTGCTCCTACCCCGCCGCCCGGGCCGGCTTGCCCTTAGCCTGCCTGCGCCGGCTGCGGATCAGGGCGATGGCCGCGAGCCCGGTCATCAGCACCACGGTGATCTCGCCCAGGGTGTCCAGCCCGCGGAAGTCGACGAGGATGACGTTGACGATGTTGTGGCCATGGGCCAGGGGCACGCTGTTGGCGGCGAAGAAATCGGTGAGGCTCAGATCCAGGGGCTGCTGGGTCAGGGACATCAAGGTGACGCCGATTCCGAGCGCAATGGCGACGGCCACGGCGCCGTGGACAAGCCGCTCGGGCAGGTTCCGGCGATCGATGGCATCGAGCTTCAGGCGGCTCATGACCAGGGCCAGGATCACCACCGACAGGATCTCGACCATGAACTGGGTGAAGGCAAGATCCGGTGCGGCGAAGAACAGGAACAGAAGGGCTACCGCCACGCCCTGGATGCCCAGCGCGACGATGGCGTTGAGGCGCGTGGTGGCCATGAGCACCATGACGGCGCCGACCACGCCGAGGATCATCATGCCCGTGGCGGGGAAGTCGTCGAGCAGCATGCCCGGCACGAAAGGGCCGGCCAAGGGCAAACCGTGGAGGACGATCGGCACCCAGAGGGCCAAGGCGAGGACGGCGAAGGTCCCCAGCATATAGTGGCGAAGCTGGCCCGGCTGAATGATGGCGAGCATGGCGCGGGAGAGGGCGACGAGCCCCTCCATGGCGAGATCATAGGCGCGGTCGGCGCCAAGGCCCAGGCGCTCCAGGAAGGCGGCGATCGCCTGGCGGAGACGCGGCAGGATGACGTACAGGCCCAATCCCAGCGCGATGGTCACGAGGCTCATCATCAGGGCCGCGTTCACGCCATGCCAGAGGGAGAGCTCCAGAAGCACCGGGCGGCCGAGAATGGCGGAGACCATGGGGCCGGCGAAGCTGGTGCCGAACTGGGCGGCGAGGAGCCCCGCGACCAGCGCGCCGACGGCGAGAAGGCCGGGCCCGAGCAGGAGGCCCAGGGAGGCCTCATGGGCGTGCTGCGCTGCCGACGAGGCCGGGCCCCGGAAGGGGCCCCAGGCCACGGCCAGGGCGGCGGTGACCATCATGGCGTTGCCGAGGATCGCGACCAGTGCCGCAACCCCCAGCCCCGTGGCGCCGTAGATCGTCTCCTTGGCGAGGAAGCCGGCAAGCGGCGGCAGGCCCGCCATGGAGAGCGCCGCCAGGACGGCGATGGCGAAGGTGACGGGCATGGGGCCGCGGAGACCGGAGAGGCGGGTCACGTCGCGGGTGCCGCTGCCATGGTCGACGGCGCCGGAGAGCATGAACAGGGCGCCCTTGAAGAACGCGTGCGCGATCAGATAGAGCACCGCGGCCTCGATGGCGATGTCGGAGCCGAGGCCGGTGAGCATGACCAGAAGCCCGAGGGAGGCGACCGTCGTATAGGCGAGGATGAGCTTCATGTCGGTCTGGCGCAGGGAGAGGGCGGCACCGACCAGCAGCGTCGCACCGCCGAACAAAGTGAGCGTCATCATCCAGGCGGAGGTGCCGCCCAGAGCCGGGGTGAGGCGCATGAGGAGATAGACGCCGGCCTTCACCATGGTGGCGGAATGGAGATAGGCGCTCACCGGGGTCGGCGCCTCCATGGCGTTCGGCAGCCAGAAGTGGAACGGCACCTGGGCGGATTTGGTGAAGGCGCCCGCCAGCACCAGAGCCAGCATGATGCCGTACAGGGCATGGCCGCGGAGCAGATCGCCGGCGGCATTGAGGCCCGACAGGTCCCAGGCGCCCGTGGTCAGGGCCATGAGGATGAGGCCCGCCATGAGGACCAGTCCGCCGCCACCGGTCACGACCAGGGCCTGGACCGCGGCGCGACGCGAGGCTGGGCGCTCATGGTCGAAGCCGATCAGCAGGAAGGAGGTGAGGGAAGTGAGCTCCCAGAAGACGAAGAAGGCGATCACATTGTCGGCGAGCACCAGGCCGAGCATGGAGGCCATGAACATCAGCAGGAAGCTGAAGAAGCGACCGCGCTGGGGATGATCCGCCAGATAGGCACCGGCATAGATGAGGATCAGGGCGCCGATGCCGGTGATGAGGAGGGCGAAGACGAGGCTCAGCCCGTCCAGCCGGAAGGACAGGTCGATGCCCAGCTGCGGCAGCCAGGCGAGGCTCTCGGCGATGGCCGCACCGCCCGACACGGGGCCGATGAAGGTGATGAAATAGGCCAGCAGGGCGATGGGCAGAAGAGCCAGGAGCCAGCCGGCCAGACCGGCAAAGGCACGGGCGATCAGGGGGGCAAAGGCCGCCAAGAGAAAACCTGAAACAACCGCCAACAGCATGTCGCCGAAAACTCCTCCGTCCACCCCCGCGGAAAGGTCAGGCGCACCTGTCATGCAAGCCCGGTCCGGCTTATATCCAAGGGATCCCGGAGCGCCAAGGCGAAACGGGCAGCAAGCCGTTGAATTTCACGGGAGCACCGGGCAAGACCGCTGGGGGCGTCGAGGAGGGCTGGTCAAGGGACGGGTCCTCTTGTATCGAGACGGGTCAATCCCTCGTCCCCTTCTCGCCGGAGCCCCATGCGCATCTATTCCAGCCTTGCCGAACTTGCGGCCGATGAAGGATGCGAGATCGGCGTGAGCCAGTGGCTCGAGATCACCCAGGACCGCATCAACCGGTTCGCGGATGCCACCAACGACCATCAGTGGATCCATGTGGACCCGGCGCGGGCGCGCGCCGAACTCGACATGGATACGATCGCCCATGGCTACCTCACTTTGTCGCTGATCCCGCATTTCACCTCCGAGATCTTCACCGTCGCCTCGGTCAAGCGGATGATCAATTTCGGCGCCAACAAGGTGCGCTTCACCGGCATCGTTCCGGTGGGCTCGAAGCTGCGCGGGCGGGTGACGTTGTCCAAGGCGGTCTTGAGTGCAGCCTCCCTGCGCACCATCTCGGAGTTTACAATCGAGCGCGACGGCGTCGCCAAGCCCGTGGCGGTCGCCGAGATCATCACCCTCTTCTACGAGTGATGCGTCGCGGCCGCTGTTCTCCTGGGACGGAGCCGGCTTGGCGCTTGTCGCGGGCAGCGCATTCTCACCCTCCCGTTGCAAATGCAATGGGCCCCTCTCCCCCTGGGGGCGAGGGACACTCGCAAGGTCAATAATGATGAAAGTCTATCACGGCATCACCCTCGACGACCCTTACGCCTGGCTCAGGGCGGAGAATTGGCGCGAGGTGATGCGCGATCCGTCCGTGCTCGATCCCAAGATCCGCACCTGGCTCGACGGCGAGAATGCGCAGGCCGCAGCGGGGATGGCCGATACGCAGGCGTTCCAGGAGACGCTGTACAAGGAACTGCGCGGCCGGGTGAAAGAGGACGACAGCGGCGTGCCGGCCCCCGACGGGCCGTTTGCCTATTTCTTTCAATATGAAAGCGGGGCCGAGCATCCGCGCTATTGCCGGCAGAAGCGGGATGGCGGGCCGGTCGAGATCCTGCTCGATGGCCGGGCGTTGAGCGCCGGCATGGCCTTCTTCCGATTCGGCTCGGTGTCGCACAGCCCCGACCATGGGCTCATCGCCTATGGGTTCGATGCGGCGGGCGGCGAATATTATACGATCAAGATCCGGGACATCGCCTCGGGCGAGGAGCTCGCCGACGAGATCGTCCATACGACCGGCAGCATGGTCTGGGCCAATGACGGGCGGACGCTCTTCTATGTGTGGAACGACGATCGGCACCAGCCCTGCCGGGTCTATGCCCATGTGCTGGGGACGCCGGCGGAGTCGGATGTGCTGGTCTATGAGGAGAAGGACCAGGGCTTCTTCGTGGGAATCGGCGAGACCCAGAGCCGCAAGTTCATCCGCATCCAGGCCCATGACCACGAGACGTCGGAGGTCTATCTCATCGATGCCGATGCGCCGCAGGAGGCCCCGAGGCTGGTGGCGGCGCGCGACAAGGGCGTCGAATACAGCGTCGGCCATCGCGGCGGCGACCTCGTGATCCTCACCAATGCGGATGGGGCGGAGGACTTCAAGATCGTGACGGCACCGGTGGCGGCACCGAGGCGGGAGAACTGGCGCGATCTCGTGGCCCATGATCCGGGCCGCTTCATCCTGGGGATGGAGACGTTTCGCGACCATCTGGTGCGGCTGGAGCGGTTCGAGGGGCTGCCGCGGATCATCATCCGGGACTGGGCCACGGGGACGGAGCACTCGATCCATTTCGACGAGGAGGCCTATGCCCTGGGCTTCGGCGAGAACCTGGAATTCGATACGACCGCCTTGCGGTTCAGCTATTCCTCCATGACGACCCCGGCGCAGGCCTATGACTACGACATGGCCGACCGCAGCCGCGTCCTGCGCAAGACGCAGGAGGTGCCGAGCGGCCATGACCCGGCGCAGTATGTGACGCGGCGCGTGATGGCACCGGCGGATGACGGGGAGCTGGTGCCGGTGTCGATCCTGTATCGCAAGGACACGCCGCTAAACGGCTCCGCACCCTGCCTGCTCTATGGCTATGGCGCCTATGGAATGACGATCCCGGCGGCCTTCAACGCGAATTGGCTGTCGCTGGTGGATCGCGGCTTCGTCTATGCGCTCGCCCATATCAGGGGCGGCAAGGACAAGGGCTATCGCTGGTATGCCCAAGGCAAGAGGCTGAACAAGAAGAACAGCTTCACCGACTTCATCGCGGCAGGACGGTTCCTGGCGCGGGAGCGCTTCACGAGCGAGGGCAAGATCGTGGCGCTCGGCGGCTCGGCGGGGGGCATGCTGATGGGGGCGGTCGCCAACATGGCGCCGGACCTGTTCCGCGGGATCATCGCGGAAGTGCCCTTCGTGGACGTGCTCAACACCATGCTGGACCCGACCCTGCCCCTGACGCCGCCGGAATGGCCGGAATGGGGCAATCCCATCGAGAGTGCGGAGGATTTCGCCTATATCGCCTCCTATTCGCCCTATGACAATGTCGCAGCCCAGGCCTATCCGCATCTGCTGGCCCTGGCGGGGCTGGCGGATCCGCGGGTCACCTATTGGGAGCCGGCGAAATGGGTGGCAAAACTTCGCGATCTTCGAACCAATGACGCCCTGCTGTTGTTCAAGACGAACATGGAGGCGGGACATGCCGGTGCCGCCGGCCGGTTCGACCGCCTGAAGGAAGTGGCATTGATCTATGCCTTCGCCTGCAAGATAACGGACCGGATCCAGGCGATGCCCGAGTCAGGCCCGGGCGTTCCGAGCTGACTTTCGACAAGAGCCTATTGACCGAATGGAGAAGACGCCGATGACCCAAGCCCTGCGGAGCGCAGCCCCGACTGCGGCGCCGACATCCGCCGACCGCGCGCAATTCGACTGGCAGGACCCGCTCGGATTGGAGCATCTGCTCACCGAAGAGGAGCGGATGATCCGCGACAGCGTGCGTGCCTATGCCGACGCCAAGCTGATGCCGCGCATCCAGTCCGCCTTCCGCGAAGAGCGTTTCGACCGGGAGGTCATGAACGAACTCGGCGAACTCGGGCTGTTGGGCGTGCAGATCCCGGAGGAATATGGCGGGGCCGGGCTCGGCTATGTCGCCTATGGGGTGGCCGCGCGCGAGATCGAGCGGATCGACAGCGGCTATCGCTCGACCATGAGCGTGCAGAACTCGCTGGTGATGCATCCGATCTATGCCTATGGCACGGAAGAGCAGCGGCGGAAATTCCTGCCGAAGCTGGCGACGGGAGAGTTCATCGGCTGCTTCGGCCTGACGGAGCCGGATGCGGGATCGGATCCCGGCGGCATGACCACCCGGGCCAAGCGGATTCCAGGCGGCTTCATCCTGAACGGGACGAAGACGTGGATCTCGAACGCACCGGTCGCCGACGTCGCGGTGGTGTGGGCGAAGCTCGAGGATGAGGGCATTCACGGCTTCGTGGTGGAGCGCGGCACGAAGGGTTTCTCGACGCCGATCATCGACGGCAAGGTCTCGCTGCGGGCCTCGATCACCGGGCAGATCGTGCTCGAGGACTGCCATATCCCGGAGGCGAACCTGCTGCCGAATGTGAAGGGCCTCGCCGGGCCCTTCGGCTGCCTCAACAAGGCGCGCTACGGCATCGCCTGGGGCGCCATGGGGGCGGCGGAATTCTGCTGGCATGCGGCGCGGCAATATACGCTCGACCGCAAGCAGTTCGGCAAGCCGCTGGCCGCCAACCAGCTGATCCAGAAGAAGCTCGCCGACATGCAGACGGAAATCGCGCTGGGGCTGCTGGGTGCGCTGGCGCTGGGCCGCGAATTGGAGGCGGGACGGGCGGCGCCGCCGTCGATCTCGCTGATGAAGCGCAACAATTGCGGCAAGGCGCTGGATATCGCCCGGATGGCGCGCGACATGCATGGCGGCAACGGCATCTCCGATGAATATCACGTGATCCGCCATCTCGTGAATCTGGAGACCGTGAACACGTACGAGGGCACCCATGACGTCCATGCGCTGATCCTGGGACGGGCGCAGACGGGGATCCAGGCGTTCCAGTAAGGGGGGCGGTCTGGGGTGCCCGAGCCGCATGGGGTCCCGGATCTGCGCTGCGCTCCGTCCGGGATGACGGGGGTGGGGGGAGGCGCGGGGTTCCGGATTCGCTGATGCTGTAAAGCTCCATATTGCAGGGAACGACTGTTGGGCCCTTGTGCAGAGTCGCTAATGGATTCATAAAGATTCGTGGGGATTTGATTTGATTCGGTAAGCGGGAAGCGCCTTGGGATCGGGAACGACACATGACGTCTTCAGGGCACAGCTGATCGTTTCAGAGCAGCAGCAGCTCTATGATTACTGGAGCACCCGGGCCGGCAATCGCGCCATGCCGGGGCGCTGCGACATCAGCCCGGCGCACTTCCCGCGACTGCTGCCCGGCATCAGCCTCATCGATGTGGGCGAACGCGACCAGCGCTTCCGGGTGCGGCTCGCCGGCACGCGGCTGAGGGAAATCTACGAACGCGAAATCACCGGCCTCTATCTCGACGAATTCGACTGGGGCGACCGCCGCGACTACTGGGTCTCGGCCTATGAGCGGGTGGTGGGCACCGGGCGGCCGGCACAGGGCGTGGTGCGCGGCCCGCGCGTGTCGAAAGAGCATCTGGTCCAGTTCTGGCTGCGGCTGCCGCTGTCATCGGATGCCAAGCGGATCGACATGATCCTCTGCCATGATGCCTTCATCCCGGCCATGGATCTCCATGCCAACCAAGAAACATCCTATTTCGGTGCGCATTCCTACGCCTCCGCCCAAGGGCATTGAGGCTGCCTCGCGCTTGAGCTTCAGGGCGCGGGCGAGGATGAGGTGGCGGTTCAGGTCGTAGGACCCGTGGCCGGCACGACCGCTGCGGCGTTCGGCGCGCAGGGCGTGTTCGATCGCCCCGAGGGAGCGGGCGCCGGCGATCACTGCGGGGTCGCCGCGGCGCATGACGTCGGGCGACAAGCGGCGGAGGGAGCGGATCTTGGCCATGGGATCTCCTGAAGACTGGGGAGATCAGGGTGCCATGTCGCCCGGCCGGGGGAACAAGATGCGGCCGGCGCTCTCAGTTCTCAGAGATAATCGACCCGCATCACCAAGGGGGCGACCCATCGGGGGACCACGTCGTAATGGACCTCGCCCTGGTCCACATCCAGGGGCACCAAGATGAAATGCCCAATGGCGCCGCGCAGAAGGCGGCGCAGGAGGACCGTTGCCTCGTCGAGGGCGACGATGGCGTCGCAGGTCTGGATGGCGGCGGTCTCGGTCGCGCCGAGAATGTTGCCAATGAGGATGGCGCCGCGGGGATAAGGGCCCACGGTCTCCGCCAGGCGCACCGCCACGGGCTGCTCGGCGGGGACGTCGAGGGCGAAGATGCCGGGCTCCTGGCGCTGCAGGCGGCCACTGCCGTCGAGGCCGCCGAGAAGCTCGATGGAGCGCGCGCCGGTGCCGCCGAGAAGGTCGGCAGGATGGACGCCGAAGGCCGAGCCGAAGCGCGACAACCAGTCCGCCGTCACCGCGATATCCCCGGTCTCCAGGCGCTGAACGGTCTGCGGCGTTGTGTCAATCCGCTCAGCAAGGGAGCGCAAGGTCCAGCCGCGAAGGCGCCGAAGCTCCCTTATACGTGTTTTCATTATGAAAAACTGTCGTCCAATGAGTGTATTTTTCGAAAACGCCGACGAAATTTATCCCCGCCATAGTCGAACGAGTAATAATTGGGGTGTTAAGGTTACGAGGTAATCATCGGGATTTGGTGAGATCGTCAGCGCAATGATTAACTAGGTCATCTTTGCACGGGGGGCGTCAGTGTCACAAGAACTATGCTTGCGTAGTGTTGAGTATCCTTCGACAAAGAGTCGGCTGGAGGCGCGCCGCGGTCCCGCGAGGCCCCGCCGACGGGTGGTCGCCACGCTCAGTCCCGATGAAGACTACGCCATGCTGCGGGGCTTCATCATGCTGGTCGTGTGCTGGGCCTGGCGGATTCCGCAGACCGAACTCATCGCCACCACGCGCTGCCGGGCGGAGGTGGCCTGGGCGCGCCAGGTGGGGATGTATCTCGCCCATGTCTCCTGCGGCATGTCGCTCAGCGAGAGCGGGCGGCTGTTCGGCCGCGACCGGACGACGGCGGCGCATGCCTGCCGGCTGGTGGAGGACGAACGCGACGATCCCGCCATCGATGCGTCCCTGGATGCGCTGGATGCGGTGCTGCGGGTGGGGCGCATCCTGGTGCGATGCTGCGAGGGGGCGTGAGATGGCGAAGAATTTTCAGGCGCAGCGGCAAAGCCTTGCCACGCGGATGCTCGAGGAGGGCGACGGGAGCCGCCGGCCGGTGCTCGTCAACGAGGCGGAAAGCCCCCTGTTCTGGCTGCTGAAGCGCAAGGATGCACAGGGCAACAGCCTCATCAGCGCGGAAGAATACGAAGCCGGGGAGCGGCTGCGGCGGGACTTCACCCTGGCCGGCCTGACGCCGAGCGTGACCGCCCATTGGGGCGACCGGCTCGGTGGCGGGGGCAGGCGGCGCTCCGGCCTTGCCGGGGGGCAGGCCGAGCTGCAGGCGGCGGTGATCGCCGCCAAGGACCGGCTGCAGGCAGCCTTCGCCGCCGTGGGCCCGGAGCTTGCCGGCGTGATGATGGAGGTGTGCTGCCTCGCCAATGGGCTCGAGGCCGCAGAGCGGCGGCTCGGATTTCCGGCCCGCTCAGGCAAGGTGGTGCTGCATCTGGCGCTGACGCGGCTGGCGCGGCATTACGGGCTGCTGGCCGATCCCGCCGCCGCCGCCCGGCCGCGGCCCCTGCGCCATTGGGGCGCGGCCGATTATCGGCCGGAGATGTGAGGGGGGGCAGGGATTGCGGGCCGGGGTCCCGGGTCTGCGCTGCGCTCCGCCCGGGATGACGGGGGATTTATGGGTCGTCCCGGGCTTGACCCGTCCTTCGAGACGCAGCCTTCGGCTGCTCCTCAGGATGAGGGGCGTTCCCCGGCTGTCATCCCGGGCTTGACCCGGGATCCCCGAGCCGCATGGGGTCCCGGGCCTGCGCTGCGCTTCGCCCGGGATGACGATGCGTCAGGCGAGGGCGGTCTGGGCGTCGGTTCTGATGCGGGCGACCATGGAGGCCAGGCCGTTGGAGCGCTGGGGGGTCAAATGCTCGTCCAGGCCGAGGCGGGCGAAGATGGCATTCGGATCGGTGGCGAGGATCGTCCGGGCGCTGCGGCCGGAAAAGATGCGGAACAAGACGGCGATGAGGCCTTTGACGATATGGGCGTCGCTGTCGCCCTGGAAGGTCAGGATCGGCTCGGCGGGATCGCTGCGGTCGATGCGGGTCTCCAGCCAGACGCGGCTGGCGCAGCCATGGACGCGGGTCTCGCCGGTGCGGCGCTCATCAGCCAGAGGCGGCAGGTCACGGCCGAGCTCGATCAGATAGCGGTAGCGGTCCTCCCAATCGTCGAGGAGCTCGAAATCCTCCGCCAGCTGGTCGACCGCCTGGGACGTCTGTGTCATCGTCATCCAGGGGAGATAATCCCTCGGCGGTGCCGGAGCAAGCGGCTTGACGCCTTGCTGTCCACGTTGAAGTCGATCGCCGGAGGGGCTAAAGCTGCCCTAGCGCGTATCGTAGCCGTCCACAGGAACCTGCATGAAAATCAAATTCGCAAAGCCCGCCCGTCCGAAAACCGGCACCTTGGTGCTTCTGGTGGCGGAGGGCGGCGGCCTCGGACCCCTGGGCCAGGACGTCGACACGGCCACCCAGGGCGCGCTGTCGCGGGCGATGAAGCTCGCAGGCTTCGACGGGAAACGCGACAAATTCCTCGATTTGCTGGCTCCCGGCGGAGTGTCCCTCGACCGAGTGGTCCTGGCGGGCGTGGGCAAGCCTGAGGATCTGACCGCCTATGCGCTCGAGCTGGTGGGCGGGGCGATCGCAGGGACCCTCAAGTCAGGCAAGAGCAAGGATGCCACCATCGGCGTCGATTTCGACGGCGGGCCGCTGTCGAGCCCGCAGGTCGCAGCCCTCATCGCATCGGGAGCGCGGCTCAGAGCCTATAGCTTCGACAAATACAAGACGAAGAAGAAGGACGACGACAAGCCCAATCCCAAGACGCTGACGGTGATGAGCAGCGATGCCGAGGCGGCGAAGGCCGGCTTCGAGCCGCTGCAGGCGATCGCCGAGGGCGTGCACATGGCCCGCGACCTCGTCAACGAGCCGCCGAACGTGCTGCATCCCGAGGCCTATGCGAAGCGGGTGGACTCTCTGAAGGAACTCGGCGTCAAGGTCGAAGTGCTGGATGAAAAGGAGATGCGCGCACTCGGCATGGGCGCCCTCGTGGCCGTGGGAGAAGGGTCGGTCCGGGAAAGCCGGATGGTGGTCATGACCTGGAATGGCGGCAAGAAGAACGACCAGCCGCTGGCCATCGTCGGCAAGGGGGTCACCTTCGACAGCGGCGGCGTCTCGCTGAAGCCAGGGGCGGGCATGCAGGACATGAAGGGCGACATGGCCGGATCGGCCTGCGTCGTCGGCCTCATGCATGCGCTGGCCTCGCGCAAGGCCCGCGCCAATGTGGTGGGCGTGATCGGGCTGGTCGAGAACATGCCCGACGGCTCCGCCTTCCGGCCGGGGGACATCCTGAAGTCCATGTCGGGACAGACGATCGAGGTCCAGAATACGGATGCGGAAGGCCGCCTCGTGCTGGCGGATGCGCTCTGGTACACGCAGGACCGGTTCAAGCCGAAATTCATGGTTGACCTGGCGACGCTCACGGGCGCGATCCTGGTGGCGCTCGGCAAGGACCATGCGGGGCTGTTCTCGAATAATGACGAATTGTCGGAGCGGCTTGCGGCGGCGGGAACGGTCACCGGCGAGAAGGTCTGGCGGCTGCCGCTGGGGCCGGAATACGACAAGATCATCGACAGCGACGTGGCGGACATGAAGAATGTCGGCGGGCGCTATGCCGGCTCCATCACCGCCGCACAATTCCTGCAGCGCTTCGTCAACGGCGTGCCCTGGGCGCATCTGGACATCGCCGGCACCGGCATGGACGGCAACAAGACCGCCATCAGCCAGCATTTCGGCGTCGGCTGGGGCGTCAGGCTGCTGAACCGGATGATCGAGACCCATTACGAGGGGTAGGCGTGTCCTTCGAGACGGCCCTTCGGGCCTCCTCAGGGATGAGGGTTTTTCTACGACTGTCATCCCGGGCCTGACCCGGGATCCCCGCGCCGCATGGGGTCCCGGCTCTGCGCTGCGCTCCGTCCGGGATGACGGGGTGGGGGTGCCTGGGCACCGGTGCCTGCCGCTTGCAATGCGTCATCCTCGGGCTTGACCCGAGGATCCAGGGTTGCGGGGGAAAGGGCGGGCCGTGTGGCTCCTGGATCCTCGGGTCAAGCCCGAGGATGACGGTTTAATTGGAGCCCGAGGATGACGGTTTGAGTGGAGCCCGAGGGTGACGGGTGGCGGGTCTCTTCTGGCTGTCATCCCGGGCTTGACCCGGGATCCCCGAGCCGCATGGGGTCCCGGATCTGCGCTACGCTCCGTCCGGGATGACGGGGTGGAGGAGGGGGCGCGTCCGGGAGGGCGGGGGTGGGGGCATGGGATGAGGACGAGGGCGGGAGGCGATGACGGAGGTGTTGTTCTATCATCTGGAGCGCCAGGATCTCGAACAGGTGCTACCGATGCTGCTTACCAAGACCTTGGAGCGGGGGTGGCGGGCGGTGGTGCAGGCGGGCAGCGAGGAGCGGGTCGAGGCGCTGACCGTGATGCTGTGGACTTATGAAGACGACAGTTTCCTGCCGCATGGCAGTGCCAAGGATGGCTTTGCCGAGCAGCAGCCGATCTGGCTGACGCCGGACGACGACAATCCGAACGGGGCGCAGGTGCGCTTCTTCGTGGACGGGGCCAGCCTGGAGGAGGTCGCCGCCTATGAGCGGGTCGTGCATCTGTTCGACGGACGCAATCCGGAGGCGGTGGCGGCCGCCCGCGGCGAATGGACGAAGGCCAAGGCCCGTGGGCATGCCGTGACCTATTGGCAGCAGTCGAGCGAAGGGCGCTGGGAGCGCAAGGCTTAACTGACGAGGGGAAAGCGCCGGGCCAGGCCGGCGGCGACCCGGCGCAGGGCCGCCTCGGCCTCGCGCGCGCCCGGCTGTCGGCAGCGCAGGGTGCGACCGATGAGCGAGGCCGTGACGGCCATCTCCTCGGGCCCGAAGCCGCGGGCGGTCAGGGCGGCCACGGAGAGGCGCAGCCCCGAAGGCAGGGCCAGGGGTGCTGGATCATCGACCAGCGGGACCGGGTCTGCGTTCAGGCCGATCCGGCGCAGCAGGGTCGCTGCGGGCTCGGCCCCCAGTCCCAAAGGCCGCAGATCGAGGACGAGGATGGAGGTGTCGCCGCCGGCGACGAGGAGGCCCTCGGCCTGGAGCGCCCGGCGGAGGCTCGCCGCATTCTCGGAAACCCCCTGGATGTAGCGGCGGAAGGCCTCGCTTGGCACCTCGCCAAAGGCGGCCGCCAGGGCTGAAGCGGTGGCGGGCGCCAAGCCGGCATCGCCCTGATCAGTCAAGGTGAGATCGATCTGGCGGGCGAGATCGATGTCGGCGGTGGCGATCAGCGCCCCCGGCGGCCCGCGAAACTCACGATTGGTCGGCATGACGACCAGATGGGCCTCGGCCAAGGGACAGGGCAGATGCCCACCCGCCACGAGGCCGGCATGATCGGTGAGGTCCGCCACGAGCACGGCATCGACCTCGTCGGCCAATTCCCGCAGCAGCTGCAATCGCGGTCGATGGGGACAGGTGACGCCGCCGGCGATGATGAGGCGGGGGCGATGGGCCAGGCACAGCCTGCGCAATTCGGTCTCCGTCGGCTGTCCGGTCGCGGGCTCGACGCCGTATTGGGCGACATTGAACCAGCGGCCGGCGGAATGGGCGCCGAGGCTGTGGGTGACGGAGCCGCCGGCGCGCAGCTTCAGGCTGAGGACCGTCTGACCGCGCGGGAGGATGGCCAGCAGCAGGGCGAAGTGAGCCTGGGCGAGGGACGGGTAGAGGCGGATATGGGGGGCGCCGAAGATGCCGGCGGCGCGGGATACGACCAGATCCAGGAGTGCGGGCATCCGGGGAAGGCCGCCCAGGGCCAGGCGGCGGGCATCGCGGGCCGCCTGGCTCAGGGTGCAGGCCGCCGTCGTCAGATCGAGGGTCGCGAGCCCGTGGCGGCGCGCCCGCGACAAGAGGCCGAAGAGACGCCGGTCGACGACACGCAGGCCGACAGGGGCACAGGCCAAGGGAGGCTCACTCAGGGACTGGGGCACCGGGACACTCAAACCGTCAAGTACAATTTTTCTACCTAAAGTAGAAACTTGCGGCCAGAATGAGGCGTGGCCAAGAGCGTAGACGGTTCAAGGCCAGAGACATCGAAGGCGACAGGTGGCAGAGGCCGCCAGACGCGATAGAGTGCCCGCCAAGACAGCCAGGAGGTGCCATGTCCGAGAAACTTAACTACCGACTGCTCACCGGTCCCGACGACCGATCGTTTTGCGAAAAGGTCTCGCAGGCGCTGGAAGACGGCTATCTGCTCTTCGGTGCGCCGTCCATCACCCATGACGGATCGCGGGTGATCTGCGCCCAGGCGGTGATCCTGCCGCATACACTCAGCGCAGGGGGAGACTGATCATGGCGCCCACACTCTACGAGCTGGCCGGTGCACAGGACGAACGGTTCAGCCCCTATTGCTGGCGCGTCCGATTCGCCCTGGCGCATAAGGGCCTGAAGCCGGAGGTCAAGCCGCTGGCCTATCACCAGATCCGTTCGGTCGGCCATTGCGGCCATCCGACGGTCCCGATCCTCATCGACGACAGCAAGGAGGTCTGCGACAGCTGGGCCATCGCCAGCCATCTGGAAGAGGCCTATCCCGAGAAGCCGGCGCTGTTCGGCCCGGGAGCGCGGCGGATGGGACAGTACAAGTTCATCGAAGCCTGGACCAACCAGGTGCTGCATCCGGCGATCATGCCCCTGATCGTGCTCGACATCTTCGAGCGGCTGCAGCCGGAGGACCAGGCCTATTTCCGCGAGACGCGCGAGAAGCGGGTCGGGTCACTGGAGGCGGCGCGCGGCGACGAGACGGCCCGGCGCGAAATGATCAAGACCCAGCTCGCTCCCGTGCGGTTCGCCCTGTCGCGGCAGAAATGGCTCGGCGGCGACAGCCCGGACTATGCCGACTACATCGTCGCCGGCACCCTGCAATGGCCGCGGGTGTCGAGCCCGCGACGGGTGGTGGAGGATCCGGCGGTCGAGGAATGGTTCGAACGGATGCTCGATTTGTTCGACGGCATGGGCCGCAAAGCACCGGCGCTTCGATAAAAAGGGAGGGAGAAGGCGCCGCCGGCGCCCTCTCCCCCTCTGGCGACCGTGACGACGGTCAAGATCAGGAGCCGATGTCGAAGATGAGTTCGGCGCCGACATTGAGAAACAGATAGTCGTCCGTGCGAGTCCCCAAAGGTGAGCCGGTATTGATGCTGGCATAGGGCAGCTTCGTCCAGTAATCGATGCCGCCGACCGCGGCGATACTCATGCCGGGCATGATCTTCTGCACGAGCTTGGCCTCGCCACCGACCCGGCCGCCGAGGGTCGACAGGCTGTCGGCATATTTGACGGGCGAATCTGCGACCGCCGTGCGCATGATGGCCATATCGTAGCGCCCCTTCGCCATGAGGCCGTAGAAGCCGCCATAGCCCTTGATGACGGCATAGGTGCTGTCGGCCAAGGGAATGGTCGCCTCGGCCGCCAAGTTGATGCCCGGTGCCCAGGCGCTCACATCGGTGGTGCGGCTCATGGAGCCCACCACGGGGGTGGTGGCTCTGCCGAACCCATCGGTGGATTGTTGGAAATTGGCCAGATAGGGCTCGATGTTGAAGGTGAAGGACCTGCTGCCCATGGCGCCGAGAAGAGAGGTCCCCTTGGCGCGGACGCCGAACTCGGAAAGGATCTGGCTCTGGCTCGCCTCGATGTCGGTGGTGAGGTTCAGGGAGCCGCCGGCGCCCGGGACCGGCAGGAAGAATGAGTGGTTGCCGGTGAAATCCTTGGAATGGCCATAGGCGGTGAAGCGGCCATAGGATTCGAGCGCGGAAATGAAGCCGGTCGAGTTGGCGGGCGCCTTCCAGCCAATCGACGCCGTGCCGTAGAAGCCTTCATAGCTCTTGGGCGTGAACAAATCGACGGTCCCGCCCGTGGTGGCGCTGATCATGTTCATCTGCGGCGCCTTCATCCAGGCAAAGCCACCGCCGATGGTCGCGTAGACCGAGGGCGGATAGACCGGGTCGGGATAGCTGGGCATGGTCATCTCGGTCACATAATCGGCGACCGGCGCCACGCTGGGCGGGAGCAACGCGTCGGCCGCAAGGCTCAAGCCAGGGGTCGCGAGCAGCAGGGCAGCCGATAGCGGCAGACGGAATCTGTTCATGACGGTCTCCAAAATTTCGGCACAAATGTTGGCGATGCGAAGACTTCACCGATGCCACACACCCGACTTAACGAGCTGGCCCCGTGTCGCTCTCTCCCGGATATATTCAAATCTCTACTGTGAATACGGTAAATTTTCCTGATTGAAGAAAGGTTAAATCCAATAATAATTCTATTATTACTTGTATGTATTAGATGAGATAGAAATTATACAATGAAAAAACAATCCGACCCTTCGAGCGGTGAGGGATATTCGTCCGGATCGAACAGAGGCCGGTCCGGCGCTTTACCCGATTCAGGCGCCGGGGTCCGGCGCTTTGGAAGCAGTTGCTTTACGAGTTTATCACAGCGCAGTAGACGCGATGGCGGAGACGCGGCAGGATCGGCGCAGACCTCATTCCAAGGAAAAAGCCATGTGTGTTGCCGGATGCCATGAAGCCGTCGCCAAAAGTCTGTCGCGGCGCAGGCTCTTGTCGGGAAGCGTCGTCGCAGCGGGCGCCCTGGCGAGCCTGGCCGGTTCGGGAGCAGGCGCCGGGGCGCTGGCGGCCGGCGGCAAGGCATTCAGTAAGGTGGTCGACCTGACCTTGCTGCTCACCGACGACTTCCCGACCTATGGCGGCACCCAGGGCTTCACCCTGGAGCCGGTGACAACGATCGCCTCCGATGGCTACAACACCAATCGCTGGATCGTCGACGAGCATACGGGAACCCATATCGACGCGCCGCTCCACTTCATCAATGACGGGATCGACGTCTCGCAGATCGCGGTCGACACCCTGGTCGCGCCCCTGGTGGTGGTCGATATCCGCGAGAAAGCCGCCAAGGACGCCGATGCGATGGTGGAAGTGGCCGATCTCGAGCGCTGGGAAAAGGCGCATGGGGCCATCCCGGACGGCGCCGTCGTGGTGATGATGAGCGGCTGGGACAAGCATCTGGGCACGGACATGTATCGCAATGCGGCCGAAGGCGGGGTCATGCATTTCCCCGGATTCTCACCCGCCGCGGCGAAATGGATGCTGGAGCGCAAGATCGCCGGGCTCGGCGTCGATACCCTGTCCCAGGACCGGGGCATCTCGAAGGATTTCGCCGTGCATGTGGCCTGGCTCGGCGCCGGACGCTTCGGCATCGAGGCGATGGGCAATCTCGACCAGGTGCCGGCAGCGGGGGCAACCCTCGTCATCGGCGCGCCGAAGATCAAAGGTGCCACCGGCGGGCCGACGCGGGTGCTGGCGCTGGTCTGACGCGCGGGGCTTGAGTTTCTGGCTGTCATCCCGGGCTTGACCCGGGATCCCCGAGCCGCATGGGGTCCCGGCTCTGCGCTGCGCTTGGCCGGGATGACGGCGACCTTAAACTGTTGACCCGGGATCCCCGAGCCGCATGGGGTCCCGGCTCTGTGCTGCGCTTGGCCGGGATGACGGGTGTGGCGGGTCAGGCCAGGGCCAGTCTCGATTCGGCCTCTTCCAGGGCGGTGGTGGCGTCGAGCCACTCGTTCTCCACGGATTTCAACTGCTTCAGCAGAACGCCGCGGTCCTGGACCAGGCGGTTGGCGGCGGAGCTTTCCTTGGCGTAGAGCTTCGGGTCGGCCAGCTTTTCATCGATTTCGGCGATCTTGCGCTGGACCTCGGCCACGCGCTTCTCGGCCACCTCGATGCGACGGCGATAGGGGGCAAGGCGGGCCCTGGCATCGGCGTCACGCTTGCGGCGCTCCTGGGCGGTGAGCTGAGGCTCGGCCGGGGCCTTCGGTGATTCAACTTCTGAAGCAGCGGATTCACCCTGCGAAGATTCCGCCACAACATCCTGAGCGGATTCGCGTTTTTCCTTGCGCGCGGCGCGGGAGCGCTCGAGCACCAGCTTCGTGTAATCGTCGAGATCGCCGTCGTAAGGGGTGACGGTCTTGTCGGCGACCAGCCAGAGGCGATCGACGCAGGCCTCGATCAGGAAGCGGTCGTGGCTGATCAGGATGACGGCGCCTTCGAAATCGTTCAAGGCGGAGACGAGAGCGGCACGGCTGTCGATGTCGAGATGGTTCGTCGGCTCGTCCAGCAGCAGGATATGCGGGCCGGAAAAGGTCGCCAGCATCAGCGTGAGACGCGCCTTCTCGCCGCCGGACAAAGTGGCGATCTTGTTGTCGGCGAGATGGGCTGCAAAGCCGAAGGAGCCGAGGCGGGCGCGGCGCTGGGCGATGGTCGCATCCGGCATCAGCTTGATCATGTAATCGTAAGGCGTGTCGGCAAGGTTCAGGGCATCGACCTGATGCTGGGCGAAATAGCCGACATTCATGCGCTTGTGATAGCGCATATGACCGGTCTCGACGCCGAGCTTGCCGGCGATGAGCTTTGCAAAGGTGGATTTGCCGTTGCCGTTGGAGCCGAGCAGGGCGATGCGGTCGTCGGTGTCGATGCGCAGGTCGAGATTGCGCAGGATCGGCTTGCCGGGCTCGTAGCCCACCGAGCCTTCCTCGATGCGAATCAGCGGGGGATCGAGCGGGCGCTGGGTCTTGGGGAAATGGAACGGGACGACGTGCTGGTCGACGATGGCGGAGACCGGCTCCATGCGCTCCAGCATCTTCAGACGGCTCTGGGCCTGGCGCGCCTTGGAGGCGGTGTAGCGAAACCGGTCGACAAAGGCCTGCATGTGCTTGCGCTCGTCGTCCTGGCGCTTCTTCAGCTTCAGCTGGCGGGCCTGCTCCTCCCGGCGGAGGCGCTCGAAGCGGTCGTAATTGCCGGAATAAAGCGTGAGCTTCAGGCCTTCCAGCAGCATGATCTGCTCGGGCACCGCGTTCAGGAGGTCGCGGTCGTGGCTGACGATCAGGACGGTGGCCGGATAGGTCTTCAGGAAGTTCTGGAGCCAGAGCGTGCCCTCGAGGTCGAGATAGTTGGTGGGCTCGTCGAGAAGGAGCACGTCGGGCTGGGCGAAGAGCACCGCGGCCAGGGCCACACGCATGCGCCAGCCACCGGAGAAGTCGGAACAGGGCCGCTTCTGGTCCTCCTCGGGAAAGCCCAGGCCGGAGAGGATGATGGCCGCGCGGGCGGGCGCGGCATGGGCATCGATGTCGGCCAAGCGGATCTGGATCTCGGCGATGCGGTTGGGATCGGAGGCGTGCTCGGC
This sequence comes from Rhodoligotrophos appendicifer, assembly GCF_007474605.1. Lineage (NCBI taxonomy): Bacteria > Pseudomonadati > Pseudomonadota > Alphaproteobacteria > Hyphomicrobiales > Rhodoligotrophaceae > Rhodoligotrophos > Rhodoligotrophos appendicifer. The sequence continues at coordinate 39,590 of NZ_VHKL01000012.1, read as the reverse complement.
CTCGTCCAGGAGCGCTGCACGCTCGGTGTCGGCGGCGAGGACCACGTCGATGAGGGATTCGGGCCCGCCCGGGGCCTCCTGGGCCACCTGGCCGATGCGGGCGTTCTTCGGCACGCTGACGGAGCCCTGCTCGGGCTGCAAGGCGCCGGTCAGCAGCTTGAGCAGGGTCGATTTGCCAGTGCCGTTACGGCCGACAAAGCCGACCTTGTGGCCGGGCATGATGGCGCAGGTGGCGTCGTCCAAGAGGAGACGCCCGTCGATGCGGTAGCTGAGGCCGTTAATGTGCAACATGGGGGCTTGATCTGGGGGAAAGCCGGTCCCAGGTCAAGCCCGTTGGCGTGCGCGGCCTACCAGAATTGGTCGAGGGATCCGGTGCCGTGACCGGTGTCGGGAGACGTCTCCCCGGCGGTGCCGATGTCCCCTGCCGACTGGTTCGCCTGGTGCCAGGACCCGTCTTCGCCGCGCCGGCAGAAGACCGGTTCCAGTTCCAGGCCGGCTGGAACCGTCTTCGGTTCGGCAAGATCGAAATCCTTGCCGAGAGGCATGTTGGTGCTGAATCCGGGGAATTCGTCCTGTGCGTCTTCGCAGCCAAGTTTGAAGCGATAAAGTGTCGCCGTTCCGTCCTTGTTCTTCAGGTGGTAGGTCTCGCCATAGTCAATGTCAGTCACACGATTTCCTTAGTTGGTCATACTTATTTTATCTGTTGAGGAAAAAACTCGATTTAGTTCATCGGTGTTGAACTCGTCCAAAATCTGGGCGGGATCAACTTAGCAATTGGTCAAGTCCACTTTCAGAACCGGGAGCCGGATCGGTTGTTCAGCCGGAGCCGGGGTCATGATCCACACAGTTCTCGCCGGTCGCATCTTGATTATGACGCCCGGGACCGCTATATGCCGCCCACAATCCAGACCCCCTGGGTTTCATCTGCTGGTTGGGGAGGGCCCTTCTATGAGCGCACACACCCTCTTCCAAGTGGGGATGGACTTGGAGGCTCCAAGCACCGCCCAAAAGGAAGATACGACCCACGGCCGCCCTGTGATCGAGGACGACCGCAAGGACCATTTCATCACGAAGAACGGCGTCGACTGCGCCGGGATGCATCTGATCATCGACCTGCACGAGGCGGAAGGAATCGACGACATCGAGTTGATCGACGCCACTTTGCGCGACTGCGTCGAAGTGGCCGGGGCCACGCTGCTGCACATGCATCTGCATCATTTCACCCCCAATAGCGGGGTGAGCGGGGTTGCGGTCCTGGCGGAGAGCCATATCTCGATCCACACCTGGCCGGAGCGGGGCTATGCCGCGCTGGACGTGTTCATGTGCGGCGATTCCGCGCCGGAGCGGTGCATCGAGGTGCTGAGGCGGGCGTTCAAGCCGCAGCGCATCAACGTCACCGAATTGCTGCGAGGCGAAGGGGCCTGAGACGATCGTCCCTTCGTCACGGGTTCGGCGCGAGGCGCGAACCCGTTCCCACAATATCTGCGCATCCCCTGGGGATGCATGACCACAATCACAGCCGATCGCTGATTTGCGACAGGAGGCCCTGGCTCATCCTGTTGCATTGCGAAACAAGTGTTGCAAAGATTGGGCATGGCGCTGCAGCGCAAACCATCAGCGAGGACGAATGAGCGACGGCGACGGCATCTGGTATTCGGAAACCCTGCATGAGGGGCTGCGGACCTCCTTCCAGGTCAAACGCGTGCTGTTCGACAATCGCAGCGATCATCAGCATCTGGTGATCGCGGACAGTGTGAGTTTCGGCAAGGTGATGATGCTGGATGGGGTGACCCAGCTCACCACCGCAGACGAGTTCATCTATCACGAGATGCTGAGCCATGTGCCGATCCTGGCGCATGGGGCCGTGAAGGACGTGCTGGTGATCGGCGGCGGCGACGGGGGGATCGCCGCGGAGGTGCTGAAGCACGATTCCGTCGAACGCTTCACCCTGGTCGAGATCGATGGCGGCGTCGTCGACTTCTCCAAGACGCATCTGCCGGAGGTCAGCCGCGGCGCCTTCGAGGATCCGCGCTTCGAAGTGATCATCCAGGACGGGAAGGATTTCGCGGCCACCACGGAGCGGCGCTATGACCTGATCGTCATCGATTCGACCGACCCGATCGGGCCCGGCGAGGTCCTGTTCACGGAAAGCTTCTACCGGGACTGCCACCGCATGCTGAAGGCCGGCGGCATCATCGTCACGCAGAACGGGGTGCCGTTCTTCCAGCCCAAGGAGCTCGCGCAGACGATCCGGTTCTTTTCAGGGATCTTCCGGGATGCGACCTGCTTCCTGGCGGCGGTGCCCACCTATGTCGGCGGCTTCATGGCGCTGGGCTGGGGCAGCGACGATGGGGATTTGCGCAAGGTGGCGCCGGAGATCATCCAGCAGCGGTTCGAGGCGGCCCAGATCGAGACACGCTATTACACGCCAGAGATCCATCAGGCGTGTTTCGCACTGCCCCGGTTCATCGGCGACATCGTCGCATCGGCACGGCAGGGTTCCCCACTGAGAGACCTTTGAATGGCGACCATCATTCCGGCACTGCGCTATAATGATGCCAAAGTGGCAATCGATTGGCTTCCCACGGCCTTCGGCTTCACAGTTCATGCAGTTTATGAAGACGAGGACGGGTCCATCGTGCATGCCGAAATGAGACAGGGGGCGGATTTCATCCTGATCAGCTCCGCCCGCGACGACGATCTCAGGCTGGCCAGTCCGCAAGACGGGGTGGCCAGCGTCTGCATCTATATCGTGATCGACGAAGTGGACCGCCATCACGCGCAAGCGAAGGCCGCGGGTGCAGAAATCATCCGGCCGCCGGCGGATACGCCCTATGGCTCGCGGGAATATTCCTGCCGCGACCCGGAGGGCCATCTCTGGAGCTTCGGGACCTACGCTCCCAGCCTGTGAGCCCAAGCGTGCATGGCCGGCATCGGTCTTGCATGGTGAGAGCAGCTGGACACGGACCCCTCCAAGAGGGCCGGCCGAGTGAGGGGATCGATGATCAGGGAAGTTCTCTGCGTTCTGTTGGCGGCGCTGGCGATCTATGGATTTATCGCCTTCATGCCCCAGGACGGCACAGTCCAAAGGTCGCTGCGGGAAAGCCGGGTGTCGACCCTGACGGAGACGTCGCAGAGCGTCGATCCGTCGTTGCGGGGTGCTCTCGATCAATAGATGGTGATCTGAGGCCGCCGAGCCGGTTCAATTGGCCATCGCAACGAATGCTTCGGGAATTTATGGTGGGATCTCTCCAGCGTCGGCGTTAGGCTGGCGCAAGGGATGGCTGCACAGCGCAGCCGATTTTCGGGGCAGGCGCGCGGATCACGCACGCCTGGAGAAAGCGGGGTCTTGACCATGAGACGCAACATATTCTTCGCGGCGGCCGTCAGTGCGGCCCTTGTCGGTCTGTCCGGGTTCGGAGGAGAAGCGAAGGCACAGTCGAGCCAGCCCTTCGCGCAATTGAGCCAGCTGTTCGAGGGGCTCGGACGAAACGTCACCCAGCCCTCCAGCAAGACGCGGCGCTATGTGCGCTATGAGACGAGCAAGAAACCGGGATCCATCGTCGTGGAGACGGGGGAGCGGGCGCTGTATTACGTGCTGCCGGGAGGCGAGGCGATCCGCTATTCCATCGGCGTCGGCCGGCAGGGCTTCCAATGGTCAGGGGCGCACAAGGTCTCGCGCAAGGCGGAGTGGCCGACATGGACGCCGCCGGCCGAGATGCGCCGTCGCCAGCCCGGGCTTCCCATCACCATGGCGGGAGGGCCAAACAATCCGCTGGGCGCCCGCGCGCTCTATATCGGCTCGACCCTCTACCGCATCCATGGAACGAACGACGCCCGCAGCATCGGTCTCGCCATGTCCTCGGGCTGCATCAGGATGATGAACAACGACGTGATCGACCTCTATGAGCGGGTCAAGATCGGCGCCCGGGTCTATGTGTATCACTGAGGGACATGGCTGAACCGGGTGGACTGGTTCGCCAGCATCGACCTCTATTGTGAGCGCATCGGCCCCGGCCTCTGGGCCGAGCCCCTCAATGCGCTCTCCAACGCCGCCTTCTTCGTGGCGGCGCTGGTGGCCGGCTGGCACGCCTGGCACTCGCCGGCGCGGCGGGACGGGCTCCTCTGGCTGCTGATCGCCCTGGTGGCGGCGATCGGGGCCGGCTCGACGGCCTTCCATATCGTGGCGCAGAGATGGGCCATGGCGGCGGATGTGCTGCCGATCACCCTGTTCACCTATGCGTTCTTCCTGTTCGCCATGCGCCGCTTCGCCGGGCTGGGATGGGCATGGGCGAGCCTGACGACGCTCGCCTTCCTGGTGGGCTCGTTCTTCACGGTGCTGGTGCCCCGGCATGTGATGAACGGCTCGGTGGGCTATCTGCCGGCCTTCCTCGCCATGAGCGGTGTGGGGCTCCTGCTGATGGGGCGCCGGCACCCGGCCGGGGCCTGGCTGGGGGCCGCGGGGGCGGTGTTCCTCGTGTCATTGATGTTCCGCAGCATCGACCAGGCGGTGTGCCCGCTGTTTCCCTGGGGCGTGCATTATCTGTGGCATGTCCTCAATGGCGTGGTGCTGTGGATGCTGCTGGAGGCGGGGGCGCGGTACGGGTCCTGGGAGCCGGGGCGGCGGCCAGGATGAGGGGGGTCCTTCGAGACGGCCCTGCGGGCCTCCTCAGGATGAGGATTTTCTTTGTCTGGCTGTCATCCCGGGCTTGACCCGGGATCCCGAGCCGCCTGGGGTCCCGGATCTGCGCTGCGCTTCGTCCGGGATGACGCGGGTGGGTAGGCTCTGACGGTCCCGGATCTGCGCTGCGCTTCGTCCGGGATGGTGGTCAGACGTCGAGTTCGGCGGTGTCGACGAATTGGGCGCGGTCGGTGATGAAGCGGAACCGTTCTTCGGGCTTGTTGCCCATGAGCTGCTCGACGCTGCGGCCGGTGCTGCGGTCCTCGTCCTCGACGAGCTCCACCTGCAGGAGCATGCGGGATTTCGGGCTCATGGTGGTCTCCTTGAGCTGGGCCGGCATCATTTCGCCCAGGCCCTTGAAGCGGGAGACCTCGACCTTGCCGCGGCCCTTGAACTCCTTGGCGATGAGGGCGTCCTTGTGGGCGTCGTCGCGGGCATAGATGGTCTTTGCGCCCTGGGCGATGCGGTAGAGCGGGGGGACGGCGAGATAGAGATGGCCGCTCTCGACCAGGCCGCGCATCTCGCGGAAGAAGAAGGTGATCAGGAGCGAGGCGATGTGGGCGCCGTCCACATCGGCGTCGGTCATGATGATGACCTTGTCGTAGCGCAGGTCATCGGCGCGGAAGCGGGCGCCGGTCCCGCAGCCAAGCGCCTGGGCCAGATCGGCGAGTTGCTGGTTCTGGGCGAGCTTGTCGCGGGTCGCCGAGGCGACATTGAGGATCTTGCCGCGCAACGGCAGCACCGCCTGATTCTTGCGGTCGCGGGCCTGCTTGGCGGAGCCGCCGGCCGAATCGCCCTCGACGATGAAGATTTCGGCCCCCTGGGCCGCATTCTGCTGGCAGTCGGCGAGCTTGCCGGGCAGCCGGAGCTTGCGCACGGCCGACTTGCGCTGCACCTCGCGGTCCTGGCGGCGGCGCAGGCGCTCCTCGGCGCGGTCGATGACCCAGTCGAGGAGGCGGTTGGCCTGGGCGGGATGGCCGGTGAGCCAATGGTCGAAATGATCCTTCAGGGTGGCATCGACAATGCGTCCCGCCTCGGGGCTCGCCAGCTTCTCCTTGGTCTGGCCCTGGAATTCCGGTTCGCGGATGAAGACGGAGAGGAGGACGCCGGCCGAGACCATGACGTCGTCGGCGATCATGTCCTTGGCGCGCTTGTTGTTGGTGAGCTCGGCATAGGCCTTGAGTGAACGGGTGAGGGCCGACTTCATGCCGTTTTCGTGGGTCCCGCCCTCGACGGTGGGGACCGTGTTGCAATAGGAGGAGACGAAGCCCTCGCCGGCAAACCAGCCGATGGCCCATTCGACGGAGCCGTGACCCTCCGCCTTCGTCACCTTGCCGGAGAAGATCTCGTCGGCGACCCGCTCCTGGCCTTCCAGCTGAGCCTCGAGGAAATCCTTCAGGCCGCCGGGGAACCGCAAGGTCGCCTTCTGGGGGATGTCGGAGGCGGTGCCTAAGTTTTCCGAGGCGCAGGACCAGCGGATCTCGACGCCGCCGAAGAGATAGGCCTTGGCGCGGGCCATGCGGAAGAGGCGGGCCGGCTTGAATTTCGGGCTGTCGCCGAAGATCTGCGGATCGGGATGGAAGCGGATCTTCGTGCCGCGGCGGTTGGAGACGCGGCCGAGACGCTCGATGGGGCCCAAGGGGTGGCCGCGGCTATAGGCCTGGCGGTAAAGCTCCTGGCCGCGGGCGACCTCGACCTCGAAATGGTCGGACAGGGCGTTGACGACGGAGACGCCGACGCCGTGGAGGCCGCCGGAGGTCGCATAGACCTTGGAATCGAACTTGCCGCCGGAGTGAAGCGTGGTGAGGATCACCTCGAGGGCGGACTTGCCGGGGAATTTCGGATGCGGATCGATGGGAATGCCGCGGCCGTTGTCGGTGACCGTCAGGAAGCCATCGGCGCCGTATTCCACCTCGATGAAGCTCGCATGGCCGGCGATCGCCTCATCCATGGAATTGTCGATGACCTCGGCGAAGAGGTGATGGAGGGCCTTCTCGTCGGTGCCGCCGATATACATGCCGGGGCGGCGGCGCACCGGCTCCAAACCCTCGAGGACCTCGATGTCGGCAGCGGTGTACTGGCTCTCGGCGGGTGCCCGCGTGACGGGTGCGGCCGGCGTGAGTCCAGGCTTTGCCGCTGACGTGAGTCCAGGTTTTGCCGCCGGCACCGGCGGTTGTCCAGGTTTTGCCGCCGGCACCGGCGGTTGTCCAGGTTTTGCCGCCGGCACCGGCGGTTTGGCCTTGGTGCGGTTCTGCTGGATATGGGCATCGAGAGGCCCGAAGAGATCATCGGCATTCGACATGGTCAGGACCGGTCTGGCATGATTCGCTGATAGTATACTCTCGGGTGGCAAACAACCGGTGCGGCTTCATGCCGGCGGCCGGGTTCGGCTGGGGATAAGTGCAGGCGGACGCCCGGCCGATAAGGGGTCAATCATTGTCCTTGGGGATTTCCGCAGGCGCGGCCTCGCCGCTGCCGTCCTCGCTCGTCACCTCGGGCGGGCGGCTGGGATCGATGCAGCCGGTGAGCCAGACGTCGAAGACCGGATGCTCCACGGCGTGCAGGCCCGGGCTTTCGGCGAACATCCAGCCGGTGAAGATCCGCTTGCGGGAGTTGTCCTCCTCGATCTCGTCCACCTCGACGAAGGTCGAGGTCTTCGGCTCTTCCGTGGGAGGCCGCGAATAGCAGACGCGCGGGGTGACTTCGAGCTGGCCGAAGCGGTGGGCCTCGTTCAGGGGCACCTGAAAAGACGTGATGACGGCCGTGATCTTGTCGAGGCCGGAAAAAACCGCGACGGGATTTTCAATCTGCTCGGCGCGCGCGGCCTGAGGCAGAATCGCCGCCCATCCCAGGGCTGCGGCAACAGCAACGCGGGAGACACTCATTTCAGGGCCGCCTCGACCCTTATCCGCATGTAGTCGGCCGTCCAGTTGCCGGCTCCATCGCGCAATGTGGGGGCGAGCAGGTCCACCACCTCGGCGAGAACGGCGTCGGACTCGGCCCCGAATTGCTGGAAGAAGGGCTTGCGGAAGACCTGCAGCCACGCGGCCATCCCGCTCTTCAACGGGGTGGGGCGGCCGAAAAGGCCGATGCGCTTCACGCCAAAGCCATGGGTCACGAGCAAAGCAGAATATTCCTCAGGGGTCGGAAAGAACCACGGGCCGGCGAGATCGGGATCACCGCTACGGCGCGCGGCCACGGCGCGCATGGCCGTGATGATCGCCGCGACATTGGTATGGCCCCCGAATTCGGCGACAAAACGACCGCCGGGCTTCAAGGCGCCGGCGACGCCGCGCAGGACTTCCGCAGGACGCGTCATCCAGTGCAGGGCGGCATTGGAGAAGACGGCATCGAACTCGTCGCGAAAATCGAGCTTCTCGCCATCCATGAGGCGGGCATCGACGCCGCGGGCGCGGGCGGCGCGGATGAAATCCTCGGAGGCATCGACGCCGACCATGTCGACGCCCATGGCGCCGAGGGCCTGGGTGAGGACGCCATCGCCGCAGCCGAGATCGAGAATGCGCTCGCCGGGCCGAGGCGCCAGCCATTCCAGCACCGGCCCGGCCAGATCGGAGACGAAGCGCGCATGAGCGCCGTAGGTCTCGGCGCTCCAGGTCTGTTCGCGGGCCTGATCCGTCATTGCTGCTGGGCGGGCGGCTCTCCACCCTCGGGGACGGCCGGTTCCGCCTGCGGGGTCGCCTCCGGTGCTGCCGGGGCGGGCGTCGCCGGCGTCGAGCTGCCGCCGCTGGGCTTCACGAAGGAGCCGATGATGCTCCAGAGATCGAGGGCAGGCTGGGTGTATTGGAACTGGTCGCCATTCTTCAGCAGCGTCTCCGATCCGCCCGGCTCGATGGCCACGAAGCTGGAGCCGAGAAGGCCTTCGGAGGTGATCTTGGCAGTCGAATCATCCGGCAGCTTCACGTCGCTGTCGATGGTGAGGGCCAGAACGGCCTCATAGGTCTCGTCGAGGTTGTGGCCCGTGACGCTGCCGACCTTGAGGCCGGAAATGCGCACGTCGGAGCCGGTGTTGACACCGCCGAGATTGTTGAAGGCCGCCGTCACGGTGTAGCCGCCCCCGGCTCCGCCGAACCCAGTGGTGGTGTAGAGGAAGAAGAGAAAGGCACCGGCGATGACGATGACGATGGCGCCGGTCAGGGTTTCGACGGCATTCTGCTTCATGCGGGAGACAAGCCTCGGTTCGGGAGCCGGCGCAGACGGGCGGGGGCCCGCCTGGCGGCCGCAAGCTGAAAAAGGGGAACGCGCCAGCGACTCAGACATCCCGGTCCAAAGGAGGGCAGGATGCCGAGCGCCAGTTTAGCATGCTTCATCACTTTGGCGTCCAGGGCTCGTAATCGGGCTCCGGGGTCACCGGGGTTCTCGCCGCCAAGGTTCCGGGCGGAAGATAGGCCGGGGCGACGCCGGTCATATTCGGCAGATGCGGCTTTTCCCACTCCCGCGGCTGGTAATTCTCCTCGGAAGGGGCGGTGTCGTCGCGATGCGCCAGCCAGCCATGCCAGCCGGGCGGAATGCTGGAGGCCTCAGCAACGCCATTATAGACCACCCAACGGCGGTCGCCGTTGCGCTGGCGATAATATTTGTTGCCGAAAAGATCCTCGCCGACGAATTCGCCCTGGCGCGAAATCAAGAGGCGCGTGCCCAGCGTCTGGCCGTTCCACCAGGTGAAGAACTGAAGAAAAAACGTCTTGAGGCTCATGGGCGCGTACCGATCAAGCTCAGGCGGACCTGTTGCTGATAAATCATAGGCCGACTTATGCCGCAACGGCTGCGGCGCGTCCACCCTGGCGGCTGTTCGCAACTTCACCAAGCGTCATTAAAGGTCGAGTTCACAAGGGAATCATGGCATGCGGAGATTGTGGGTAAACTGTTAATAAACCGTTAGCATCGCTAGATATTGTTTTCCGCCCCGCCATGGCCACAAGCTGTTGACGTTTCGGCGGCGGAGTAGCATGATCAGGACACGTTGGGAGTCGTCCTCGGGGATGAACGGGGCAACGCCCAGCGGAGCGGGGAAACTACCGTATCCAGACTGTATAGGGGACCGACGCGGCCGCATCGCGGGGCTGTGGCGGGCTTGTCGTGTCTGGAGCGTCGGTTGCAGATTCGGTGCTGTACGAACGTGTAGCCCGGCCGTCGCTCACTTGAATTTGGACCTTAGTTTGGGAGATCGCCTATGCGCATCGAGCGCCGTTACACCTCCGCCGGAAATTCACCTTTCGACGGAATCGAGTTCCGCCGCTCGACCAGCGAGATCCGCAATCCCGACGGCTCGACCGTCTTCAAGCTCGAAAACATCGAGGTCCCGAGCTCGTGGAGCCAAGTGGCCGCCGACATCCTGGCGCAGAAATATTTCCGCAAGGCCGGCGTGCCGGCGCGGCTGAAGCGCGTCGAAGAAGAAACCGTGCCGTCCTGGCTGTGGCGCTCGGTGCCCGACGAGGCCGCCCTGGCGGGGCTGCCGAAGCCCGAGCGATTCGTGTCGGAGACCTCCATTCAGCAAGTGGCGCACCGGCTCGCCGGAACCTGGACCTATTGGGGCTGGAAAGGCGGCTATTTCGGCTCGGAAGAGGATGCGCGCGCCTTTTACGACGAGCTCTGCTTCATGCTGGCGACGCAGAAATGCGCCCCCAATTCCCCGCAATGGTTCAATACCGGCCTGCATTGGGCCTATGGCATCGACGGTCCGTCCCAGGGCCATTTCTACGTGGACCCGGCGACGGGAAAGCTGACCAAGTCGAAATCGGCCTATGAGCATCCCCAGCCCCATGCCTGCTTCATCCAGTCGGTGGGCGACGATCTGGTGAATGAAGGCGGCATCATGGATCTGTGGATCCGCGAGGCGCGGCTGTTCAAATACGGCTCGGGGACGGGCTCGAACTTCTCCCGCATCCGCGGCGAGAACGAGCCCCTGTCGGGCGGCGGCAAATCATCGGGACTGATGAGCTTCCTCAAGATCGGCGACCGGGCGGCGGGCGCCATCAAGTCGGGCGGCACCACGCGGCGCGCCGCGAAGATGGTGGTGGTCGATGTCGACCATCCCGACATCGAGGCCTATGTCGACTGGAAGGTGAAGGAAGAGCAGAAGGTCGCAGCCCTCGTCACCGGCTCCAAGGTCGTCAAGCAGCACCTTACGACGGTGATGAAGGCCTGCATCAATTGCGAGGGACCGGGCGAAGATTGCTTCGACGTGACCAAGAACCCGGCGCTGAAGCGGGCGGTGAAGGCCGCGCGGCGGGCGCATGTGCCGGAGGCCTATGTGCGCCGCGTCATCGAGACCGCGCGCCAGGGCCAGGAGAAGGTCGATTTCGACGTCTATGACACGGATTGGGATTCGGAGGCCTACCGCACGGTGTCGGGCCAGAACTCGAACAATTCGGTGCGGGTGACGGATGCGTTCCTGGAGACCGTGCTTGCCGACGGGGACTGGTCGCTGTTCTGGCGCAACAAGGAAGGGGCGGCCAAGGTCGTCAAGGCCCGCGAGCTGTGGGACAAGATCGGCTATGCCGCCTGGGCCTGCGCCGATCCCGGCATCCAGTTCCACACCACCATCAATGATTGGCATACCTGCCCGGCCAGCGGGCCGATCCGGGCATCGAACCCGTGTTCGGAATACATGTTCCTGGACGATACCGCCTGCAACCTGGCCTCCCTCAACCTGCTGCAGTTCCGCAACAAGGAGACGGGGCAGTTCGAGGTCGAGCTGTTCGAGCATGCCACGCGGCTGTGGACGCTGGTGCTCGAGATCTCGGTGATGATGGCGCAGTTCCCGTCGAAGGAGATCGCGCTCCTGTCCTACGAATACCGGACCCTGGGCCTGGGCTTCGCCAATATCGGCGGATTGCTGATGACGGCCGGCATCGCCTATGATTCGGAGGAGGCACGGGCGATCTGCGGGGCGATCTCGGCGCTGATGACCGGCATCTCGTATGCGACCTCGGCGGAGATGGCCGCCGAGCTCGGAGCCTTCAAAGGCTTCCCGAAGAACCGGGACTCCATGCTGAAGGTGATGCGCAACCATCGCAACGCCGCCTATGGACGGGACACGGGCTATGAGGGGCTGAGCATCGCGCCGGTGCCGCTGGACCAGGAATCCTGCCGCGACACGGCGCTCATCGCGCATGCCAAAGCGGCCTGGGACAAGGCCGTCAGCCTGGGCGAACGGCACGGCTACCGCAATGCGCAGGCGACCGTCATCGCGCCCACGGGCACGATCGGCCTGGTGATGGATTGCGATACCACGGGCATCGAGCCGGATTTCGCCATGGTGAAGTTCAAGAAGCTCGCCGGCGGGGGCTATTTCAAGATCATCAACCAGGCGGTGCCCGAGGCGCTGCGGGCGCTGGGCTATCCGGCGGAGCAGATCAAGGACATGGTCGACTATGCCGTCGGCCACGGGACGCTGAAGGGCGCGCCGGGGATCAACCATCCCACGCTGAAGGCGAAGGGCTTCAGCGACGCCGCGCTGGAGAAGATCGAACAGGGGCTGGGAACGGCCTTCGACATCAAATTCGCCTTCAACAAATGGAGCCTGGGCGAAGAGTTCTGCCGCCAGGTGCTGAAGCTCTCGGACGAGCAGCTGAACGACATGAATTTCGACCTGCTGGCGGCCATCGGCTTCTCGCGCGCCGATGTCGAGGCGGCAAACACCTTCTGCTGCGGAGCGATGACGCTGGAAGGCGCGCCGCATCTCCAGGCGCATGACCTGCCGGTCTTCGACTGCGCCAATCCTTGCGGCCGCATCGGCAAGCGCTGCCTGTCGGTGGAGAGCCACATCCGGATGATGGCGGCCGCCCAGCCGTTCATCTCGGGGGCGATCTCGAAGACCATCAACATGCCGAACGACGCCACGGTGCAAGAGGCACAGGAGGCCTATTTCCTGTCCTGGCGCCTGGCGCTGAAGGCGAATGCGCTCTATCGCGACGGATCCAAGCTGTCGCAGCCTTTGTCCTCGCAGCTGGTGGCGGAAGACGAGGAGGAGGCCGACGAGTTCCTCGAGATGCCGCAGGTGCAGCGGGTCGAACGGGTGGTGGAGCGGATCGTCGAGCGCATCGTCGAGGTGCAGAGGCGGGCGAAGCTGCCGCACCGGCGCAAGGGCTATACCCAGAAGGCGATCGTCGGCGGCCACAAGGTCTATCTGCGCACCGGCGAATATGAAGACGGAAACCTGGGCGAGATCTTCATCGACATGCACAAGGAGGGGGCGGCCTTCCGGGCGATGATGAACAATTTCGCCATCGCCGTGTCGCTGGGCCTGCAATATGGCGTGCCGCTGGAGGAATATGTGGAGGCCTTCACCTTCACGCGCTTCGAGCCGGCGGGCCTGGTCTCGGGGAACGAGGCGATCAAGAACGCGACCTCGATCCTGGATTACGTGTTCCGCGAGCTCGCCGTCTCCTATCTCGGGCGCAACGACCTCGCCCATGTGGACCCCACGGATATCGGCTTCGATGCCATGGGCCGAGGCGTGGACGAGGGCAAGGCGCCCGCCGGCAGCGGACAGGACCATGTCCACAGCCATCCGGGCGCCATTCCGGCGGCAAAATATCTGTCCACCGGCTATGTGCGGCAGAAAGTGTCGGGCAATGTGGTGGTGATGCCGAAGATGTCGGGCGGGGCGGCGGCCGCGCTGCAGCACCAGCTGGAGCATGCCTATGCCGGTGCCTATGCCGCGGAGGCCGTCACCTCGACGCTCACAGTCGGCTTTGCAGAAGAGGCCGCAGCACCGATCCGGGACGATTATTCGCTGCGGGCGGAGGCGCGGATGAAGGGCTATGAGGGGGAGAATTGCGGCGAATGCGGCAATTTCACCATGGTGCGCAACGGGACCTGCCTCAAATGCGACACCTGCGGCAGCACGAGCGGGTGCAGCTGAGGGGCAGCGGCTCCCGCGGGGCGGCTGGGTCGTCGGTGCGGATTGCGGCCGGATGCTTCGAGACGCGGACTGGCGTCCGCTCCTCAGCATGAGGGTGTGGGGCTACTCCTCCCTCGGCGTGAGGGTGTGAGGTGGCTCGGGGCGGAGTGCGGGGGGAGTCCTCATCCTGAGGTGCCTGCGCAGCAGGCCTCGAAGGATGGTCGGCTGGGGCGTCGGTGCGGATTGCGGCTGGATGCTTCGAGACGCGGACGGGCGTCCGCTCCTCAGCATGAGGATGTGAGGGCTGCTGCTCCCTCGGCATGAGGGTGTGAGGGGCTGCTCCCTCGGCATGATGATGGGGAGGCTGCACCTCAGCTTGAGGGTGTGGGGCTGCTCCTCCCTCGGCGTGAGGGTGTGGGGGCAGCCCGGGGCGGGGTGCGGGGGGAATCCTCATCCTGAGGTGCCTGCGCAGCAGGCCTCGAAGGATGGGCGGCTGGGGCGTCGGTGCGGATTGCGGCCGGATGCTTCGAGACGCGGACTGGCGTCCGCTCCTCAGCATGAGGATGTGAGGGCTGCTCCCTCGGCAATGAGGATGTGAGGCTGCTCCTCGACATCAGGATGTGGGGGCTGCACCTCAGCGTGTGGGTGTGGGGGCTGCACCTCAGCCTGAGGATCGGGGCGTTTCTCAGCTTGAGGGTTTGCGGGGGCGGCTTGCGAGGGCGGGCAGGCGGTCCAGGCGGCCTTCGATCAGGGCTTGTTTCTTCGCGCGGGACCAGCCCTTCCACTGCCGTTCGCAGGCGATGGCGTCGGTGATGCGGTCGAAATGCTCGGCATAGGCCAAGACGACAGGGCGCCGCTTGGCGGTGAAGCCGTCATGGAGGGCGTGATTGTGCTCCGACACCCGGCGCTCCAGCTCCGTCCTGGTGCTGCCGACGTAATATCTGCCGTCCGCGCAGCGAAGAATGTAGACATATGCCCCCATGCGTCGGCCCCCCTTGCAGTGTAGGTGCAGGCCAGAGGCGTGTCATCTCCTCTCGGCCGTTTCGGGGTCAGCGGCGTGGGTTGTCCCGTGGGGCTGGATGCTTCGAGACGCGGACTGGCGTCCGCTCCTCAGCATGAGGGTGTGGGACAGCCCGGGGCGGAGTGCGGGGGGAATCCTCATCCTGAGGTGCCTGCGCAGCAGGCCTCGAAGGATGGGCGGCTGGGTCGTCGGTGCGGATTGCGGCCGGATGCTTCGAGACGCGGACTGGCGTCCGCTCCTCAGCATGAGGATGTCAGGGCTGCTCCCTCGGCAGGAGGATGGCGAGGCTGCTCGGCATGAGGGTGTGAGGGCTGCTCCTCGGCAATGAGGATGTGGGGGCTGCTCCTTGGCATGAGGGTTCAGTGATTAAGCGACCCTGGTCTGGTTCAGCCGTTCCTCGTCCAGGGCGATGCCGAGGCCGGGGCGGGTGCCGAGGTCGAGCCAGCCTTTGTGGGCTTGCAGGGGCTCGGCGAGCATGAAGTCGCGGGCGGCCAGGGGCCATTCGGGGGGGTCGTAGGGATATTCCAGGAAGGGTGCGTTGCCCAAGGCTGCGGTCAGATGGGCGTTGGCTAAGACGCCGAGGCCGTTGGTCCAGGTGTGGGGGGTGAAGATGAGGCCCGCATCCACCGCCTGGGTGGCGATGCGGCGCAGGCCGGAGATGCCGCCGACCAGGGCCGCGTCGGGCTGGAGCACGTCGAGGGCGCGGGCCTCGATCAGGCTGCGCAGCTCGTGCAGCTCGCGGGTCATCTCGGCACCGGCGATGCGGATGTCGACCCTGCTGCGCAAGGCGGCCATGCCCTTCACGTCGCCCCGGTGCAAAGGCTCCTCCATCCAGAAAACGTCGAGATCCTCCAGGGCGCGGGCGACGGGCAGGGCCTCCTTCAGGGTCCAGGGCGGGGCTGCGTCCCAAGGCATGCGCCAGCCCTGATTGCAGTCGACCATGAGCTCGAGACGGTTACCGAGGCGGGCGCGGACGGCTTCCAGGGCCTTGATGTCGTCGCGCCAGTCGCCGCGATGGAAGCGGATCTTCAGGGCGGGAAAGCCTTGCTCCAGAAAGCGCTCGGCCTGGTCGGCGAGGGCTTGCGGCTGGCGCAGGGTGCCGGAGGAGGCATAGGCGCGGATGCGGCCCGAGGCGCCGCCGAGCAGGCGCCAGACGGGCTGGTTGGCAGCCTTGCCGGCGAGGTCCCAGAGGGCGAGATCGAGGGGCCAGCAACGGCTGCCGTGGAACTGGATGTTCTCGAGGATGCGGAAATGGCGCTCCAGGCTGAGCGCGTCCTGGCCGATAAAGAGCGGCTTATAGGCCTCGAAGCCGATCATCTCGTCGCCGGAGCCGATGCCGGTCAGGCCGGAATCGGTGTGGACCCGGACGATGGTGGCGGAAAACTGCGTCCGCGGCCGCGTGTCCCAGCTCGCGTTGAAGGGCGGGTCGAGGGGGAGACGGTGGTGGGTGACCTCGATGTCGGTGATCTTCATGGGCGTCCTGGTCCTTCGAGACGGCGCGGGGGTCCTCAGGATGAGGGGGTGAGGTCTTGGCGGTCCCGGATCTGCGCAGCACCGCTTCGCGCTGCGGCGCGTCCGGGATGACGGGGGGGAGCCGCATGGGGTCCCGTCCTTCGAGACGCAGCCTTCGGCTGCTCCTCAGGATGAGGCCTTGGAGGTAAATGCTCAGGCCAGAGCGTAGACGGCGCGGGCCAGGGTGTCGATGTCGGCATCGGTGACCTCGCGGGCGGTGTTGGCGCGCATGGGCGCGTTTTCGGGGCTACGCATCTGATCGGCCAGGAGATCGGGGCGGTTCAGGGAGATGCCGTCGCCGGCCAGGGACAGGTCCAGGGCGCTGGCCTCGATCAGCCGGAGGAAACGGTCGACGGCGACATCCGCCTCGGCAGGTCCACCCATGGCGAGGGCGACCGCGGCGAAGGCGTCGGGTGCGCCCGAGACGGCCCAGGCCATGGACGCCGCCATGCCCATGGCGGTGGCGCGGCCATGGGGGACGGGGGCGAGGGCGGCCAGGGCATGGGCGATCGTGTGGGCGATCGCCGTGCCGGCATTGTCGATGGCGAGGCCGGCATAGGTGGAGCCCAGAAGCATTGCGAAGCGGGCGTCGAGGTCATGGGGCTGGGCGAGCGCGCGCTCGAAGGACCCCGAAATCAGCCGGATCGCCGCATGGGCATAGAGGTCGTTGGCGGCGAAGCGGCGGCGGCCGGTGGCAGCCTCGATGGCGTGGACGAGGGCATCGAGCCCGGTCGCTGCGGTGATCGCCGGCGGCAGCGCCACGGTGAGCTCGGGGTCGAGGATCGCCAGGCGGGGCTTCAAGGCATCGCCCCAGGCCCAGGCCTTGATCTTGCGCGCGTCCGTGAAGACGCATGTCGCGGTGACCTCGGAGCCGGTGCCGGCCGTGGTGGGGATGGCGATGAGCGCGAGGGGGGCGGCGGGGAGGGGCGTGGCGCAGAAGGCGTAATCGGCCACGGGGTTGCCGGAGGCTGCCGTCGCCGCCAGCAGCTTGGCTGTATCGAGGGCCGAGCCGCCGCCGAGGCCGATGATGGCGGTGGCCCCATGGGCGCGGGCATCCTCGGTCGCTGCATCGATGTCGGCCGCCTTGGGCTCGCCGGGAGCGGCCTGCAGGGTCAGCGGGCGATGGCCGGCATCCGCCAGCTGCCGCGCGATCCGCGTGGTGATGCCGAGGCGCGCCAGAGCGGGATCGGCCAGCAGGACGATGCGGGCGGCGGGACCGGCCAAGGCGGTGAGCCGCTCGGCCAGGCTTGCCACAGCGCCGGGACCGGCGAGGATCTCTGGAGTGCGGCTGAGGGTGAAAGGGGTCACGGCGGGCCTCGTCTGGGGAGGTGGAGTAGAGGGTGGGAGGCAGGCCGGCGTCAAGGGGGCGCTTGGGTGAGGTTGTTCTGGCTGTCGGCCGGGGGCTCGACCCGGGGATCTCTTGCCGCATGGGGTCCCGTCCTTCGAGACGGCCCTGCGGGCCTCCTCAGGATGAGGACTTTCTTATCACTGTCATCCCGGGCTTGGCCCGGGATCCCGGGCGGCATGGGGTTCCGTCCTTCGAGACGGCCCTGCGGGCCTCCTCAGGATGAGGGCTCTGAGGTCTTGGCGGTCCCGGATCTGCGCTTTGCTTCGTCTGGGATGACGGGTGGGATCAGGGGGCGGTTGGGAGGAGGGCTTGGGCGAGGGTGAGGACGGCTTCGGGGTCGGCATCCTCGGTAAAGGCGTGGAAATCGCCTTCCATGTAGAGGGCCTCGTCCAGCATGGCGTGGTAGTCCTCGCGGGGGATCTCGCGGGCGCCGAAGCGGGTCAGATGGTCGGTCACGAACTGGGTGTCGAGCAAGGTGAAGCCGCCGGCATTCAGGCGGGCGACCAAGTGGATGAGGGCGACCTTGCTCGCGTCGCGGGTGCGGGAGAACATGCTCTCGCCGAAAAAGGCGCCGCCGACGCGGACGCCGTAGAGGCCGCCGACCAAGGCGTCGCCCTGCCAGCATTCGACCGTATGACAGAAGCCCATGCGAAAGAGCTGGCCGTAGAGGCCACGGATGCGGCTGTTGATCCAGGTGGACCGGCGCCCCGGCTTGGGCTCGGCGCAGGCGCCGATGACGGCGTCGAAATCGCTGTCGATGCGGACCTCGAAGTCGCCCTGGCGGATGGTGCGCTTGAGGCGGCGGGGGACGTGGACCTCATCGAGGGGGATGATGCCGCGACGCTCGGGGTCGATCCAGTACAGGCCCGCATCGTCGGCGCTCTCCGCCATGGGAAAGATGCCGGCGGCATAGGCCTTGAGCAGGATCTGCGGCGTGATGGTGCTCATCGTCGTCTCTTACTGACCGAGCACGCGGTCCATCATTGCCGGCGGCGCTCGAGATAATTTTCCAGCCAATGAATATCGTAATTGCCGTCGATAATGTCATCGTCCTTCAGCAGATCGATGAAGAGCGGGATCGTGGTCTCGACGCCCTCGATGACATATTCGCCCAAAGCCCGGCGCAGGCGCATCAGGCACTCGTTGCGGCTCTTGCCCATGACGATCAGCTTGGCGATGAGGCTGTCGTAATAAGGGGGCACGGTGTAGCCGGCATAGATCCCGCTGTCGACGCGCACACCCAGGCCGCCGGGCACGTGGACGGAATCGATGTGGCCGGGCGAGGGAGTGAAGGTCAACGGGTTCTCAGCGTTGATGCGGCACTCGATGGCGTGGCCGGAGAAGACGATGTCGTCCTGGGTGAAGGAGAGCTTGGCGCCGGCGGCGATGCGGATCTGCTCCTGGACGATGTCGATGCCGGTGATGGATTCGGTCACCGGATGCTCCACTTGCAGGCGTGTGTTCATCTCGATGAAGAAGAACTCGCCATTCTCGTAGAGGAACTCGATGGTGCCGGCGCCGGAATAGCCGAGATCGGCGATGGCGGTGGCGACGCGGGTGCCGATGGCGTGGCGCTGGTCGGCATTCAGGGCCGGCGAGAGGGCCTCCTCCCAGAGCTTCTGGTGGCGGCGCTGGAGCGAGCAGTCGCGCTCGCCGAGATGGACGGCGTTGCCCTGGCCATCGCCGAGGATCTGGACCTCGATGTGGCGCGGCTTGGCGAGATAGCGCTCGAGATAGACGGCGTCGTCGCCGAAGGCCGCCTTGGCCTCGGTCTGGGCCGTGGTCAGCGCCTCGGCGAGATCGGCCGGGGTGCGGGCGACCTTCATGCCGCGCCCGCCGCCGCCGGCAGCGGCCTTGATGAGGACGGGGAAGCCGATCTCCTCGGCGATGCGGGCCGCCTCGTCGCCGGAGCGGACGGCGCCCGGCGAGCCGGGGACGACGGGGATGCCTAGGCGGATTGCGGTCTTCTTCGCCTCGATCTTGTCGCCCATGATGCGGATATGCTCAGGGCTCGGGCCGATGAAGGTGATGTTGTGCTCGCCCAGGATCTCGGCGAAGCGGGCGTTCTCGGCGAGGAAGCCATAGCCGGGATGGACGGCATCGGCCCCGGTGATCTCGCAGGCGGCCAGCAAGGAGGGAATGTTCAGATAGCTGTCGCGGGCCGGCGGCGGTCCGATGCAGACGCTTTCATCGGCCAGGCGCACATGCATGGCGTTCTCGTCGGCGGTCGAATGGACCGCGACCGTGGCGATGCCGAGCTCGCGGCAGGCGCGCAGGATGCGCAGCGCGATCTCGCCGCGATTGGCGATGAGGACCTTATCGAACATGGCCGCTCATCACTCGATGATCATCAGGGGCTCGCCGAATTCGACGGGATTGCCATCCTCCACGAAAATGGCGGTGACCTTGCCGGAATGGGGGGCGGGGATCTGGTTCATGGTCTTCATGGCCTCGACGATGAGGATCGTCTGGCCCTTGGTGACCTCGCGGCCGATTTCAACGAAGGTCGCCGCGCCGGGGGCGGGCGCCCGATAGGCCGTGCCGACCATGGGCGATTTCACCGCGCCGGGATGCTTGGCGGGATCGGCGACGGTGGGGACCGGAGCGGGGGCAGGTTCCACCGGGCCCGCGGAGCCGGGGGCGGGTACGAAATGATTCACGGCCTGACCGGCGCGAGACACGCGGACGCGCAAGCCGTCCTGCTCGACCTCAATTTCCAGGAGGCCGGTCTCGTTCAGGAGATCGGCAAGGTCGCGAATCATGTCGCGATCGATGACGGCCTTGTCCTTGCCCATGCTTTCCAAGTCACCTTCTCGATGTCACGGGGAGTTTCGCCGGGTGTTATAGTGGCAAAGCCAGCGGAACGGAAGCGGTTGAAGGCGTCGCGGGCGTCGCGGGGTCCCGGGACGCGCTCCCGTCCGAGGGCGCAGCGCCATCAGACAGCCCTTGACCCGGCCCCTGGGGCTGCCTCGATAAGGGAGCGGTCCGCAACGCAACGAGGTGATTCGTGCCGTCCACCGCCCCCGTCCTGTCAGCCTCCGAGGCCGCACAGCGCCTCGGCGTCTCGCCGAAAGCCCTGCGGCTCTATGAGCAGCGCGGACTCGTGGTGCCCGCCCGCACCGCCGCCGGCTGGCGGGCCTATGGGCCGGCGGAGATGGCGCGCGCCGGGGAGGTCGTGGCGCTGCGCGCACTCGGACTGAGCCTGGCCCAGGTGGCGCGGGTCCTGAAGGGCGAGGCGCACGGGTTGGAGCGAGCGCTAACCGCGCATCAGGCGGTATTGGAGCACCAGATCCGCAGCCTTTCCGACAGTCTGGATGCCGTCCGCAGCCTGCGGAGCGACCTGGCCTCGGGGCGGATCCCGGGTTTGGGCGCCGTCGCGCGGCTCGCAGGGGAGGTTTCTCCCTCCCCGGTGCGCTTCGCCCTGCCGTGGCCCTGGGGCGGCGAGAGTTTCGAGCTGCCCGACCGAACGCCCCTGACCTACATCACCGGGCCGTTGGGAAGCGGCAAGACCAGGCTCGGCCGCCGCATCGCCGAAAGTCTGCCCGAGGCGGCCTTCCTCGGATTGGACCGGCTGGACAACGGGGCCGCCGCCGCACGGAGGCAGCTCGAGCAGGACGATGCGCTCAAGGCGCGGGTAGACGAGGCCGCAGCCTGGCTCGTGGAGGATGGGGCTGACATGTCGGAGGCCCTGCTCGCGCTGCTGGTGGGACTGGAGAGCGAGGGACCCGCCGCGCTCGTCGTCGACATGGTGGAACAGGGGCTCGACGCCTCGGCCCAGACCGCCGTGATCGCCTTCCTGCGCTGCCGGGGGAATGCAGCCCGCCCGCTTTTTCTGCTCACCCGGTCGAGCGCGATCCTGGATCTCGCCGCCCTGGGCCGCGACGAGGCGATCCTGTTCTGTCCGGCCAATCACAGCCCGCCGATGTGGGTCTTGGCCGTGCCCGGAGCGCCGGGCTACGAGGCGGTGGCGACCTGCCTCGCCTCACCGGAGGTGCGCGCGCGGACGGCCGGCGTCATCGCATGGCGTCCGGCGGTCGCGTGAGACGCCGGAGCCTGCTTTGCTCAGAAGTCCGCGCAGGCCAAAGCCTGCTGTGTGCTCAGAAGTCCGCGCAGGCCGGAGCCTGCTTTTGTGCTCAGCAGATCGAGCAACTGCCGTCCTTGCGTACGTCGGTCACCAGCTCGGAGAGGGTGTCGATCCCGACGGCGCCGGGAATGAAGCGATCGCCGATGATGAAGGCGGGGGTGCCCTGGATGCCGAGGGCCTGGGCCAGCTTGTAGCTCTCGTCGATCTGCGCCTGGACCTCGGGGGCCTCCATGTCGGCCTTCAGCTTCGCGATGTCGAGGCCGAGCTTTTCGGACATGGCCAGCACGCCGGCTTCGTCGAGGGTCCCCTTGTGTTCCATCATCGCGTTGTGGAGCTCCAGGTATTTCTCCTGCTTGCGGGCGGCGAGGGCAGCCTTGGAGGCAAAGATCGAGCCGGGGCCCAGGATCGGGAACTCCTTCAGCACCAGGCGGACCTGCTTGTCCTTGTCGAGGAGGGCGTTCACGTCGGGGAGCGAGCGCTTGCAGTAGCCGCAATTGTAATCGAAGAACTCGACCACGGTGACGTCGCCCTCAGGGTTGCCGGCCACCATGTCGGTCTTGCTGCGGAAGATCAGGGAAGCGTTCTCCTTGATCGCCTCCTTGGCCTGGCCCATCTGCTGGCTCTGGTCCTTGGCCTCCAGGGCTGCGATGACCTCGCGCAGAAACTCCGGATTGGCCAGGAGATAGCTGCGGATCGTGTCGACGATCTCGCCGCGCTGCGCATCGTTGAACTCGGCGGCAAAGGCCGGCGAGGCGACACTCGACACACCGAGCAGGCAGGACATCGCCAGGGGCGCGAGGCGACGAGTGACAAAGCGCATGAAAACTCTCCAGATTGAGGCGGCGCCGACCATGCCACGGGCGAGGGTCAGCTGTCTTCGGTCTTGACGTTCAAGATATCGTTGGCGCGGATCCATTCGGGCGTGCCGCGCTTGAAGGCGGCCATGGAGCGCTTCGCCTTCTGCTTGGCGAGATCATAATCGCCGGTCAGCAGGGCCACTTCGGCGGTCTCGAGATCGGCCATGGGGATATTGTTCTTGCGGGCATAGCTCAAGGCCAGCTGGGCGTGGAGATCGGGACTGTCGGCCTCGGTGCGCTTGGCGCGGAGCAGGAGCTGCTGGGCGGAGTCGACCAGGCCAGGATCCTCGGTGGACAGCATGGCCTGGGCCAGCATCACCCGGGTCAGATCCGCCCGCGGCATGAGCTCGACGGCCTTACGCAGCGGCGCGATGGCCTGTTTCGGACTGCCCCCCTCCAGCAGGGCCTGGCCCTTCAACTCCCAGAAATAGGGATTCTTCGGCTGCGCCTGGAGCAGCGCGTCGATCTCGACCATGGCCGCGCGGGTGTCGCCGGTGCGGAAGGCGACGATGGAGCGGGCATAGCGCGCCGGGGGGCTCGTGTCGCTGGTGGGGTATTTCTGGTAGACGCGCTGCGGCGAGCCCAAGAAGCCGGTGAGCTTCGCCTGGACCATGCGGTGGCGCGCCAACAGAGCCGGATCGTCGGGGGTGTCGAAATAGGGGCTCTTGCGGGCGTTGATCTCGAGATTGCGCACCCGGTCGAGGGGCATGGGGTGGCTGAGGACGTAAGGGTCGATCGCCACGGAGGAGGCGAGGGACTGGTTCGAGAGCTTCTCGAACAGATCGATCATGCCCTTGGCCGATTGCTTGGTCGCGGTCAGATATTTCACCGCCGCCTGGTCGGCGGAGGATTCCTGGGCGCGGGCATAGGAGAGCAGGTTGCGCTCGGCCAAGGACTGGCCGCCAAGCATCAAGCCCTGGCCGCCGCGGGCGAGCTCGCCCTGGCCGCTGAGACCGGCGCCCACCATGGTGGCGACACCGAGAAGCATGCCGACGATCGCGGCGGTCGAGGCCTTGTCGAGCTGGCGCTGCATGCGCGTCAGATGGCCGCCGGCGATATGGCCGGTCTCGTGGGCCAGGACGCCGATCACCTCGTTGGGCGTCTCGCATTCGGTGATCAGGCCGGTGTGGATGAAGACGCGCTGGCCGCCGGAGACGAAGGCGTTGATGGTGGGGGCGTTGATAATATAGACGTTCACGCCGTCGGGCCTGAGGCCGGCAGCCCGGAAGACCGGCGTCGCGTAATCGCGCAGAAGCTGCTCGATCTCGGTATCGCGGATCAAGGGCAGCCCCGCCGCCTCAAGATGGCGGATGCCGATCCCGGTCATGAAGACGGCCACCGCCAGCACCAGGGCGCAGGCCCTGGCGGCGAGTGACCTGAAGTCGATATGTGATCTGCCCATCAGCACAGCGTCATCTCCGATCGGGCTTCAGCCTTCCCCAGTAATTGCGGCGATACTGGGGCTGAGCCGAACGCATTTGCGTGTGGCGCCGAGGGCAAAGCCCCGGGTCTGCGGCGCATTCCACCAGGGACGCGCCGCAGGAGGGATCGCCTCAATCGCCAAAAATCTTGCGCTGCCACCAGCCGCGCCGGGCCGGACGCTCGGGCTTCGGCTCGACAGGCTCAGCAGACACGCGTTCACGGGCCGGTTCAGGCTGGTGCTGCGCTGCTTCAGGCTCCGGCTCGTGCTGCACCGTCTCGGGCTCCGGCTCGGATGTCGGGGCAGAGGCTTCGCTGCTCTCCGTCGGAGCGGAGGGCTCCGCCGGCAGGATCGGAGATGCTGCCGCCTCGTCGAATTGCGGAACAGGCTTGGGCGTCGATCCGGCCTGATCGGTGATCATGTCGTCGGTCACCGCTGCCGCCTTGGGCTTGGCGCGACTGCGCCGCTTCGGCTTGGGCGCCGGCTCTTCGGCGGCCGCAGGCTCAGCAGCCACAGGCTCGGCAGCCTCAGGCTCGGCCGGCGCCTCAGCGGGGCCGGCTTCGGCCTCCGGTGCTGGCTCGGCCGCGGCCGTCTTGCGGACCCGCGGCTTGCGGGTGCGCTTGGGGGCTGCCGCCGGTTCGGTCGCCTCCGGCGTGGCGGCTTCGGCGTCGCTGATGGCAGGCGCGGCCGGGGCTTCGGCCGAGGCTTCACTTATCCGGCCCGCCTCGGGGGAGAGGTCCACGGCAATCTGCTCAGCCGCCAAGGACTCGTCGCCGGTGGCCTCGATCTCGACGGAGAGGATGCCTTCGACGCGATCCTCCATCGGACCTGCAGGCGCCAGCTCGGCTGCCTCCCGACGCGACCGGTCGCCGCGACGTCCGCGACCCCTGCGGCTGCGGTTGCGGCTCGCCTCGGTTTCCTGGTCGCCTTCGACGGCGTGCTGGAATTCGGGGATCGGGGTGATGCCGGTGTCGGGCTGGGGCAGGGAGCCGGGATCGACCCAGTCGCCATTCTCCTGGCCCTCGGCCGCGGTGCCCTCAAACTCGCGATTGCGGCGACCGCCCCGACGACCGCGGCGACGGCGGCGACGGCGGCTGCCGTCATCCTCGCCCGGCTGGTGACGCTCGCGCTCGTCGTCGCGCTCCTCGAAGGCGGTCTCTGCGGTCTCCGCGACAGTCTCGACATCGCCGATCCTCTCGGGCTGCTCGGCCACGCTTTCCTCGACCACGACCTCCTCTTCCTCCTCGTCGAAATCGGCATAGGAGGTGTCGATCTGCACGGCGATGGGCAGCGGCCGGACCGGGCGGCCCTCGGCGCGCTCGACCTTGAAGTTCTCGTTGTGATGCTCGTCGGAGGGCTCGAGATAGATCGAAATTGCGTAAGCGGCCTCGATGGTCAGAACATTGTGGCGCTTCTGATTCAGCAGATAGAAGGCGACATGCGGGTCGCAGCGGACGGTGACATCCTCGGGGCGGCGCATGAGATACTCCTCGATGCCCCGCAGCACGGACAGCGCGCAGGATTCGATGGAGCGGACGATGCCGCGGCCCTGACAGGTCGGGCAGGGGATGGTCGATCCCTCCAGCATGCCCACGCGCAGGCGCTGACGGGACATTTCGAGCAGGCCGAAATGGCTGATGCGGCCGACCTGAATGCGGGCGCGATCGTTCTTCAGCGCCTCCTTCATGCGGCGCTCGACATTGCGGTTGTTGCGCTTCTCCTCCATGTCGATGAAGTCGATGACGATCAGGCCGGCAAGGTCGCGCAGACGCAATTGGCGGGCGACCTCATCGGCAGCCTCGAGATTGGTCTTGAGGGCGGTGTCCTCGATATTGTGCTCGCGGGTCGACTTGCCGGAGTTCACATCGATGGAGACCAGGGCCTCGGTCTGATTGATGACGATGTAGCCCCCCGAGCTCAGAGTGACGACGGGGGAGAACAGGCCGTCGAGCTGGCTTTCCACCTGGTAGCGGCTGAAGAGCGGGCGCGGCTCCATATAGGGCTTCACGTTGCGCGCATGGCTCGGCATGAGCATCTTCATGAATTCGCGCGCCTCACGATGGGCGACGGGGCCCTCGATGAGGACTTGGTCGACATCCTTCGTATAAAGGTCGCGGATCGCCCGCTTGATGATGCTGCCCTCCTCGTAGATGAGGGCGGGGGCCGTGGATTGCAGCGTCAGATCGCGGATGCTCTCCCACTGGCGGAGCAGATAATCGTAGTCGCGCTTGATCTCGACCTTGGTGCGGTTGGCGCCGGCGGTGCGGACGATGACGCCCATGCCCTCGGGCACCTCCATCTCGCGGGCCACCTCCTTGAGGCGACGCCGATCGCCGGCATCGGTGATCTTGCGGGAAATGCCGCCGCCACGACCGGTGTTCGGCATCAGCACGCAATAGCGGCCGGCCAGGGACAGATAGGTGGTGAGTGCGGCGCCCTTGTTGCCCCGCTCCTCCTTGACGACCTGGACCAGAAGGATCTGACGGCGCTTGATGACCTCCTGGATCTTGTAGACCCGGCGGACATTGCGCTGGAAATGGGAGGCCTCCTCCAGGGCATCCTCGGCGCCGACACTGTCGACGGCCTGGGATTCGGGATCCTCCTCGACCTCCTCGACGCCGCCGGAGCCGCCTTCGCCGCCCTCGGCATCGGCTTCCGCGCCATTGTGGCGGCGATGCCGGCGCCGGCGGCGGCCGTCACCATTGCCTTCTTCGGCGCTCGGTGCTTCGGATGTCTCGACCGGTTCGATATCCTCGTCGCCGGAGGCCATGGCATCGCGGGCCTCCTGCTTCAGCAGGGCCTGACGATCGGCGACCGGGATCTGATAATAATCCGGATGGATCTCGTTGAAGGCCAGAAAGCCGTGGCGGTTGCCACCATAATCGACGAAGGCCGCCTGGAGCGATGGCTCCACCCGCGTTACCTTGGCGAGATAGATATTGCCTCTGATCTGCTTCCGGGACGACGATTCGTAGTCGAATTCCTCAATCTTGTTTCCACGCAGCACGACGACCCGGGTCTCTTCCGGGTGGGCCGCGTCGATCAGCATATTGCTTCCCATAGGATACTTTCTCCCGCGCTCGCGCGGGCCGCAGCTCAAAACCGCCGGTCTCGGCCAAAGAGGCCGCCAGCGGGCGAGCGCGAGCGCATAGTGATGTTGTGAGGGCAGGCCGGTTGTTGCTGCTCGCGCGTGTGGCAGAAAGAGCGGCCGGTGCTCCAAGGAGCTTGAACTCCGGCGTAATGCTCTCCCGTTCCCTCTTCGCGTGCGTCAGCAATGCCTGTTCCGATTCAGTCCATAGCAGCCTCGGCCTTGGCCGAAGCGGTTTCAATAACTCGGCCCGAAAGCACGAGGTCAAATGCGCGGCCCGCCTAGAGCAGGCCTGCAATTCAGACGCAATGGGAAGCGAGCTAACCGCCGTAAGCGCGGACGCCGCCCATCGCGTTAGAAAGGGGCGAGAGCCGACGGTGCCAAAGCCGAATGCCACGTCATCGTCGATCCTCTGACTTCTAATTACGGGAATTCCACAAAGTTTTGCAAGAGCAGTGAAATGTGGGCCTGTCACCGAAAGGCACCACCGGACCCGAAAGCGCGATTATGGCCGCGCGACTCAGAGTGCTGGACCAGGCTTCCGTAAGATTTAGTTAACTCGGACCGTCTAGCCTGCCGACACGTCGCGGGAAGAGATCGGTGTCGCAGCGCCGGTTCCCGCGGGAGGTTTGTCGGGTCAGTCAAGGGGCGCTGCAGGAGTGAAGGCGGGTCTCCGCATATCGGCGTCTGGGATGCTGCGCCTCGCAAAGAGAGCGCTGCGTCCAATGATGCTGGCGCTGTTGGTCGGGGGATGGACCCTGGCGGGCGGGGCGCCGACGCGGGCGATGGAGCCGGCTGCGGATGCGCCCGAGGAGGCCGCCGTCCACGCGATCGCCTCGCGCGTGGCCGGCGATGCGCGGCGGACGCGCTTCGTGCTGGATCTCGACCAGCCGATTCCCTTCAGCGTCTATGTGGTGGACGATCCGTTCCGGGTCATCATCGACCTGCCGAATGTGGGATTTCAGCTGCCCGCCGGAATCGGGGCGCAGGGGCGCGGGCTGATTCGCGAATACCGCTATGGCCGCTTCGAGGCGGAACGGTCACGGGTGGTGATCGATGCGAACCAGCCGGTGCTCATCGACAAGTCCTTCATGGTCAGTTCCAAGGGCACTGAGCCCGCACGCCTGGTGATCGACCTGATCGGCACCGACGCCGTCACCTTCGCCAAGATCAAGGAGCGCATCGAGCGGCAAGGCGAGGAGACCCGGACGGCGGCGCTGGCCGATCTCAATGCAGCCGACCCGGCAGAGGCCCCGGAACCCGCTGCCGCCGCACCGCAGACGGTCATAACGGCCAAGACGGACCTGCCGCCGGTACCGCGGCCGCGGCCGCTGCTGGCGACCGCAAGCGAGACGATGCCGGCCACGACGGCGCCGGCTGCCGCCGAGACGACGCTTGTCGCCTTGACCCTGCCCGCCGAGACGGCGGCGCCGAAGGGCGCAGGATCCGAGGGCGCGGTGGTGGAGCCGACGGCGGCCTTCGGCAGGCTGGGTGCCGCCAAGCCGGAGATGCAGAAGCCGGTGGAGCGCCGCGCCAAGCCCATCGTGGTCATCGACCCCGGCCATGGCGGCATCGATCCCGGCGCGATCAGCAAATCGGGCACTTTTGAGAAGGACGTCGTGCTGGGCTTTGCCAAGGTGCTGCGCGACCGGCTGCAGGCGAGCGGGCGCTACGACGTCGTCATGACCCGCAGCAATGACAGTTTCCTTACCCTCGGCAACCGGGTGCGGGTGGCCCAAAAGAAGCAGGCGGATCTGTTCATCTCCATCCATGCGGATTCGCTGAAGCGCGGGGTTGCCCGCGGGTCGACGGTCTATACCGTCTCGGACAAGGCCTCGGACCGGGAGGCTGCGGAAATCGCCGCGGCGGAAAACAAGGCCGACCTCGTGGCCGGCGTCGAGGTCGACGGCGAAAACGAAGAATTGACCGGCATCCTCATCGATCTGGTGCAGCGCGAAACGCGCAACCATTCCGTGTTCTTCGCCAAGACCCTCGTCAACACACTGGACGGGACGACGATGCTGAGCAGCAAGCCGCATCGCTATGCGGGCTTCCGGGTGCTGCGCGCAGCCGACGTCCCCTCGGTTCTGGTGGAGCTCGGCTATCTCTCCTCCAGCGAGGACGAGAAGCTGCTGACCTCCAGCGCCTGGCGGCAAAAGGTCGCCCGGTCCATGCAGGTGGCCGTGGACGGTTTCTTCGGGACGCATGTCTCGGCCCGCCAGTAGCCCGCGCCACGGCCGCGCCGCATTCTCGGCCTAAGTGCTTCCCGCAAGCGCCGAATCGCTGCCTCGCCGCAGGGTTGAACCGGATGCGGAGCCGATGCGGCGTCGCGCGGGGTGGCCGCTCATGATAAGATGGACCTTTGCGGCAATCGAGATTAACAGGCTGGGGCTTCAGCGGTTGATGGCGGACACGAGGTCCGCGCGGTGCGAGCCCGACCGGAGATTGAGAGCTTCATGCTGCGTTTTCTAGGGTTTCTATTCACCGTCGGTTTCATCCTGTTCGCCGTGGCGGCCGGCGGTGCTGGATATTTGATCTGGCGGATCTCGGATGAGCTGCCCGACTACAGCCAGCTCGCCCAGTACGAGCCGCCGGTCACCACCCGGGTGCATGCGGCCGACGGAACGCTGATCGCCGAATATGCCCGCGAACGGCGCCTATATGTGCCGGAAAGCGCCATTCCGAAGCTGGTGACGGAAGCCTTCCTGGCGGCAGAAGACAAGAATTTCTACCAGCATAGCGGGGTCGACCCGCTCGGCATCGCCCGGGCGGTGCTGACGAATGCGGAAAACTACATCAGTGGCGGCGGCCACATGATCGGTGCCTCCACCATCACCCAGCAGGTGGCCAAGAACTTCCTGCTGACGAATGAGCGCACCTTCGACCGCAAGCTCAAGGAGGCCCTGCTGTCGCTGCGCATCGAGCAGGCCTTCTCGAAGGACAAGATCCTCGAACTCTATCTCAACGAAATCTATCTCGGCTTCGGTGCCTATGGGGTGGCGGCGGCCTCGCTCAATTATTTCGGCAAGTCGTTGAACGATCTCAGCCTGGCGGAGGTCGCCTATCTCGCGGCGCTGCCGAAGGCGCCCAACAACTACCACCCCATCCGCGCCAAGGAACGGGCGACGGAGCGGCGCAACTGGGTGCTGGGGCAGATGGCCGAAAACGGCTTCGTGACGCGCGAGGAGGCGGAGGCGGCCATGAAGGTGCCGCTGACGATCACGCCGCGTGAAGTCGGGGCGGAACTGGTCTCGGCGGAATATTTCACCGAAGACGTGCGCCGGGAAGTGCTGGAGCTCTATGGCGAGAAGAAGCTCTATGATGGCGGCCTGTCGATCCGGACCACGCTGCAGCCGAAACTGCAGATCTTCGCGCGCCAAGCTTTAGCGCGGGGGCTCTTGAAATATGACCGGGCCCGCGGCTTCCGCGGACCGCTGCAGACCATCGACATCAGTGGCGACTGGGGCAAGACCCTGTCCGGCATCACCATGCCCGCCGATCTCGCCCCCTGGCAGCTGGCCGTGGTGCTGGAGACGACGAATGCGGAAGCCCGCATCGGGCTCACGCCGAAGCGGGTGGTCGGCGGGGCGCTCGCCGATGAGCGCGAACAGGGGACCATTTCGCTCAAGGCGCTGACCTGGGCCAGGGCGGCCAAGGACGGCGGCGGGCTCGGACCGCAGGTGAAGGCGGTGAGCCAGGTGCTCAAGGCGGGCGACGTCATCTATGTGGCGCCGGCCGACGATGGCGGCACGTTCCATCTGGTCCAGGTGCCGGCCGTGTCGGGAGGCCTCGTCGCCATGGACCCGCATACGGGCCGCGTCCTGGCCATGGTCGGCGGGTTCTCCTACGGGTTGAGCCAGTTCAACCGAGCCTCCCAGGCCCAGCGCCAGCCGGGCTCGTCGTTCAAGCCGTTCGTCTATGCGGCCGCCCTCGACAATGGCTATACGCCGTCGAGCGTGATCCTGGATGCGCCCATCGAGGTGCGGCTGTCGAATGGCGATGTGTGGAGCCCGAAGAATTACTCGAACAAATTCTACGGACCCTCGACGCTGCGGCGCGGCATCGAGCTGTCGCGCAACGTGATGACCGTGCGGCTGGTGCAGGATATGGGGCTGGAAAAGGTCTCCGAGATCGCCGAACGCTTCGGGATCTACGACAAGATGCCGCCGGTCCTGTCCATGGCGCTGGGAGCGGGCGAGACGACGCTGATGCGCATGACCACCGCCTTCAGCATGCTCGACAATGGCGGCAAGCGCATCCAGCCGTCGCTGATCGACCGGGTCCAGGACCGCTACGGACATACGATCTACCGGCATGATGCGCGCGATTGCCCGAGTTGCGGCGTGGATCAGTGGCAGGGCCAGGCCGAGCCCGAGATCGCCGATCAGCGCGAGGAAATCCTCAATCCGTATACGGCCTACCAGATCACCTCCATGATGGAGGGGGTGGTGCAGCGCGGCACGGGCCGGGCGGCAGCGGCCGTCGGCAAGCCGCTGGCCGGCAAGAGCGGCACCACCAATGACGAGAAGGACGCCTGGTTCATCGGCTCGGCTCCCGATCTCACCGTCGGGATCTATGTCGGCTACGACAATCCCAAGCCCATGGGCAAGGGCTCGACGGGCGGCGAGATCGCAGCCCCGATCTTCGCCGACTTCATGAAGCTGGCGCTGAAGGACAAGCCGGGGATCCCGTTCCGGGTGCCGTCGGGCGTGCAGCTCATCCCCATCAATCCCACCAATGGCCAGAGAGCGGCCTATGGCGACCCCAAGGTCATCCTGGAGGCGTTCAAGCCGGGCGAGGGACCGGCGGACGACACGGTCGTCATCGGCGGCGGTGCGGTGGCGCAAGGGGTGGCCGGCGAGCAGCTGCAGCAGCTGGAAGGCGGATTGTCGACGGGGACCGGCGGGCTTTATTGAGGGGGCTCTTCTTCTTCTCACTGTCATCCCGGGCGTGACCCGGGATCCCGGGCGGCAGGGGATCCCCGAGCCGCATGGGGTCCCGGATCTGCGCTGCGCTCCGTCCGGGATGACCAGGGTGGGGACGGGGCTCTTCTTCTTCTCACTGTCATCCCGGGCTTGACCCGGGATCCCCGAGCCGCATGGGGTCCCGGCTCTTCGCTGCGCTTCGGCCGGGATGACGGGTGGGGCTGCGGCGTGAGGCCTGGGGGCTGTACAGGCCTGCTCTCGGACTCTATGTAAGGCTCTCCACTTTCGAGAAGGTTCAACGGATCCGCATGCGCGCCGAAGCACAGACATTGGTCGATCACATCCAGCAGTCGCTCGGACTGCTGAGGAGGCATCTTTGACTGGGATCACGCCCTCAGACGCCTGGACGAACTGAACGCCGCCGCGGAGCATCCTGGGCTCTGGGACGAGCCGCAGAAGGCGCAGGCGCTGATGCGGGAGCGTCAGCAGATCGAAGACCAGGTGAAATCCGTGCGCGGATTGGAGCAGATGCTCAATGACAGCGTCGAACTCATCGCCATGGGCGAGGAGGAGGGCGACGAGAGCATCGTCAGCGATGCGGAAGCGACGCTGAAGGCGCTGCGGGACGATATCGGCAAGCGCGAGATCGAGACGCTGCTGTCGGGAGAGGCGGACAAGAACGACTGCTTCCTCGAAGTCCATTCCGGCGCCGGGGGGACCGAGAGCCAGGACTGGACCGAGATGCTGGCGCGGATGTATCTGCGCTATGCGGAGGCCCATGGCTACAAGACCGAGACCATCGAAGTCCATTCGGGCGAAGAGGCGGGGCTCAAATCGGCGACCTTCCAGATCAAGGGGCATAATGCCTATGGCTGGCTGAAGACCGAATCGGGCGTGCACCGGCTGGTGCGCATCTCGCCGTTCGATTCGAATGCGCGGCGGCATACGTCCTTCGCCTCGGTCTGGGTCTATCCCGTCATCGACGACACGATCGACATCGACGTGAACGAGAGCGACTGCCGCATCGACACCTATCGCGCCTCAGGGGCCGGCGGGCAGCATGTGAACACGACCGACAGCGCGGTGCGCATCACCCATATCCCCTCGGGGATCGTGGTGCAGTGCCAGATGGAGCGGTCGCAGCACAAGAACCGGGCGACGGCCTGGACCATGCTGCGGGCGAGGCTCTACGAGGCGGAGCTGCAGCGGCGCGAAGAGGCGGCCAGCACCATCAATGCGCAGAAGACGGAGATCGGCTGGGGACACCAGATCCGCTCCTATGTGCTGCAGCCCTACCAGATGGTGAAGGATTTGCGGACAGGGGTCGAGACCAGCGATACCGGCGGCGTGCTGGATGGGAAGATCGACAGCTTCCTAGAGGCGGCGCTGGCCCAGCGGGTCCACGGCAAGGGCGAGGGCGTGCCGGCGGAGGGGTAGGGGCTCTTCTTCTGGCTGTCATCCCGGGCTTGACCCGGGATCCCGAGCCGCATGGGGTCCCGGATCTTCGCTGCGCTTCGTCCGGGATGACAGGTAGAGGGGTGCGCTGCGCTTCGTCCGGGATGACGGGCGGCCGGCGGGTCAGTCGCTCTGGGTGGTCCGCATCAGATCGGCGGGGCGGAAGCCGCCTTGCTCGATGTCGGGGCGGAATTTCGGCTCGTCGGGGCTCTCCAGAGTGCGCAAAGGTTCCCGGGTGCCGGGGAGATAGGGGTCCGGCTCCATGGCATGCATGGAATCCGCCACGTCGATGGGATCTTCGGCGCGGTGAATGCTGCCTTCGATGAAGGCGCCGTTCTCGATGGAGATCGTCTCGTGGACGATGTCGCCCTCCACATGGGCATCGGCATAGATGTGGATATGGATCGCGTGAAGCGGGCCGATGATGCGGCCACGGACCACGATCTCCTCCGCGACCACCTCACCGCGAATCGAGCCGTTGCTGTCGACGACGACGCTGGCGGCGCGAATGTCGCCGTGAAGGGTGCCGTCGATCTGCAGCTCGCCGCTGGTGATCAGCTTGCCCTCGATGATCACGTCGGAGGTGATGATGGTGGGACCCGCACGACGGTTGCGCCGATCGGCGTCCTCGTCCGCCTTCATGGCCGCCGCCGCCTTCGCTCCCGCCTCGGTTCTACTGCTCTTGCTCTTGAAGATCATTCCGCGCCTGCCAGAAGCGTTTTGGGTCGACTGCGCGCCCGTTAATGCGCGTTTCATAATGCAAATGAGGGCCGGTACTGCGGCCGGTGCTGCCCAGGCGTCCGACGACATCGTGTTTCGCAATCTTCTGTCTCGGGACGACCGAGATCGCACTGAGATGAGCATATCGAGTGGAGATGCCATTGTCATGACTGATCAGGACCATCTTGCCATAGCCGGCGGAGACCTTCGCCTCGGTGACGGTGCCGGCCGCCGTGGCCAGGACCGGGGCGCCATAGGGTGCCTTCAGGTCGACGCCGGCATGCAGGGCCGCGCGGCGGCGGAAGGGATCGCGGCGGGTGCCGAAGCCGCTGGTGAGACGATAGGCCTGGACCGGGACCGTCAGCGGCAGGTCGCGCAGCCCCTCGCGCAAAGCGACGATGTCCTCGTGCCGCTCGGCAAGGTCGTCCAGGCGCTCGATGAGGGGATCGCCGCCCAAGCCCAGAGAGACGGGAATGAAGGGTCCGCCCACCGCCTCCTGACGCGGTTCGGCTGCGGCAATAATCCGGCGCGGGGACAGGCCAACCATGGTCGCGGTGCCCTCGGCGGCCTTCATCTGAGCCGAGATGTGGCCGTCGACGCGGGTCACCAGGGTCGCCTGCGCCTCGTCGAAGGCGGCGGCCAAGGCCTGCATCTCCGCGAGCGGCTGCAGAACCTCATCGGCAGACCCGAACTGCTCGCGGAAGCGGACGCGATAGGAGTCCGGCGCGAGGTGGGTCTGATCCTCGAAATTGGAGTCCTGGGCGGGGGCCTGCTCGGTCGCCGGATCGGCGTCCGGGGCCATGGTTGTGCCCTGGAAGGCGCGCGCCGGGAGCCAGCCCTGCTGGAAGAATGATTCGAGCTGGCGCTGCCGGGCGAGGAGGTGGCCGTAATCGGCGCGCAGGGAATCAACCCGGGCGAGATAGGCATCCTGATCCAGCAGCAGCCGAGAATTTACCACGTCGATGGAGGTGCGCAGCTCCGAAAGGCGGACCTCATAGGCGTGCTTGACGTCGGCGATGCGGCGTTCCTTCAAGGCGATCAGCTGGTCCTTGAAGGCAACATTGACGCTGGCATAAGCGAGCCAGAACAACAGGCCCAGTCCGCCGATGCAGACAAGAACCTGAAGGCGCGAGGACAAGGTGACGAAGCGAACATCGCCTTCGCTGCGAATGTAAATCTGACGTTCACGAAAGAGGCGTCCGAGAAATTCTCGAATGCCACCCTCCGGCGTCGTCCAATGTTCTCGGCGTCGCATGCCGTTGTTCCAACCGCCCCCGAAACGATGCACAACTCTCAGTTCAACAGGTCATCCCGACCTTGTGCACTGTAACATCGCCGCGGTCAATGTCACTGCGGTTGGTTACTTTGCGGACCGCTTGAGCGGTGAAAGTCGAAGGCCTGTGACAAATCAATCGAGAGCGCGTGCAGCGGCGAGAACTTCCTGCACGTGGCCGGGAACTTTCACCTTGCGCCAGATCCGAGCGATCTTTCCACTTCGATCAACAAGAAATGTTGCACGATCGATCCCCATGTACTTCCGACCATACATGCTCTTCTCCACCCAGACCCCGTATGCCTCAAGGGTGGTGCGGGATTCGTCCGCCGCCAGGGGGAAGTCGAGACCATGCTTCTTCTTGAACTTGTCGTGCCTCGCGACCGAATCGGCGCTCATGCCGACGATCTCGGTATCGGCGGCGTTGAAATCGGCGCGGGCGGCGTTGAAGTCGATCGCTTCCTTCGTACAGCCGCTGGTATCATCCTTCGGGTAAAAATAGAGAACAAGCTTGCGGCCGCGGAACGCCTCCAGCGTCAGTGTCGTTGACCCGTCGCCGGGCAATGAAAAGGCTGGCGCGAGCGAGCCCTGGTCCAACGTTTCAGTCATGTCGTCATCCTTTGGTCTCTTTTAAATGATGGATGAAGTCGCTTGGAATTCGTGCACTCTGCACGCAACGGTACCGTGTATTCCGCGTGCGGAGGCTCCCATGAAGAACATAGCCGAACGGGTCAACCGTTCCGATGCAAGGTTGGCCCGGACTGCGGCCTTTATGGAGCGAGACTCTCAGGCTAAGCATTCCAGGCACTAGGCAGCCATAGATTCACCGATTTGCGCAAGCGCATTACCAGATTGAGCCTGTTTTCGCTCGGCGGCGCCGTGTTGCTGATCGCTGTCTTGTCGCTCGTCTTCCTCTGGCGGCTGAGCCTGGGACCGATCTCCCTCGGCTTCATGAGCATGCCGCTGCAGGCGATGATCAATTCCGGCCTGTCGGGAATGCGGGTGGAAATCACGGATGCGGTGATCGAGCGCACGGAAGGATCGGGGCGGCCGCGCGTCCGGCTGCGCAACGTCCGACTCACAGATCCCAACGGCAACCTGCTGGCACAGGCGCCGCGCGCGTCGCTGGGCTTCGACGGGGAAGGCCTGTTGCGGGGACGGATCCTGCCGCGCAAGATCGAATTGATCGGACCGCATATCCTGGTGCGGCGGACGCTGAACGGTGCCCTGGAGCTGGGGGTCGGGGCCGCAACGGCGCCCGATGACGAATTCGTGCTCGCCCAAACCCAGGGCAGCCAAAGCAGCTCGGGCCCGCAGACCAGCGCCGCGGAGGGCAAGGGGGATGCCGAAAGCAGCGAGGAGATCGGGCTCTTGTCCTTCATCCGCCGGGAGCTGCTGGCGCCACGGGATGAGGGGGAAACGGCGGCCTCGTCCCTGGAGGCGATCGTCATCACCAATGCCCGGGTCTCCTTCTACGACGCCATCAACGAGGCCGAATGGGAAGCGCCGGACGTCAACCTGAACTTCCAGCGCGAGGCGACGGGGCTCAAACTGATCGCGGATGCCGATATCGCCAGCGGCCGGGTGCCCTGGAAACTGGCGATGATCGCCACCTACAATACGGCGGACGAGAAAATCACGGCCAGCGCCAGCGTCCGCGACTTCATTCCCGCCGATGTGGCCGACCAGATCTTCGCCCTGTCGAAGCTCGCCGAGGTCAAGGTGCCGCTGTCGGGGGAGGCGCGGCTCGAGATGACTACGAGCGGCACGATCACACGGGCAGATGCCGCACTCAGCGCCGGGGCGGGCTATGTGGGCTTTCCCGACTTCCTGTCGCAGTCCATCCTGGTCGATGAAGGCCTGCTGCGCTTTGCCTTCGAGCCGGCGAGCGGCGACATCGTGATCGGCGAATCAGCCCTCTATGTGGGCGGGTCGCAAGCGCAGCTCTCCGGCCGGATCCATCCGATCCAGGCCGCCGACGGGCGGATCAGCGCCCTCGACTTCAAACTCAACGCCCATAATATCAGCCTGGACACCTCCGGCGAGATCAAGGATGCCCTCGCCATCGACCGCATCGACTTCCTCGGCACGGCCTCGCTGGATTCGGCTTCGGTCACCGTGGACGATCTGGTGATCATGGCGGGTGAAGCCGGCATCCGGCTGCGCGGTTCGTTCATCGAGGGGCCGGAGGCGATGACGGTGCGGTTCGGCGCGCGGCTGCACCAGGTGCCGCTGCCGGTCCTGAAGAAGCTCTGGCCGCCGCTGGCCGCCGTGGCAGCGCGGGACTGGATCAACGAGCATGTGGTGGATGGCATCATCACTGACGGCGAGATGATCGTGGACCTGCCGTCGGAGGTGATCGCGAGTTCGCTGCGGGGACAGTCGATCCCCGACGACAACATCAATTTCAAATTCAACCTGGCCAATGTGGAGACGCGCTATTTCGCCCAGCTGCCGGCGATCAAGAACGCCGTGGGGAGCGGCGTCCTGCGCGGCGACAGCTTCGATCTGCAACTCGACAACGGGCAGGTGACGCTGCCCTCGGGCACCTCGGTGGAGCTGGTCACAGGCACCATGAAGGTCACCCATCTCATGGTGGACGGGACGGCGGCCGCCTTCGATCTCTCGGTGCGCGGGCCGGCCCAGGGCTTCATGGAGCTGATCAACCAGCCGCCCCTGGAATACATCACCAAGTCCGGGGTGCGGGTCGGCGACCTCGGCGGCACGATCGAGGGGCGGGTGAAGCTCGCCCTGCCGATGAAATCCGGCATCAAGCCGGAGGAGGTCACGCTCGATGCCGGCGTCTCCATCCGTGGCGTCTCACTCCCCAATGCCATAGACGACATCAGCATCGACGGCGGCGATCTCGACATCCAGGCGACCATGCTCGGCATCGAGGGGAAGGGCCAGGTCCTGCTGAACGGCGTCGAGAGCAAGCTCGACTGGCGCATGTCCTTCGTGGACAATACGCCGGACGAGCGCAAGGTCACGGCCACGGCGACCCTGGACAACAAGGATCGGGAGCGGCTCGGCATCGACGTCAACGAATTCGTCTCCGGGCCGATCGCCGTCACGGTGACGGTCGACATCTCGAAATCGTCGGTGACGGGGGGGCGGGTGGATGTGGATTTCAGCAAGGCGACCCTGAAGGCGGACGCGATCAATTGGGTGCGCGGCCCCGCCGCCGGAACGAAAGCGCATTTCGATGTGGGGGTGGGCGACGGCAGCGGCGCCTTCGAGGTCCGCAATTTCGTCATGACCGGCGAAGATCTCGACATCCAGGGAAACTTCACGGTCAACGCCAAGGGCGACATCCAGAGATCCGATTTTCCGGTGGTGCGGCTCAGCCAGGGCAATGAGCTGACGCTGAAGGCCAACCGCATCGACGATCTGCATATGGAGCTCACCATCGACGGGAGCAGCTTCGATGCGCGGCCGATGATCAAGGCGCTGTTCGAGGAGGAAAAGCCCAAGAAGAAGCCGCAAGTGACCGAAATGAAAGGCAAAATCACCAGCGTCGTCGGGTTTCGAAACGAGCGGCTGGTGGAGGTGGAATTCTCCGGACGGGCCACGGAGAAGGGCATCGCCGCGATCAAGGTCAAGGGCAAATGGAACAATGGGGCGCCCGTCGACATGACGATCGAACCCGTGGCGGGCGGGCGGCGGCAGTTGAATGTGGGGACCGCCAATGGCGGGGCGATGCTGCGCGGCGGCGATTTCTATACGCGCGTGAAGGGCGGCAAGCTGAGCTTCACCGGCCTCCTGGGCCCGGCGGGATCGGCCGATCTCAGCGACGGGCGGCTCCGGATGTGGGATTTCGAGGTGGTCGACGAGCCGGCGCTGCAATTCGACGAGAAGGGCAATCCCATTCCGCTCTCGCCACAGCAGAGGGCGCAGACCGAGGGCTCCCTGTTCTTCTCGAGCCTCAACATGCCCTTCTCGATCTCTCAGACCGGTGCCACCATCGGCGACACGCTGCTGCAGGGGCCGGTGCTGGGCGCGACCGCCAAGGGCATCATCCGCAAGCAGGACAAGGCCATCGACATCGGCGGCACCATCATCCCGGCCTATGCCATCAATTCGATCCTGAGCTCGGTGCCGGTGCTGGGCGAGGTGCTCATGGGCGGCAAGGGACAGGGCATGTTCGGGGTGACCTTCGCCATTCGCGGAACCATCGACAAGCCGCAGATCCTGTTCAATCCGATCTCGGCGCTGGCGCCCGGGTTCCTGCGCAAGATCTTCGAGTTCCAGCGCTCGACGGGAACGGCCCCCCGCGCGCCGGCGGCCCCGCGGGCGCCGGCCGCACCGCAGGCCGCCCCGCGCAAGACGCAGCCGCAGGC
>NZ_VHKL01000011.1 GCF_007474605.1 Rhodoligotrophos appendicifer | reverse complement strand
ACCGTACGGTTCCGGACATTTCTTAAATCAATGGTTCGTCATCTTGTAAATTTCAATGATCCCTCGCTACCTATAAAATAGGAGTATTGGCCGGGGCGGCAAGGAAATGAACAGGCGCATTGTGGTCCATCGCCACGGAGATATCTGGAAGATCGGCATTGACGGAAAGAGCTATGACGAGTTCGTGACCCAGGTCGATGCGATCACTCGGGCGCTGGAATGGTCGAGGAATGCCAAGCAGCAGGGCTGTCCCGTGGACGTATTCCTCGAGAATGAGAGTGGCAATATCGTGCCTCTAGAGACACCTACGAAATGGCTGGAATACGACAGTGAACAAGCCGCTTGGAGATATCACCGCTTGGGTTAACCTCAGGAGCTCCCAGGCCACAGAACTCAGTTGTGAGCGGCCGCAAGACTGGGAGGAGCGCGTCCGCGATCGTGCCTATCAAATCTGGGTCAGCGAAGGCTGGCCCGATGATGCGCACGAGAAGCATTGGCGTAGAGCTTGCCAGGAAATTGCTCTCGAGCAAGAGCTGCGGCTGAAGCGAGGGGCCGATCAGCCGGACGAGTTAAAAGTTCAGGAGGAAAGTTCGTCGAGACGATCAGTCTGTATCCCCAGAACAGTCCACGTGCGCGCCATGTTGAAGAGCAGGTCTTTCCGGGCTTGATCCGTCTCCATCTCAGCTTGTTCCCTGAACTCCGAGGCTTGGGCGCGGCATTCAAAAGCTGTCACGGTGGCCGAGCTCCGCATCACTTCATTCCTTTGTTCTTTTTCTGTCGAAGCGCCAAGCGGCCATGTCGTTCCATACCTATGACATTTTCCCGGAACCTGCTTCGATAATCCACTATTTATCCCCCCGCACACCCTTGAACGCCGGATGCCGAAGGCGCTGGTCTGCCGTGGTCACCCCACGATACTCCACCTCGACCACCACCTTCGGCTCGGTCCAGATGATCCCCTTCTCCCGCAGACCCTTGATCACCGGCTTGCGATCGCGATCTTGTCCAGGCGCGCCTTCAGGCCCTTCGATAGACGTTCCGACAAACCGCTGCCGACACCGCCGGCATAGTGCATTGGATCGCATCAGGGACCATGGGTGTTCCGGTCGCCGACGCTACTGAATGGTTAAAAAGCATCCGCGGCTGAGATGTGACGGTGAGGTTTATCGTGAGGATAAACTGATGACTGGAGACTGGACGGGAACTTATGAGTCCTTGACCGTTGGGGACTGGGAATCCAGTAGCTAGGTCATTGACGGGGAGTCAATCGACGCCTTTGCCCACGCCATCCAAAGTTTCAATCCGCTCCATTTGGACGGGGACTGGGCGCGGGCCAACACCCATTATCCGGATCGGATCGCGCATGGTGTCATGACGTCAGCGTTGATGTCGAAGCCCATCGTGCAATTCTGCGAGCGGTTTAGGGTACGCACTGCCTTACTGTCGACATCGGCCAAATACCTGAGGGCTGTTGTCATCGGCGATACAGTGACGACAGTGGTTCGTCTCGCAGCGAAGGACGACGAAAAGCGGCGAATTCGTTTCGAGGTGCAAGCCAGGAACCAGCGCGGCGAGCTAGTGCAGACGGGGGAAGCCATCGAAAGGGCGCTGTGATGACAGCGCTGCGCAGATAAGCTTCGTGGATATGCACTAGTTGGAGCTGCCGTTCTGCCTCCCCAGACGCGAACTCAAGATTTTGCTGCTTCCCTAAGGAGCAATCCCCCTACAGGCCCACGCGACGCTGGCAAAAGAACGGGGGCCATCAGGTCGGCCAGCTTCATAGGCATCTCGCACGGCAGCCTCGATACGAGGCCTTTCTTGAGCGTCAAACGCGGCAACACACTTGCCAAGTGGACCTTCGCCAGCTGCGACAGGCGCCCAATAATCATCAAAGCTTTGGAAGTCCATTCGGATCATCGGCTGTCTCTCTGAGACATCCAGTAGACCCTGATCAATAAAGGCTCGTTTCATCTCGCCCGGCTGCATCATCGGCTGGAAGAAATATCTGGTGCGCAACTCGCGACC
Source organism: Rhodoligotrophos appendicifer (assembly GCF_007474605.1). Lineage (NCBI taxonomy): Bacteria > Pseudomonadati > Pseudomonadota > Alphaproteobacteria > Hyphomicrobiales > Rhodoligotrophaceae > Rhodoligotrophos > Rhodoligotrophos appendicifer. Next base: position 229,412 of record NZ_VHKL01000011.1, on the reverse strand, counting down.
CTGAGGGGTTAGCGCTGCTATTGTATCAACGGCCATCCGGGTGCTTGGCATAGCACCGAGATGGTCCCATACGGCCGCAGCGACCACGCCCCCTGTCCGAACGACGCGTCGCATCTCAGCAATTGCCCTCTTGGCTTCTGGCACGAAGTGCAGCACGAGCAGAGCCAAAGCACGATCAAATGTCCCGGATTCGAATGGCAAAGCGCAGGCATCCGCCTGCTGGACCGTGATATTTGAGTTTGTCTTGGCTCGCCGGGTCAATTCTTCGACAAAGACAGGTGAATAGTCGATGGCTTTGATTTCGCGAAGTTCAGCTGAGTTTGCGAGCGCGAAGGTCAGGCTTCCAGTTCCGCACCCGACATCGAGAATCTTCTCTCCATTCGCGATACCCGCAAATTCAATGAACAGAGGAGCGAGTCTTTTGCTCCATCGCCCCATAAGCTGTTCGTATCCCGCCGCATCGTGAACATTGAAGCTTGAGGCCATCGGGTTCTCCGTACTCTAGCCGCTCGCCGAATGGTTTTGGCGCCGGCGGAGTTGCGGTAAGCTTAGGCCCACCCGGACTCCGCCGGCCTGATGCCAGAACCTCCCTAGCATCAGTGCAAGGCTAATCCCATTTCGGATGGCCCACAATTTCGGATGGCCCACAATAATGAGAACGGTTGCGCTCGGCCGCCGGAGACGAAGGTCATGGCCTCATCCATCAACCGGAGATTAGGACGATGAATATAGCCCAAATTGCCAAGGAGGGGATGAGTGCGTTTATAAGGATGCTCCTGCTCAGGACCGCACCCAATTTCTGGATAGGCTGAACGCTCTCCGGTCTGGAGATGGCGCGTTCGGCTGGGGACTGTAGAAGGTTACGATGCGGCATCTGCACAACTGATTCGAACTTTGGAGTCAGAAACGTAGTTGCGGGCGAAAAGTTCGATGCTGCAATAAGGCTTTACCTGACGCACCCGATCTTCGTGATCAGATGCAAGATTTACTTGTTTGTTCCAAAATTTACGTAGAATAAAAGGCTTAATTTGACGACCTAACCCTCCTGCTTTCCTGCGTGAGAGAAAATGTAAATGGAGCTTATGACTTTCTAAAGAGAGCCTTGTGAACAGAGATTACTCTTTTGAAGGCTCGAAATCATATGTGGCTTGCGCAGAGGGGCGCGTGTTGATGCTCTCAGAGAGGACGCATATCCTTCTTAGATGGATTAATGGCTGGCACTTCTCCCGTTCTTGAGCGCCAAAGATGAATCCGCTCAGTTTGTGTGAACTGAATCCGCGGGTTTATCTGGACAGCCATTAGATGCACCTCGATTTGGTGGCGCATTTAAACGCAATTGAAGATCCGTATCGCTTCGGATTTACCTGACAGACCTGCGCAAAAGCGCACTGGCTCTTAATAAAAATGTTGCGGATTGATATTCTTGCAGCTCAATCGTGAAGCCTGAGCCAATACTAAAGCCACTGCGAGTCATCATGAAGCTAAAAATTTTAAACGCCTCAAGGAGGTGTTGAACGTCTGTTTCATTTTGCCGGCTTCCAGGATCACGCCGCTCCCGTGAAATAGGTTCCGATAAGCAGTCTTCGGAATGTACTAGGCCGGAGTGTCTTGAAAGCGCAGACGCCGTAGAGTTGCGGCAGCGACCGCATTCCTGCTGATGGGCGTCTCCGGATCAGCCCTTTGTGATCATGCTCCATAAGGCAAATGTCGGCCAGCTCTGTGCGTGCATGGACCCTCGCATCGGGTACCTGCAGCCCACAATTGACGCCTAGATCTGAAAAGCCAGTTGCGGACTTCTGGGGCTTTCTTGCCACGCAGGCAATACCGATTTGTCTGGAACATTGGAGACCCAGATTCCACAGGCTTTTCTGATCAACCTGACGAGACACACTCAACTGAGTGGCCTATTCCTAAATCAGGCGCATGCTTGAAACTGAACGGACATTCCGAACAACAGTGGAAAAAAGAAGTTCAAAATTCTGGATCACGCGATCCTATTTAGCTGATCTACTTTTTTCTTCGCATCCGGAGCGGTTGATCGCCTTTGGGCGCCTTGTTTTTGCCAGCATCGCTATTGTCGCTGTCTATCTCGACCCAACCCACCCTTCTCGAAACATAGAGGTGACTTTTCTTATTCTCGCGGCTTACCTAGCTTTCGCGCTTGGGTCGGCGGGCTCATCTCTTATTCGTCCCCCAGGTGAGACCAGCCAAATCGTCACCCATGCCCTTGACATCAGCACCCTGTGCATCCTGGTCCACTTCACCGACGGGCTGCAGAGTCCATTTTTTGCATTTCTTACATTTGCATTGTTGACCGGCACGATGCGTTGGAGCTGGCGCGGCGGGCTTGCGACAGTGATCGTCCTGGAAGTATCCCTCATCGGTTTGAGTTGGCCTGATCTGGACATGTCGATGAGCAGAGATTCAGATCTAAATGTATTGATTATGCGCAGTGCAAACCTGCTGGTTACGGCGGCTATGCTAGGATACTTCTGCGCCTATCGAGAACGCAGCCAATATCGTTTGGCGAAGCTTGCATCTTGGCCGACGACGACAGCCGCTCAGCTAGATCACCCTCCCCTGGCAAGCTCCTTGAGCCATGCTGGCGAAGTTCTTGGGGCTTCTCGAGTGGTCGTGATCTGGCAGGACAAAGATGAGCCCAAAGTTCGTATCGCAGATTGGAATGGCTTGAATTGTAGCTTTTCCATTTTGCTGCACCCGCTGTCGTCCTCGTTCGACCTGGCAAGCATCCCGGATCTAAAGAATTCCTCTGAACATCAGCGATCTGTAATTTGTCTCTCCCAGTTCAGCAGTTTGCATTTCCAGGGTGCCGTCTTCGTCTTTGGTGCTCGGGACCAAAGTGTGGATAGCCGTTTGCTTACAGAGATCATTGCCGCCCACATAGCCGCGGAGCTGGAGCGCTTTGCTCTCGCAAACGAAATCGCTTCTACGGCGCGGGCGACAGAACGAATTCGCCTAGCACGAGACATGCACGACACCGTCCTGCAAAATTTAACCGCCGCCAATTTGCAGATAAAGAATCTGGCATCCCTTGTGCCTCATGAAGTTCGAGCAAAGCTTGACGATGTCTCTTACCTTCTTTTGAGCCAGCAGCAAAGAATCCGTCACTTCGTCGAAGGTGCAGAGCGACTAAAGGAGCCGTCCGAGCCAATTATGATTGCTGATCAGGTTCGAAGATTTTCTTCGATATTGGCAAAGCAGTGGGAATGTCAGATTGAAACAACGATTAAACCTGAAGACTTCATCGTTGATCAGATTTTTTGTTCACAGATCCTCCTTCTCATTTCGGAAGCTACCGCAAATGCAGTCCGTCACGGACGAGCGAAGTTCGTTGATTTGCGCATAGAGAAGGATGGCACGAACCTTCATCTCTGCGTGCGCGATAATGGCCGAGGTTTGATAGACACACCGAGCAAACCGATTGAGTTTGAGCCACAATCTCTAAAATCGCGGGTTCGTGACCTCGGCGGCCGTCTCACATTTTCACCGCGCGATTATGGCATCGAGCTTACAATTGCGTTGCCGCTATGATTTCACCAGCAGGAAGACCTGTTTCCGTCGTGATAGCAGACGATCATCCTCTGGTTTTGACGGCGCTTCGCGACCTCATCGCCGTTCAATCAGCCTTTGAAGTTTCTGGCGTAGCTTCAACCGGAACCGAGGCGTTGGACCTCATCCTGAGGACGGAAGCGAACCTCGCCATACTCGATATTACGATGCCGGGGATGAGTGGCATTGAGGTGCTGCAAGCTCTCAATCGCTCGCCATCACCAGCCCGCATTATCTTCCTTACCGCGACGATTACGGACGCGCAGATCGTCGACGCAATCGTCGCTGGCGTATGGGGTATTCTCCGAAAGGAGAGTGCGCCAGACACTTTGTTGGACTGCCTTCACACCGTTTCGGAAATGCGGAAGTGGCTACCGCCTGATCTAATACAGCCCGCTTTAGCCCGGCGAGCGGAGCGGGATCGGGTCCAAGGCTCTCTAACTTCCCGAGAGATTCAAATCGCGGAGCTGATTGCAGAGGGGCATCCCAACAAAGTCATTGCACGAAAACTTCAGGTTTCCGAAGGAACCGTGAAGATCCACCTGCACAATATCTATCAGAAGCTTCATATGGACAATCGCACAACCCTTGCGGCCAAGGCGCTGAGTTGGCGCGATCGCTAACTGGCTTAGGGCATATCCGGTATATCTTCTGATATATAGATTCCCTCTTAAAGCTAAAGTATCTTTTTTATTGAAGTGATCGGACCCGTCTTTGGGTCTTCGCTAATAATCCCCGCGTTATTTTTATTGGGAGCTGGACATTGGCGAATACGATTTACGATTTTACGCCATTTGAATCTGGTCGGTTGTCTACGTCTTACGCAACCGCTTCTCTTGGGAGACGCATCAAACGAATCTCCAACGCGATTGCGGCTGACAGCTTTCTCGTTTCTTACCCAAAGTCAGGCCGAACATGGCTGCGCTTCATTCTAGCCAACTATTTTGCCTTGGGATCCGCCTTCCAAGAGAGGGTTGATCTCAGCAACATGTTCTCCTTTGTCCCAAACTTCGATTTCGACCCTATCAGAGGCGTGCAGGCATTCCGGACCAGGGCGCATAGCGCTAGAATTCCGCTAATCCTTGCAACGCATCAACCCTATGCAACGGCCATCTTCCTCAGGAAGCCCGTAATTTTCCTGGTTCGCGATCCGCGTGATCTTATGGTGTCGGCCTACTTTCATGCGCAGCGGCAGAAGCACAGGTTTGCGGGCTCACTTGAGGAATTTCTAACCCATAGAGATCTCGGGCTGCCAGCCTTCATCAAATATCTTAACGGATGGGCAGAGCGCCTGAAATATCACCGGCACATCATTGTCAGCTATGAGCAACTGTCATCCAATTCAGAATTCTCCATAGCGAGAATACTTGAGTTTCTTGAATGCCCGTACAACGCGCGCCGGCTCGTTGCTGCGCTCGATTGTTCCAGTTTCGACAGGATGCAGGCCCAGGAGCGCCGCGAAGGCATTCCAGGCCATCATTACGACCGCGGCGACACTGAAGCCTTGCGTATGCGGAAGGGAAAAGTGGGTGGATTTTCCGACTATCTAAGCCCTTCACTCATCGACTTTGTGGAAAGCACTTGTCACCGCGACCTGAACATCCAAGCTCAGGAGCTCTTGGTATGCACGGGCTGGCAAGCCAACCGGTTGCGATAGGCCTTCCAGTCGCGGTGCCCCCTCCGGATAATCTCGAAGGAGGTCCTCACCCGGGCCGTGTACTACATTGCATCACCGACCTTGATATTGGGGGTGCGGAATGCATGTTAACTCAACTCCTCACGAGCGGCTCTTCTGCGGTCCGCGACAGCACGGTGCTTTCGCTAATGAAGCCAGGCCGGCTGAAGGCGGCGATTACCCAAGCTGGAATTTCAGTGCACAGTTTGGATGTTCCACGCGGACGTTTGCAGCTGGGAAAGTTGGCGCCCCTGACGCGACTCATCCAAAGGACCCATCCTCGTCTTATTCACGGGTGGATGTATCATGGGAACGTTGCCGGTACTTTAGGGGCGATGGTGGGATCCTGCTCTGCCCCCGTCATCTGGAGCATCCATCACTCACTGTATGATCTTCGTACTGAAAAATCACTGACGAGGCGGACTGTCCAGCTGTCTGCCCTTTTGTCGAGCCGAACCTCAGCCATAGTCTACTGCTCGCGAGTTGCCGCCAAACAGCATGAAGCGGCCGGCTTCGATCCTGCCCGCAGCGTGATCATCTACAATGGTGTCGACTGCTCTAACTTCAGGCCGGATTGGGAAGCGAAAGGCCGGCTAGCGCAAAGCTTAAACATACCTCCAGAGCGGATGATCATCGGAAGCGTGGGCCGATGTCATCCTATGAAAAGCCAGTGCGATCTTGTTCGATCACTCGCCATTCTTCTCAAGCAAGGTTACGACGTTCACGGCTTATTTGTTGGACCCGGTCAACCGAACGGGGCAGCCATGAAAATGGCATGCAGCATTGGCCTCGAAAGCAGGGTCAGTTTTAGAGGTGAAGACGCTATCATCGCTGACATTATGCCGGGCCTTGATATCCACGCTATCAGTTCGACGTGGGGAGAGGCTTTCTCGTGTGCCACGGCTGAAGCGATGGCCAGTGGGGTCGCCTCCGTTGTTACCAACATTGGAGACTGTCCACATGTTGTCGGGCTCACCGGAATAATAACATCTCCAGGACAGCCAGAGGCCTTAGCCAGTGCATTGGCCTCGTTGCTTGACCTTAGCAATGATGATCGCCGCCAGCTTGGTTTAAAAGCACGTGAGCGCGTCGTCGATAATTTCTCACTCGCGCAATATATCAACCAACATACTGCTCTTTATAAAAGAATTTTTCAGGACGAGCTTTCCACAAAGCACCGGTGAAGCTAACGGCAGCAGCAGCCAGTACTATGACCGGCAGGAGAGAGCGGGCAAGGTCCCAAAAATCATGTTCTTCTGGGCACAGCATCTCGACCGTTTGTGCCCCTTCATTGGCAGTAAGCCGTACAAACGGCACCTCTTTATCACCTAGGGTAAACTGCAGTCTAACTAACTTTCTGCGCAACAACGCTGGTTTTCACGATCGACTTTGGTCAAAAGCGACCATGCTACGGTGGCGCGTAAAGCCGACAGGCAGCCGCCTCCCTAAGCAGATTACCATGTACGGCAAAGGGACCCGTAGGAGTCCCATGGATGTTTGCCGGGTGCCCCCGCGTGGGGGGTTCATCGGCCTCAGCTGACCAATAGGGACGCTCACAGCTGACGATAGTTCTAGAAACCACCGCCAGGTTGTCGTGTCACTCTCGCTTTTAAGGCTGCTTTAGGGCCTCTTTGCTGGCGACAGATCCAGGTCGTTCCCTCCATAGATTTCTTTTAGCAGAAATTTTGGAAACGCGATGTGCGGGATGTACATTGAACGGGTCTCGTTCATGTGCATAAGGAAGTCGATGTCGATCAATAGGGGGCGTCGGGAATGCGCAAAACCCCCTCCAGCGAAAAATGAGCGAATTACTAGCGTCAAGTGGCCGGTCATGTACCAATGTCTGTCACGCGGAATTCTTTAAGCCGAGTACTTAATGAGCTTCAGATGGTCCGCGCTTGCTTTGGGTTTGACTGGATTGATGATCAACAAAATTGCCAAGGGAGTTCTTGTCTGAGAAAGCTGACTGGAACCTGAAGTGACTGTCTCGTAACCGACAAGCCCCTGGCCGCAGATTACATGGGAAATAATATCCTTTCATCTGACAGGCAGAACGGGCAGATGCTGCTTCCACACCGGCCGAAATAGTTGCAAGCCATTAACTGCTCGACGAGCGGAGACTAATTATACTGTTGCGTCTAGCAGCAAGGGGTACCGGTAAGATATTCTGAAGAAGGGAATCAATAGTGAAATCAGTCATCGTAACTCTCCTTTAATTGAGCTACGGTTACTTTACCAGATGAATTTTCCCCTCTTTTGGACTGCTTTTAGCCTCTAATATCGTCTGTTTTGGTCTCACAAGGCTGGTTTAATCTGCCTTCCTCGTCCGCTTGGCCGCCCTCCTTCATAAGGTAGATATCCACGACCTTCTGCGGCCTTAATGGCGGCCTTCAAGATCCGTAAGCCTCCGTTTGACCCAAAGCATAATTCCGGCTTTGTGTAATCAGACTGAAAGGCAAGCATCATAAGCCGGTGCTTTTTCGTCAACGGCTCCCGGTAGTGCCATCTTTGAAGGCCCCCAACCTTGTTCGCTTTAATGTTTGTGGCATATCTGCATGGGGTATCCTTCGCCATATAGGCCAAAGCACCATTAAGGTCGTAGACCAGTTTCGCCTTACCACCAGGAGCATCACCAAAGCCCGGGAACAATCCCTCTAATCGCGAAGCTATCTCTGCCTTATGCCCCCAAACGATTCCAGTGGTAGGGGGGACTAAAGAACGCGTCCCGAGCCGTGGGCATACGGTGTATCGCAAAGTCTAACTGAATGAGGTAGTCGAGTTTTCGGAAATGGCGCCGGATGTCATTCAACCACTGCGGATGAAAAACCGAATAGGCCGGCCAAGGGCAACGAGGCTTGGTAGACTGAGCTCAGCCGATCCGGTAGACAAATTTAGTGGTTCCAGCGAGAGGTGGGCCTTAGACCACCGGCTCAAGACCACCCGTTCGCTGCTGCACGCCAAGTTCCCCCTCGCGCCAAGCCTAGTCAGGTGGATAGAGCCCTATTTAATCAGTGCGTACCAGCCTGAAGCAGGGAATGCTGACCCCGTCGGGCCGGTCGTCCCACACCACCTCCACCGGGCATCCGATCTCCAGCGCATCCAGCGGCGCGCCGACGATGTTCGTGATCAGCCGCACCCCGCCGGCATCGGGCAGCTCGACCAGCGCCGGCACATAGGGCAGATGGGCCGCCATCTCCGGGATGATGGCACGGGCCACGATCGTATAGCTGTAGAGGACACCATGTCCCGACAGCTCCGGCCACTCCAGCGCCTGCGACAGGCAGTTCGGGCAGAACGGCGTCGGCGGCATGCGGAAGGTGCTGCAACATCCGCATTTCGGCGCCACCAGGCGATGGGCGGCGGCAGCCTCCCAGAACGGCTTGGTCCACTGGTCCGTGGTCAAAGTGAACAGCTCGGGGGGCGGTGCTTTGGAAATCTCGCTCATGTCGGTCACTTCGCCAGGATGAGGCCGGAGACCGGCAGCGAGGAGGGCCCGCCGGTGACCAGCACCAGCTCCGCGTCGGCCACCTGGCTGACCGCCGTGCCGCGCAACTGCTCGACGCCTTCGCGGACATGGGACATGCCCCAGATATATCCCGCCGAGAGCTGGCCCCCATCCGTGTTCACCGGCAGTGAGCCGCCATCGTAGCGAATGGCTCCGCTGGCCACGAAGGGACCACCCTCGCCCTTTCCGCAGAAGCCGTAATCCTCCAGCTGGGTGATCACCATCGGGCTGAAATGGTCGTAGATCTGCGCGCAGTCGATGTCGCCGGGCGTGACGCCGGCCTGCGCATACAGGCCTCGCGCCACCGGCGCGTGCCCCCCCGAGGCGAAGGCCTCGTCCGGCATGTTCATCCAGTACAGGGCCCGGCCCCAGTCGCGGCCGCCGCCATGGGTGCTGGCCAGGATCCGCACCGGATCGCGCCTGAGATCGCGGGCCCGCTCCGTGCTCGTCACCACCACCGCGATCGCCCCATCCGTCTCCAGGCAGAAATCGAACAGGCAGCACGGATCCGCGATCATCGGCGCGTTGAAGTAGTCGTCCCGGCTCATGGGCTTGCGCATCACGGCGCCCGGGTTGCGCATGGCGTTGAGGCGTGTCGAGATCGCGACCTCGGCAAAATGCTCCCGCGTCGTGCCATAGAGATGCATGTGCCGGCGCGCCAGCAGAGCGAACATATGCCCCGGCCCGACCAATCCGGCCGATGAGAAGAACGCGTTTTCCGGTGTCTGCGGATAGGCCGACATGAGTGAGCCGAAACGCTGTTCGGCCATCTGCGTGCCTCCCACCACGACCACCGTCTCCGCCATGCCGCTGACGATCGCCGAGGCCGCCAGTCCCACGGCCCCCGCCGACCCGCCGCCGCTCCCCGTCAGCGTTGCCGTATAGCGGATCTCGGGAATGCCCAGGGTCTCCATGAGATAGGGCGTATCGAAGCCTTCCGAATAATAGGCGAACCCGTCGATGTCCTTGACGGTCAGTCCGGCATCGTCCACCGCGGCGATGATCGCTTTGCAGACAAGCTCGGGCAGCGTCTGCGGCAGGGACGTGCCGCGCTTGTAATAGGGCGTTGATCCCAGCCCGGCGATGGCGGTCTTGTCGCGGATGGTCATGGCCGCTCGCTCAGCAGCGAGCGCCCGATCACCAGCTTCTGCACCTCGCTCGCACCCTCATAGATCCGGCTCGCCCTCACCTCGCGATACAATTGCTCGACGATGGAGCCGCGCGTGACGCCGAGGCCGCCGAAGATCTGGACCGCACCGTCGATGACCCGGCTCGCGGCCTCCGTTCCCACATATTTGGCCATCGAGGCCTCCCGCGTGCAGCGGCCGCCGATCGTGTCCTTGGCCCAGGCCGCTCGATAGACGCTGAGCGCCGCCAGCTCCAGGTCGATGGACATGTCCGCAAGCTTCATCTGCACGCCGGCGATGTCGGCCATGGGGCTGCCGAACAGATGCCGCTCCTTCACCCGCGCCAGCGTTTCGTCCATGGCCCGCCGTGCCATCCCGAGCGTCGCTGCCCCCACCGATGTCCGGAAGATGTCGAACGTCTCCATGGCGATCTTGAAGCCGCGGCCGGCCTCTCCGATCAGCCGCGAAGCCGGCACCCGGCAATCGCTGAATGTCAGGCTCGACAGGGGATGGGCCGCCATCAGTTCCATGGGCGGACCGTAGCTCAGCCCGGGCGCATCCTTGTCCACCAGGAAGGCGGAGAGACCGCGCGCGCCCGGCGCCTCGCCGGTCCGCGCCACCACCACGTAATGGTCGGCGAAGCCGCCATTGGAGATGAACGCCTTCTCTCCATTGATCACGTAATCGCCGCCCGATGCCTCGGCCCTGGTCGTGATATTGGCGACGTCCGAACCCGAGCCCGGCTCCGTCAGGGCAAAGCCGGTGATCGCCTCGCCCGACCGGGCGCGATCCAGCACCAGCGCCTGCTGCTCCTCGGACCCGTGCATCCACAGCGCCGCGGTGCCGATCCCCTGCATGGCCAGGACGGCATCTGCCAGTCCGCTCTCATAGGCGACCGCCTCGCGCGCGATGCACAGCGCCCGCACATCGATCTTTCGGCCTCCTTGGGCGTCGCGCCGGGGCACCAGGATCTCGAGAATGTCCTTCTCGGCCAGGGACAGTGCCAGGGCCCGGCACGCATCGGCCAGCTCCTCGGCCCGCGGCTCGTCATGCGACGGAGCCCGCCAGCTCGCCACACGCTCGGCCAGTTTTTGGTGATGCGCCTCGAAGAAAGGCAGGGTCCAGAGTTGCCACCCGCTCAAAGATCGTCTCCTCCATGCCGGCGACTGAAGCGCCCGAGATGACCCGGCCAGGCCGTCGATCACCCATTTTGATCAAGTCTATCTCATCTGCGAATAGCATTCTACATAAAGAATTTCACTTGAAAGCCGTTTCGTCGCTTGCTACGGATAGGGCCAATGAAGATCCGCCATCCCCAACGGATGAGCGGTCACCAGCCGGACACCGGCCAAGGATAAGCAATTCGAGGGCCTTTGGCGGCCCGCCCAGGAGGACGCTGACATGCACGCTCGCGCACAGATGTCGCTGCACGCGGCCCCCCTTCCGGTCCCCGGCTTGGTCCGCTGAGCCGTCTCGTCGAACCCAGGGCGCCCATGCTGACATATCCTCACTTCGAGCCGCATTTCCCCAAGGACATGTGGGCGCTTCCAAAGATCCTTGAGCATCAGGCTGAGGTTCGGGCCGATCGGCCCTGTCTGTCCTGGACCGATGCCGGAACGCCGCTGAGCTTTGCCGAAGCCAATGCCGAGGTGAACCGTCTTGCTCACGGCTTGCTCGCCCAAGGCCTGAAGAAGGGCGACAGGGTTGTCCTGTATCTGCCCAACAGCCTGGAATTCGTGCTCACCTGGTGGGCTCTTCAGAAGATCGGCGCCGTTGAGGTGCCCGTGGGCGACCTGCAGAAGGGCGCCTTCCTCCAGCATCAAGTCAATCTGAGCCGGGCGCGCATCATCGTCACCACCCCGGAGCTCACCGAGCGCCTGGCCGAAGTCGAGGATGGCCTCGTCGATGTCGAGCGCTGCTTCCTGATTGGCGCCGGCGCGGCGCATCCGCTGAAGCGCATCAAATCCGCCCCCTGGACCGACCTCAAGACCGACAACAGGGAGAATCCGGGGATCGAAGTCGGACCCCGTGATGTGGCCGCCGTTCTCTATACCTCCGGCACCACCGGCCTCTCCAAGGGCGTGGTCATGTCCCACTCCCATTTTTACTTCTTTGCCGAAGAAGATGTGCAGCTGGTCGGGCTGACGGATCAGGACGTCTACATGACGGCCTTCCCCTTCTTTCATGGCAACGCCCAGTTTCTGACGATCTATCCCTGCCTGATCGCCGGCGCTCATTGCGTGCTCTACCAGAAGTTCAGCGCCTCCGATTACTTCGGCCGCGCCAAGCGGTCCGGCGCCACGGTTGCCAACCTGCTCGGCGCCACCATGTCGTTCATCTGCGCCACGCCGCCGTCGGCAAATGATCGCGGCCATAGGCTCCGCACCATTTACGCAGCCCCCCTCGCTCTCGGTCTTGCGAAGACCTTCACCGACCGTTTCGGGGACATCGAGTTCGTCGACGGCTTCGGCCAGACCGAGATTTCCAATGTCTTCATGACCCCGCGCGGCGCCAAGCGTCCCGATGGCGCATCCGGGGTGCTGGTGGACCAATGGTTCGAGATCCGTCTCGCCGATCCCGAGACCGACGAGGAGGTCCCGGAGGGCGAGATCGGCGAGCTGCTCGTGCGCCACAAGGCGCCCGGCATCATGTGCAGCGAATATTTGGGCATGCCCGAGAAGACGGTCGAAACCTGGCGGAATCTTTGGTTCCACACCGGTGACGCCCTGCGGCGGGACGCGGAAGGCTGGTATTACTTCGTCGACCGCGTGAAGGACGCCCTGCGCCGGCGCGGCGAGAACATCTCCTCCTTCGAGGTCGAATCCGTCGTCCGCACCCATCCCGCCATCGCCGAATGCGCCGTCATCGGCGTCAAGGCCGACGAGCAGGCCGGCGAGGATGAGGTGAAGGCCTGCGTCGTGCTGAAAGAGGGCCAGGCGGGCCTGGACTATGCCGATGTCATCGCCTGGTGCGATGCCCGCATGCCCGGCTTCATGGTGCCTCGTTATATCGAGGTCATGGCCAGCCTGCCGCAGACCCCCTCCGAGAAGGTCAAGAAAAAGGAGCTGCGCGAGGCGGGAGTGACACCTGCCACCTGGGACCGGATCCGCGAGAAGGTGATGCTGAAGACCGAGAGGACACCGCCCAAACCGGCGGTTGCGTGAGGCGGCGGCGGGGGACCCGCCGTCTGAGAGCTTGGACGCCGGCAGAGACTGGCAAGGGAGGAATAAGATGAAGACGATGAAGAAACTGGGCGTCGCCATGGCCGCCATGGTTGCGGTGGCGAGCAGTGCACTATCCGCATCCGCCGAGACGACCCTCCGGGTGGCGGATTATCTCCCCCTCACTCACTACCTGACCGTCGTCGGCTTGGCCCCCTTGATGGAGGCCGTCACGAAGGACACCAATGGTGAAGTTAAGTTTCAGCACTTCCCCGCTCAGCAGCTGGGCAAATCCACGGACTTCCTGCGCCTGGTGAATTCCAACGTGGCCCAGATCGCCGTCGTCGGCGTGTCCTTTCTCGGCGACAAGATGGAACTGTCCAACGTCGCGCAGATGCCGGGCGCCTTCGACAAGGCCTGTAACGGCCTCGTCGCCTATGACAAGCTGGCAGAAGGCGGAGCCCTGGGCGAGCGCGATTTCACCGCCAATGGCGTGACGCTGCTCTATCCGATCGTTTTGCCGCCCTTCGAGCTGGTCACGAGCAATACGCCGATCAATACGGTCGACGACATGAAGGGCAAGAAGATCATGGTGGCGACCCGCGCCACCGAGTCGCTGATGAACAAGATCGGCGCTGCTCCGATGATGACCGGATCCGGCGCCGCCGCTTATGAGGCGGTCACGCGCGGCACCATCGACGGGCTCATTTTCGCCCCCGACAGCATCCTGACCTACAAGCTCGACACGGTCACGAAATACGGCACCCAGAATGCCAATCTCGGCGGCCAGGTCGTTGCCGTCATCATGAACACGAAGGCGTTCGAGGCGCTCGATCCCAAGGCTCAGGAGGCCATCAAGGCTGAGTCCAAGAAGGCGGCTCAGCGGGTCTGTGAATATGTCGACCGGAAGAAGTCGGAAGCCATCACCAAGATCCTCGCCAACGGCGTCGATCTCAAGAAGTTCTCCGACGCGGATCTCGAGAAGCTGGATGGCTACGCGCAGGCAGTTCAGACCGATTGGGCCAAGGAGCTGGACTCCCGCAACCTGCCCGGCACTGAAACCTTGAAGGCATTCAAGGCCGCGCTGCCGGCCAACTGAGCCTCGATCGGAGACCATGATGATGGCTGCAAAGGCCGACGGGGTTCTCACGGCTGTGGAGGGTGTCACTGACACGCTCGCAGCCTTGGCGATGTTCACCGTGATGATCGTGGTCTCCATCGACGTATTCTGCCGCTACGCCCTGAATTCGCCTCTGCCCTGGTCCCTGGACCTCCTCGTCCTCTACATCCTCCCGGCCCTGTTCTTCTTTGGCCTGCCAGGCTCCTATGCCAAGGGCGCCCATGTGGCGGTCGACATCATCTGCAACTATATCGGCGCTCGTCCCCGCCTTGTTCTCGTCGTTCTCGGCCGCATGGCCGCCATCGCGGTGTTCTTCGCCTTGTTCTACTATGGAATGCTTCGCTTCCTGGATGCGGTCGAGACCGGCGAGGTCCTCCCGAGCCCGGTGGTCAACTGGCCGATCTGGCCCTCGGCAGTGCTCGTGCCGCTGGGATGCGGTCTGGCCCTCGTGCGTTCAGTCGAGCGCTTCGTCGTCGAAGCCTTGACCCTCTCGGCCCCGAAGGACGAGGTCGAGCAGCTCCTGGCCCTCGAACCCAAGCAGGAAGGGCTCGCGGAATGATCACCACATTTCCCATTGTCGCCCTGTTCATCCTTCTCGGACTGGCCATCCCCGTCGGCTTGGTCATGGCCCTTGTCGGCATGGCGGGCCTCCACTCCATTGGCGGCTGGGACATGGTGAGTGGGATCGTGCAGAGCACACCGCTCAGCACGGCTGGCTCCTATGAACTCCTCACTTTGCCGATGTTCCTGCTCATGGCGGAATTCGTCCTGATCAGCGGCGTCGCCGATGATCTCTTCCGGGCGGGCGCGGCCTGGACGGGCCGGGTGCGGGGCGGCCTCGGCATGGCGACGGCCCTGGCGGGCGCGGGCTTCGGCGCGATCTGCGGCACCAGCACCGCCGCCGCCGCGACCTTGTCGGCGACCACCCTTCCCGCCATGATCAAGCAGGGCTACAGGCCCGACGTGGCCGCCGGCGTGGTGGCGATCTCCGGCACGCTGTCCATGCTCATTCCGCCGTCCGTGGCCCTGATCATCTACGGCCTCATCGCCGAAGTGAACATCGGCAAGCTTCTCGTCGCCGGCATCGTCCCGGCGATGATCGTCACCTTCACCATCATCGCCACGATCTACGTCCTGGTCTTGCGTGACCCGAGCGTGGCACCGGCGGGACCGGCAGTTCCCTGGGCGGAGAAGTTCCGCCTGCTCAAGGTCAC
The DNA here is from genome assembly GCF_007474605.1 of Rhodoligotrophos appendicifer. Lineage (NCBI taxonomy): Bacteria > Pseudomonadati > Pseudomonadota > Alphaproteobacteria > Hyphomicrobiales > Rhodoligotrophaceae > Rhodoligotrophos > Rhodoligotrophos appendicifer. The sequence continues at coordinate 214,040 of NZ_VHKL01000011.1, read as the reverse complement.
CGGTCCGGTCCTCCTTCTCTTTGCCTTCGTGACCGGCACCATCTATTCCGGCATCGCAACGCCCACGGAGGCCTCCGCCCTCGGTGCGCTCGCCGGCTTCGGTCTCGCTCTGTCGAGCGGCAAGTTGAACCTCGGCACCTTCCGCAAGGCCTTGGTCAGGGCCACCTACGGCACCTGCATGATCATGCTGATCATCCTCGGCGCCACCATCTTCGGCTATTACTTTGCGCTCACCCAGATCACGCAGGACCTGATCATCTGGGTTCAGGGTCTCGGCATCTCGCCGTGGATCGTCATGGTCATGATCGTGGCATTCTATCTGGTCCTGGGCTGCTTCATGGATCAGACCGCAATCCTCATTCTCACCGTTCCCGTGATCGTGCCCCTGGTCGTCGCGCTCGGCTTCGACCCGATCTGGTTCGGCGTAGTGATGATCGTCACCGCCGAGGTGGGCCTCCTGACACCGCCCGTCGGCCTCAATTGCTTCGTCGTCTCCCGCTATTCCGGCATTCCTCTGAGCGAGGTGTTCAAGGGCGTCTTGCCCCACATTCTGGCGCATCTCCTCGCTTTGGCGCTGATTGTCGGCATTCCCGAAATCACCCTCTGGCTGCCGAGCCATATGAACTGATGAACCATTTGCACAAGGATAGTGCCGGGATGAGCATTGACCCCCAGCCCGCCCTTCTCGTCGAGACCCGGGGCGCGGTGGCCGTCATCACGCTCAACCGCCCCGACAGCATCAACGCCATCAATGACGCGATCCGCAATGGCTTGCCCGCAGCCCTCAGGCAGGCTGATGAGGACCCGGACATCCGCGTCATCCTCATCCATGGGGCCGGCCCCCGTGGCTTCTGCGCCGGGGCCGACATTAAGGAAAAACGCGACGCCGAAACGCCGGTCGCCGCCCGGCGCCGGCTCACCCGCGATCCCTGGATCCAGGCTTTCGACCGCACCACCAAGCCGATCATCGCCGCGATTCACGGCGCCTGCATGGGCGGCGGCCTCGAAATGGCCCTGGCCTGCGACATCCGCATCGCCGCCCCCGACGCGAAATTCAGCCTGCCGGAAACCGGCCTCGGCCTCATTCCCGGCGCCGGCGGAACCCAGCGTCTGCCCCGGGTCATCGGCTTGGGTCCGGCCCTGGACATGCTCCTCACCGGCGATCGGATCGATGCTGCCGAAGCCCTGCGCCTCGGCCTCGTGTCGCGCCTCGTTGAGAATGTCGAATCTCTCCTTCCCGAAGCGCTGGCGCTGGCGCTGAAGATTGCCGCCCGCGCGCCCTTGGCCACGCTCTACGTGAAGGAGGCGACCGTGAAGGGCGCCGGCATGGCTCTGGCAGACGGCATGGCACTGGAGGCCAACCTCTTCAGCCTGCTTCTGTCCACGCAGGACAAGATCGAAGCCGCGCGCGCCTTCGTCGAGAAGCGCGCGCCTCAATTCACCGGCGAGTGACGCCGCTCACCATCATCGAGACAGGACACAGGACGTGCCAGAGAAACAGAAAGTTGTCGTCATTGGAGCGGGCCAGATGGGGCTCGGCATCGCCCACGCTTTCGCTCTGGCCGGACCGGAAGTCGTCATGGTCGATGTCAGCCAGCCCGTGCTCGACAAGGCGGTCGCTGCGATCGAAGCCATCATCCAGGGCGGCGTGAAGCTGGGCAAGGTCCCTGCCGATAAGGCCGCTGCCGCCATAGCGGCGCTCGCGACCTCGACCAGCGCCGCCGAGGCGGCCAAGGGAGCCACTCTCGTCATCGAAACGGCGACCGAGAAGCTCGACGTCAAGCTGAAGATCATGCGCGAGATCGATGCAGTCGTCGGCACCGACACTGTACTCGCCACCAACACCTCGGCCCTCAGCATCACCGAGATCGCGGCCGCCTCGGCGCATCCCGAGCGGGTCGTCGGCATGCATTTCTTCAATCCCGTCCACAAGATGAAGCTCGTCGAGATCATCCGTGGGCTCCAGACCAGCGAGGCGACCGTCGAGCGCCTGAAGGAATGGTCCACCGCCATCGGCAAGACCTTCATCGTCGTCAACGAGGCCCCCGGCTTCACCACCAGCCGCATGTCGGCCATGCTCGGCAATGAGGCCATGTGGATGCTGTCCGAGGGCGTGGCGACCGCAGAGGACATCGACACCGCGTTGCGCCTGGCCTTCAATCACCCCATGGGTCCCCTCGAGCTCGGCGACCTCACGGGCTGGGACACGCGCTACGCCGTGCTTCAGCATCTTCATCAGACCCTGGGCGAGAAGTTCCGCCCCTGCCCGCTCATCGGCAAGATGGTCAAGGCCGGCCGCTACGGCCGCAAGGTGGGCCACGGCGTCTACAAATATGAGAATGGCGAGAAGGTGCCGGGCTCCGGCTTGAGGGCCCATCTATGAACGACCCGGTCATCATCGATGCCGTCCGCACCCCCATCGGGCGCTTCCGTGGCGCTCTGAGCCAGGTCCGCGGCGACCATCTCGGCGCTTTGGTCCTGAATGCGCTCCTCGAGCGCAACGGCCTCCAGCCCTCCGCCATTGATGACGTGATCTTCGGCTGCGTCACCCAGATCGGCGAGCAGAGCGCCAACGTGGCACGCACCTCTCTATTGGGCGCCGGCTGGCCCGAAACCATCCCCGGCGTGACCATCGACCGCAAATGCGGCTCCTCCGAGGCCGCCCTTCACATGGCCGCAGGCGAGATCGCCTCTGGCATGGTCGACATGGTCGTGGCCGGCGGCGTCGAATCCATGAGCCGCGTTCCCATGGGCAGCAACCGGGAAATCCATGGCGAGCCTTTCGGCCACAAGCTCCTGGACCGCTTCGAGATGACCTCTCAAGGCGAGGCGGCCGAGCGCATCGCCGACCAGTGGACCATGACCCGCGACGACCTCGACGCCTATGCCATGGAGAGCCATAGACGTGCGGCCCAGGCGGACGATGAAGGTCGCTTCGAGGGCCAGAAGATCCCCGTCGAAGTGAACGCCTGGCAGGAACCCGGCGCCGAACCGGCGAACATTGTCCTGACCGCCGACGAGACCATCCGCCGTGGCACGACCCTGGAGAAGCTCGCGACCCTGAAGACGAGCTTCCGCCCCGACGGCCGCGTCACGGCGGGCAATGCCTCCCAGATCTCGGATGGTGCAGCTGCCCTGCTGGTCGCATCCCGTGAAGCGGCGGAGAAGCACGGCCTGAAGCCCCGCGCCCGCATCGCCGCCATGACCACGGTGGGCTCCGACCCGACCCTCATGCTCACCGGACCCCTCGCCGCCACGCGCCGGGTGCTGGACCGCGCCGGCCTGTCCATCGACGAGATCGACCTCTTCGAGGTGAACGAGGCCTTCGCCCCGGTGCCGCTCATGTGGATGAAGGAATTCGGCGTCGGCCACGACCGGTTGAACGTCAATGGCGGCGCCATCGCCCTGGGCCACCCCCTCGGCGCGAGCGGCGCCCGCTTGCTGACCACCCTGCTTCACGAAATGGATCGTCGCGGCGCCCGCTACGGCCTTCAGACCATGTGCTGCGCCGGCGGTCTCGGCACCGCCACCATCATCGAACGTCTGGATTGACGCCGGCTCCATCGTCGGCAGGAGGAAGAACATGCGCCAGGTACGGCTTGGAAAATCGGGACTGCTCAGCTCGGCCCTGGGGCTCGGCTGCATGGGCATGTCCGAATTCTACGGTCCCCAGGACGACGCCCAGTCGCTCAAGACCCTCGACCGCACCATCGAACTCGGCATCACCATGCTCGACACCTCTGACATCTATGGCCGCGGCCATAACGAGGAGCTCGTCGGCAAGGCCATCGCGGGCCGCCGCGAACGGGTGCTGGTAGCCTCGAAATTCGGGATCGTGCGGGATCCGACCGGCCCCTCCGGCAGTCTCTACGACCGCGACCTGAACAACCGCCCCGACTATATGCGCGCCTGTTGCGAAGCCTCCCTCAAGCGCCTCGGCACCGATTACATCGATCTTTATTACGTCCACCGCATGGACCCGAACATCCCCATCGAAGACACCGTGGGCGCACTCGGCCAGCTGATGAACGAAGGCAAGATCCGTGGCATCGGTCTCTCCGAGGTCGGCGCCGACATCCTGAAGCGCGCCAGCGCGGTCCATCCCATTGCCGCCCTGCAGTCGGAATATTCCCTCTGGGAACGCGCCGTCGAGGCCGAGACCCTGCCGGCCTGCCGTGCCCTCGACATCGCCTTCGTGCCGTACAGTCCCCTCGGCCGCGGCTTCCTGACCGGCGCCATCACCTCCACGTCCGTCTTGAACGACAACGACATCCGCCAGAACTCGCCGCGCTTCCAGGAAGGCAACATCGATCGCAATCTCGAGCTCCTGCAGAATGTGAAGGCCCTGGCGGCCAAGCGTGGCTGCACCCTGGGCCAGATCGCGCTCGCCTGGCTGTTCGGCCAGGGCAACGACATCGTGCCCATCCCGGGGACGAAGCGGATCAAATATCTCGAGGAGAATGCCGGCGCCGTCGATATTCTGCTGACGAAGGAGGAGCTGGCCTCCATCGACCTCTCCTCCACGGAATTCGCAGGCTCGCGCCACTGGGTGCCGACGCCGGCGGTCTCCTGACGATCAGCCGGCGAGATGCTTGCACCGCAGGGCGAACTCCTGCAGGTCGGCGACGACCGAGGCGGCCCGCTCCTTGTCGTATTGCCCGGCGAACATCGTGGCCGTGACCGCCATGGTCGCGGTTCCCGCATCATTCAGGATCGGCACGGCGACGGAGACGGTTCCGGCGGCGAAATTTCCATCGTCGATCGACCATCCCTGCTCGGCGGTCTCCCGCACCTGCTGCAGGAAATCTTCGAAGCTGATCGGCCGATCCCAGCGGATCTCGTCGAAACGCTTGCGGATGTCCGCCCTGGAAAGGGTCGAGAAGGCGGCCATGACCCGTCCGGTGGCACCGATGAGGATGGGCAGCCTTTGCCCGACCGACATCTGGATCCGCATCGCATTGCGCGTATGCGCGCTCAGGATCAGGACCTTGCGGTTCTGCGAGATGGGCTGCCACAGGGTCACCGTCACCCCGTGATCGAGAGCGATGCGCTCCATCACCGGCTGCACCGAACTGATGTCCCCGCGCAAGGCTGTCGCGCCTCGGGCCAGATCCATGACGCCCCAGCTGATCACATAGGTTTTTGCCGCCGGATCGAAGGCGACGAAATCGTCCCCGGCCAGCGTCCGCAGGATGTTGAAGCAGGTCGACGGGTTGAGTTTGAGGTCCTTGGCGATGCGGGTGACGCCGACCGGGTCCGGGCTGCGGCTGAGATAGCGCAGGATCTTCACCGCGCTCGAAACGGCGCCGACGACCTTTGCGGCTGGCGAGGCCTCGCCGTCGACCCGAGCGGCCGGTCTTTCGGTCCCCGCAGATTGTGCATCTTTGGAGCGTTTCGCCATGAGGACGGCATCGGCCATGAAGGTTCCCGGTTGGTCGCTATTCGCTATCGAGAATTATAACAGAGTGCTGCACTGCGATAAATTATATTCTTCCAGAAGAAAATCATTCGTGATGGAGAAGGCACTATTCCAAAGAACTGCAGAGACTTTTTCGGCGACCGTCTGACCCGGGGAGCAGGAGCATGAATCGTTTCAAGGACAAGATCGTAGTGGTGGTCGGCGCCGGCTCCATCGGGCCCGGCTGGGGCAATGGCAAGGCGGCCGCCGTGCTCTATGCGCGCGAAGGGGCCCGCGTCTTCGCCGCCGATGTCAATCTCGAAGCCGCACGCGAGACTCAGGAGATCATCCGCGGCGAAGGCGGCGCCTGCGAGGTCGGGACCGTCGACGTGACCTCCGAGGACAGCATCCTGGCACTGTTCGATCAGGTCTTCGCCGCCACCGACCGCATCGATGTCCTCCACAACAATGTCGGTCTCACCCGCCCCGGCGCCACGGTGGATGTCTCGGCCAAGGACTGGGACGACATCTTCGCCATCAACCTGCGCAGCATGTTCCTGACCTGCCGCACCGTGCTTCCCGCCATGATCGAAGCCGGCAGCGGCGCCATCGTCAACATTTCCTCCATATCCTCCATGCGCTGGCTCGGCTCGCCCATGGCCAGCTACGAAGCGTCGAAGGCGGGTGTCACCCAATTCACCCGGGCGATCGCCCTCGAGCATGCCTCCCGCGGCATCCGCGCCAATGTGGTCACCCCGGGCCTCATGGACACGCCGACCATCGTCGCCCCCTACAGCGCCATCGCGGGCGCCGCGCAGATGGATGAGGTCCGGCGTCGCCGGGCCGAGGCGGTCCCCATGGGCCGCATGGGCGATGCCTGGGATATCGCCCACGCCGCCCTGTTCCTCGCTTCCGACCATGCCCGCTACATCACCGGCCAGGAGTTGATCGTCGATGGCGGCATCACCCGCATGGTCGGCTTCAAGCCACGGTGATCCCATGAGCCATCTCTTCACACCTCTCACTCTCGACGGCCTGACGCTCGCCAACCGCATCGCCGTCTCGCCCATGTGCATGTACAGCGCCGCGGCCGACGGCCTGCTCACCTCCTGGCATAGATTCCATCTGGGCGGGCTCAGCCTGTCCGGCGCCGGCCTGATGATCGTCGAATGCACCGCCGTCGAGGCCCGGGGCCGCATTTCGCTGCGGGACCTCGGCCTCTACAACGACCAGCAGGAGGAAGCCTTCGCCCGGCTCATCGAGGACATCCGGCAGAATTCGGACATCGCGATCGGCATCCAGCTCGGCCATGCCGGCCGCAAGGGCGCACGCACCGTGCCCGGCGATGGCGAGCGCGCGCGCCCCTTGCTGGCCGAGGAAGGCGGCTGGCCCGGCATCGCGCCCTCGGCCGTGTCCTATAGCGACGGCTGGGCCGAACCCGAGGCCCTTGATGCCCGCGGCCTGGTGGAGGTGCGCGAAGCCTTCGCCGACGCCGCCCGCCGCGCCGACCGCTGCGGCTTCGACCTGGTCGAGATCCACGGCGCCCACGGCTATCTGCTCCACGCCTTTCGCGCACCGAACTCGAACCACCGCCAGGACGATTATGGCGGCTCGCGGGAGAACCGGCACCGTTTCCCCCTGGAGGTGATCGCCGGCGTGCGCGCGGCTCTGTCCCCCACAAAGCCCCTCGGCGTCCGCGCCAATGGCGAGGATTGGCACGATGACGGCGTTACCCTGGACGACACCATCGCCTATGCGAAGGCCCTCAAGGACCTGGGCGTCGCCTACATGACCACCTCGGGCGGGGCCGGCTCGCCCCACATCAAGCCACCGCCGGTGACGCCGGGCTACATGGTGCCCTTCGCCCGTGCGGTGCGTCGCGAGGCCGGGATCCAGGCCATGGCGGTCGGGATGATCGTGACGGCGCAGCAGGCCGACCAGGTGATCGCTTCGGGCGATGCCGACCTCGTGGCCGTGGGACGCGGCTTCCTCGATGATCCCCGTTGGGCCTGGCACGCGGCCGCCGCCTTGGGCGAGACGGTCCCCTATCCCGTCCCCTACCGCAAAGCTTTGCCCGGTGCCTGGAAGGGCTATCCGCTCGCCCACGCCCTGCCGCCGGCCTAGAGCGTCCGGGCGATGATCTCCTTCATCACTTCCGAGCTGCCGCCATAGATGCGCATCACCCGCGCATCGACCCAGGCGCGGCCAATGCCATACTCGCTCATATAGCCATAGCCGCCATGGAGCTGCAGGAACTCGTCCAGCAAGCGGTTCTGCATTTCGGTGGCGACCAGTTTCACCTGGGCGGCATCGACCGACTCCAGCATCCCCTCCAGATGCAGCCCGAGGCACTGGTCTACATAGGCCCGCAGCATCGCCGCCTGTGCCTTCGCCTCCGCCAGCTTGAACCGTGTGTTCTGGAACTCCGCCACCGCTTTCCCGAAGATCTTCCGGTCGCGCGTATAGGCGATTGTTACGTCCAGCAGGCTCTCGATCGACGCCGCTGCCCGTAGCGCGATGATGAGACGTTCCTGCGGCAGGTTGTGCATCAGATAGGGAAAACCTGAATTCTCCTCCCCCAGGCGGCAGGCGGCCGACACCCGGACCTCGTCGAAGAACAGCTCCGAAGTGTCCTGCGCCAGCAACCCGATCTTCTTGAGCTTGCGACCCTTTGCGAAGCCCGGTGTCCCCTCCTCGACCCCGAACAGCGAGATCCCCTTGGCCCCCAGCGCCGGATCGGTTTTGGCGACGACGATCACCAGCCCCGCATTCTGCCCATTGGTGATGAACGTCTTCTGCCCGTTCAGGACGTAGTCGTCTCCGTCGCGCCGCGCCGAGGTCCGCACCGCCTTCAGGTCGCTGCCCGCTCCGGGCTCGGTCATGGCGATGGCACCGATCATCTCGCCCTTCGCCATGCGCGGCAGCCAGCGCGCCTTCATCTCCTCCGAGGCATAGGCCTGCAGATAGGGCGCGACGATGTCCGAATGCAGCGGGAAGCCGATGCCGCTCGCATTCACCCGGGCCAGTTCCTCGATGACCACCGCCGAATGACCGAAATCGCCGCCCCCGCCGCCATACTCCTCGGGGATCGCACAGAGCAGCAGGCCCGCCTCGCCGGCCGCCAGCCACACATCCCGGGGGACGATCCCTTCCTCCTCCCAGCGCGCATGATGCGGAGCGATTTCGCTCTCGACGAAATGCCGGACGGTCTGTCGGAAAATCTCGTGTTCGCTGCTCAGCACCCTACGCATTCGATCTCCGGGATTACCTGTGAATCTCGGGACATTTCCTATCATGGATTTCGGGCTGAGCTGAAGAACTGGTGTGGCGGGCGCCGGTTGTCCTTTACTCCGCCCGTCGCAGACTGCTGACCAGGAGGAACGCCGCCAGCCCCACCATGGAGATGATCGTGGACGCGGCCATGACCGAGGGATCGCTGGACAGCGCCAGGGAGTCCAGCATGGTCTTCGGCACCGTGGCGACGGTCGCCCCACCGAGGAAGATCGGCATGATCACGTCGTCGAAGGAGGTCATGAAGGCCAGCACCGCTCCCGCGAGAATGCCCGGGGTGAGCAGGGGCAGCACCACATAGCGAAACGCTTTCAAGGGCGTGGCCCCCAGGGTGCGCGCGGCCGCCTCCAGGGTCTGGTCCCGGCGACGGATGGTGGAGATCACGGTGATGACCACGAAGGGGATGGAAATCACCGCTTGGGCAAGAGCGACGCCGGGATAGGTCCCGATCAGCCGATACCACGCGAAGACGGGGTAGACGGCCATCCCGAAGGACACATAGGGCACGACCAGCGGAGCCAGGAAGACGACCAGCACAGCGTTGCGGATGAAAGGCTGCCGGATGCGGCTGATGCCATAGGCCGAAAGGGTCCCCACCGTGGTCGCGATCAAGGTGCAGAGCGCGCCGATCACCACGGTGTCGAACAGCGACCCGCGCCACTTCGAATCGCTCATGATCACGCCATACCAGCGCCAGGAGAACCCTTCGGGCGGAAAGGTCATGAAGCGGCTTGCCGTGAAGGACACGCTCGCCGAGACGAAGATCGGAGCGACCAGGAAAAAGAGCACCAGGATGAGGAAGGCTGGTAGGATGATCTGTGCAGGCTTTGCCATGGATCTCCTCAATCTCGCCGGGTGACGTCGCTCAGGCCGGTCACCCGCACATAGAGCGAGGCGCCCAGCATGGAGACGATGATGACGACGGCTGACAAGGCCGCGCCCATGCCCCAGATCCCCGATTTCATGGCGAGGCTCTCGATCTGCATGACGACGGTGGTCTGGGATGCGCCGCCGAGAACCGCCGGGACGAGGTAGAATCCCAGGGAATAGACGAAGACGAGCATGCCGCCGGCAATGACGCCCGGAGCCGTCAGCGGCAGGAAGATCCGATAGAAGGCCCGGGTCGGGCTTGCCCCCAATGTGCGCGCCGCCGGCACGAGGCGCGGGCCGACCCGCATCATCGAACCGAGCAGGATGAGCACCATATAGGGCAGCATGACATGGATCATGCCCACGATGACGCCGATCTGGTTGTACAGGAGCTGGATCGGCACGGTGGCGCCCGTGAGCCAGAAATAGGATTTGTTGATCAGGCCCTGGTCACCCAGGATGACGAGCCACGAAAAGGTCCGTGGCACGGTTCCCACGGCGAAGGCGAAGAGCAGGATCCCGAGCGCCATCCGGCGTCGTCGTGGCGAGGCCTGGAAGATGGCATAGGCGGCCGGATAGCCGATCAGGATGCAGCCGATCGTGGTCTGCAGGCTCGATCGCACCGAGTTCCAGAACACCCGTATGTAGAGCGGCTCGTTGAACAAGGCGCGGAAATTGCCGAGCGTCGGGCCTGGATCGTAGATCGCATCGCGAAAGATCAGGATGATGGGGACGATGAACAACGCGATCATCATGGCAATGCCCGGCACGAGCCAGACATAGGCCGCGAGTTCCCCCCGCAGGGCTCTGAGCGCAGGCTTCGAGGCGCCCTGCCCGCTGGGCGGGCTTCCTCGGCCGCCCGACACATGGCCTTTCACGCCGTGGAATTCGACGGGCGCCACATTCATCAGCGCAGGCTTTCGCCGTCGTCCAGAACGATGACGGAGCGTTCGATCCTCAGCCCGACATCGACCTGGTCGCCGGGAGCGAAGGCGCCCATCTGATGCTGGCCGCAGCGCGCCGCCAGGACCAGGGGCGCCTCGACGCCGGACAGGCTGTAGATCGTATTGGCGCCATTATAGAGCATCTCGTCGATCCGGCAGCGCAGCCTGATGAGGCCCGTCATGGTGTCGGGCGGCCCGACCACGATGTTCTCCGGCCGCACCACCAGCCTGATCTTGTCATGCGGCATTGCCGCCTCGAGGCGCACTTGCGACCGGGGCAGTTCGACGGAGCCGATGGGACAGTCGATCACCGCCGTCTCCGCGTCGATCGAACGGATCCTGCCGTCGATGAGATTGGCATCGCCGATGAAGCTGGCGAGGTAGGATGAGGAGGGCACGCTGTACAGGCGGTTGGGTTCGTCGATATCGAGGATGCTGCCGTCTCGCATCACGATGATCCGGTCGGAGAGGGCGAGCGCCTCGGACTGGTCGTGGGTCACATACATCACCGTGACGCCCGTGCGCCGATGCAGCGATTTGATCTCCGCCTTCATGTGCTCGCGCAAATTCTTATCGAGCGCGGACAAGGGCTCGTCCAGCAGCAGCAGCTTCGGCTTGAACACCAATGCCCGCGCCAGCGCGACACGTTGCTGCTGGCCGCCCGAGAGCTGGCTCGGCTTGCGGTCGGCAAGCTGCGATGCTCCCACCAAGGCGAGGATGGTCTCCACCTCCGCGGCGATGTCCGACTTCCTGCGCCCCCGCATTTGCAGCGGAAAGCCGATATTCTCCCGCACACTCATATGCGGGAACAGCGCATAGTCCTGAAACACCAGGCCGATGTCGCGCGCCTCCGGCGGCAATTCGGTCGCGTCCTTCCCGTCGATCAGGATATGCCCGCCACTGGGATCCTCGAGCCCTGCTATCATCCGCAGCACGGTGGTCTTGCCGCTGCCCGAAGCGCCGAGCACGGAGATGAATTCACCGCGTGAGATGTCGACGCTGAAATTACGGACGGCATTGACGTGACCGAACCTCTTTTCGAGGTTGCTGATCTGAATGGAAGCGCCGGCCATTGCGGTGGCCTCCGGCACGGGAGCCGCTTCAGGCATCACTATGCTCCGAGATCATTTCGGGACGGGGCAGATGCACTGTGCACCCTGCCCCGATCCGGATCGAGCCCTAAAGAATACGCCAGCTGTCGTATTTCTGCTGTAGCCGAGCACGATGCTCGGAATAGTACGCGACGTTGAAATTGATCATCTTGTCGAGATGCCCCGTCGCCACGGCCTGCTTCTGCTCCGGCGTCATCAACTCCAGCACGGCGGTATTGGCCGGCGATGTGGGCCAGGCATTGATGAAGGCGAGTTCCTTTTTCGGATCGAAGAAGCTGTCCAGGTATTGGTGACACTCCTTCACATATTTCGAGCCTTTGGCGATGCCTACCAGCGGACTGAAATAGAAGCCCTCATCATAGACGACGTCGATCGGCCGGCCGTCCATATGCGCCATGACGGTGTCGCTGCCCCAGGTCAGGACCATCACCACTTCGCCCTGCTCCAGCATCTGCTGCACGGCGTCATTGGCCTGGGTGTCGTGGAAGACGCGGATATGCGGCTTGATCTTGTCCAGCATCTTGAACGCCCGGTCCTCATCGAGCGGATAGAGCTTGTCCGGGGCGACCCCGTCGGCCATGAGCGCGGCTTCCAGCACGCCACAGACCCAGGTCCCCAGCGAGCGCGGGCCCTTAAAGCCCTCGATGTCCCAGAAGTCTTTCCATCCCGTCGGCGCCTTGCCGCCGAACGCCTTCGTATTGTAGCTCATGGGGTAGATCGTCACATAGGGCGCCGCGCCGAATTTCTGGCGCGCGCCGGCGATGGCGTTCTTGGCATTGGGCATCTGGCTGTAGTCGAGTTCCTCGAGCATGCCCTGGGCGCCCATCAGGGCGGGGTCCACTTCGTCGTTGAACCAGGCGAGGTCATAGCCTTCCGGATTGCCGTGGCGCATCGCCGTCTGGAATTTCCCCAGGTTGAACGGCGTGATGTCCTTGATCTCGAAGCCGGTCTCCTTCTGGAAGGGCTCGGAGAAGGCGACGCGGATGCCTTTACCGAAATTTCCGCCCCAGGTCATGAAGTTGATGGGTCCTTTCGCCTCCTGCGCCAGGACCGGCAGCGCACCGAACGCGCTCCCCAATGCCATGGCCGGAATCGAGGCGCCAATTCCCTGCAGCGCCGCCCGCCGTGACAGTAAAAACTCGGTTTTCCCCTTATCCTTTGTCATATGACCACCCCATCTTTGTTTGTTCAGGAATGAACCCGTTTGTTGAAGTTTATGGCTCCACGCGCTTCTTGTTTCCTCCACTTCCCGAGGTGCGGTGTTTTAGTGAAGCGCATGGAGAAAACGCCTTTTCCACTTGGCGTTACAGCCTCCGGAACACAGTCTAGGAACCCATCCCCTCCATTGAAAACGATGAATTTTTATCGTCATGATGGAAGAATTCGATCCATGCCTCTGCTGATTTCTCGGCCGGGCGTAATTGGAGCGCCTCGAGCTCAGGCGCGACGCCGGCGGCGGCACACCGTTCCTCGGAAGCCGTGCCGTAGAGAGTGGTGCGTTGCCAGGCGCGGCGCCCGAGACTGGCGGCGATGTGCTGGAGGGCTGCGGGGGTCATTTCCTGGCCGTGGGAGGCGCCGGCGGCGCGCGATATGGTCTCGTTCATAAGCGTTCCGCCGAGGTCGTTGGCGCCGGCCTGGAGGCAGGCTCGGGCACCCTCTACGCCCATCTTGACCCAGGACACCTGGATGTTGGCGATCGACCGGTGCAGGGCGAGCCGGGCCACGGCATGCATGAGGATGGCTTCGCGCAGCGTGGCCCCGCGCCGCGAGCGCCCCTTCAGGTAGATCGGCGTTTCCATGGGCACGAAGGGCAGCGGCACGAACTCCGTGAAGCCGCCGGTCTCGTCCTGCAAACTCCGCAGCCTCAGCAGATGCCGAGCCCAGTGCTCGTGGCGGTCCACATGGCCGAACATGATGGTGGAGGTCGAACGCAGGCCCAGGGCATGGGCCTCCCTCATCACCGCGAGCCATTCCTCCGTTGTGATCTTGTCCGGGCAGATGACGGCGCGCACCGAATCGTCCAGGATTTCCGCAGCGGTTCCGGGCAGGCTGCCGAGGCCCTCATCTTTCAACCGCTTCAGGAACTCCCGGACCGGAACTCCCAGCGTGGCGGCGCCCTGGAAGACCTCCAGCGGCGAGAAGGCATGGACATGCATGTCCGGTGCGGCGTCCTTCACCGCCCGCAAGATCGCCAGATAGGTCTCGCCCGTATAGGCCGGATGGATGCCGCCTTGGAGACAGACCTCGGTGGCGCCTCGGCTCCAGGCCTCCACGACCCGCCGCTGGATCTCGTCGAGCCCCAGATCATAGGGACGTCCGCGCAGGTTCTCGCTGAGCTTGCCCTTCGAGAAGGCGCAGAACTGGCATTTGAAGGAGCAGATGTTCGTGTAGTTGATGTTGCGGGTGACGACATAGGTGACGTCGTCGCCGCAGGCCGCACGCCTCAGGCCGTCCGCCGCGGCGCAGACGCGATGGAAGTCCTCCCCGCGCGCGCCGAACAAGGCGACGAGTTCGGGCTCATCGAGAACGGCCCCCTGTTCGGCGCGCGAGATCGCGCGATCGATCTGCCGCCTGGCTGGCGTGGCGACATGGCGGACAGCCCAGTCCGGTTCCATGCCGTCATGTTCGGTCAGGCTCCCGGGCGTCCACTGCCCGAGCCGGGCGAAGCCTTGAGCATCCGAATGCTCGAGAAGCGGCCGCCTGAGCCTCCCATCGACCCAGGCCTCGGCCTCATGGACGTAAGCCGGATAGAGCGCGAGCCGCTCCGTCAGGACCTTGCCGGCCTCGGCGGTCTGCCGCGCCAGCGCGTCGAGATGGGGCCAGGGCGCTTCCGGATTGACATGATCGATGGTCACCGGCGAAACGCCGCCCCAGTCGTTGATGCCGGCATCGATCAGGTCGGCCAGGCTGCCCGTGCTGAGGTTCGGCGGCGCCTGGATGGTCATGGCGGGCTCGAAGATCATCCGCGCCGCGGCCACGGTCCACAGATGCTCCTCGGCGCTCGGCTCCGGCGCATCGGCCATTCGGGTCCCGGGCTTGGCCCGGAAGTTCTGGATGATGATCTCCTGGAGATGGCCATGGGCCTCGTGGCTCGCCCGCAGCGCCAGCAGCGCCTCGATCCGCTCCGCTCGCGTCTCGCCGATGCCTATGAGGATCCCCGAGGTGAAGGGAATCCGTGCCCGGCCCGCATCGTCGATCGTCCGCAGGCGCACCAGGGGCTGCTTGTCCGGGGACCCGTGATGCGGCCCGCCGCGCCGGCCCAGGCGCTCCGCGCTGGCCTCCAGCATGAGTCCCATGGAGATCGACACCGGCCTCAGCCGGGCGAGATCCGTCGGCGTCATGATGCCGGGATTGAGATGCGGCAGCAGCCCGGTCTCCTGCAGAACCAGCTCCGCCATTGCGGCGAGATAGGACAGCGTATCGGCATGCCCGAGCCGGGCGAGTTCGTCGCGGGCGAGGCGATAGCGGAGTTCCGGCTTGTCGCCCAGCGTGAACAGGGCCTCCTTGCAGCCGGCCGCCGCGCCGGCCCGGGCGATCGCAAGCACTTGCTCCGGTGTAAGGAAGGCCTCCTGCCCCTTCTGCGGCGGTTGTGCGAAGGTGCAGTAATGGCAGACATCCCGGCAGAGATGGGTGAGCGGGATGAAGACCTTACGCGAGTAGGAGACGATGTCTCCATGGCCGGCATCGCGCCGCTCGGCAGCCGCACGCATCATCGCCCGCAAGTCGCCATGATCCGCCAGAGAGCGCGCCTCGGCATCGGACAGTCGCGGGAAGCAGGTGCGCGTCATGATGCGGTCCGCTGGGCTCGTGCGCCCAGATCGAGGCGCGACTGCTGAAGCAGATCGAGCGTGCGGCCGGGCGGCAGCATCGCCAGCAAAGCGTGGCAGTCCTCCGCTGTGTCCAGGTCGCGGCCGATGCCGGACAGGATCGCGATCCGGGGGTCCAGGCCCGCCTGCCGCGCCAGGGCGAGATGGCGGAGGAAGCTGTCGGGGCCGAAACTGAAGGGCACGCCAGCAGGGGGCGTCACCAGGATCGCGTTCGTTCCCCGCCTGTCATGGGCGGGCACGATGGAATATCCCGGCCCCTCCGGATGGCCCGCCAGCAGGCGCGTCACCTCGGCGGCGGTGGCCGCCGGCACGTCGGCGGGGAGGCAGAGGAGGCCGTCGCTGTTCTGTGTCGCCAGATGCTGTGCCGCTTCGGTCACGGCACCGGCATAGTCTTGGCCGGGACTGTCCTCGATCACGGCGGCACCATGACCATGGGCGATGTCGGCCGCCGCCCGGTCCGGCGTGGCCACCATCACCCCGGCCAGTCCAGGCACCCCGCGCAGCATCGTCAGGACATCCTCCAGCATGGCGCGGGACAGCGCCTCCCGGAAGCGGCTTGAGAAGACGGGAGACAGCCGCTGCTTGGCGGTAGCGAAGCCCTTGAAGGCGACAACGGCCCAGATCGTGCGGTTCGAGACCATGGCGGTGCCCGCTCCTCGGCTATCCGAAGGCTTTCCGGAGCTTGGGGAACACCTGCTCCGAATAGAGCTTGATGAATCGGGCCTGGTCCGGTCCGGGTGCATGGAACACGAGATGCCGGAAGCCGAGTTCCACATAGGGGCGGATCTTCTCGACATGCTCGTCGGGATCGTTCGAGACGATCCAGCGGCGTGCAGCTCTTTCCACGGGCAGCGCGTCGGCCAGCCGCTCCATCTCGAGGGGATCTTCCACCGACATCTTCTCTTCCTGCGACAGCGCCAGGGCCGCCCAGAACTTCGTGTCCTCCATGGCCTTCTGGCGATCGGTGTCGAAGGAGACCTTCATCTCGATCATGCGGTCGATCGCGTCATGGGGACGTCCTGCAGCATCGAGGCCGGCCTCCACATTGGGCAGGAGCGTATCGCGATAGAGCTCCATCGCCTTGCCGCTGGTGCAGATGAAGCCATCCGCCACCCGGCCGGAATATTTGGCGATCATCGGCCCGGCCCCGGCGATGTAGATCGGCACCAGACGGTCCGGGCGGTCGTAGATCGTCGCCTTCTCGGTCTTGTAGTATTCGCCTTCGAAGGTGAGCCGATCCTCGGTCCAGAGCCGGCGGATGAGGTCGATCGACTCTCGCAGGCGGGCGAAGCGCTCCTTCAGCTCGGGCCACTCCATGCGAGTCGCCGGCACCTCGTTGAGGGATTCACCCGTCCCGACCCCGAGGATGACCCGCCCCGGAAACATCGCCCCCAATGTGCCGAAGCAATGGGCGACGATGGAGGGATGATAGCGGAAGGTGGGCGTCATGACGCTGGTGCCCATGACGATCCGCGAGGTCTTCGCCCCAAGAGCCCCCAGCCAGGCAAAGGAGAAGGGGGCATGTCCGCCTGTATGGCGCCAGGGCTGGAAATGGTCGCTGATGAACACCGACTCAAATCCCGCTTGTTCCGCCAGCACTGCATAATCCAGCAGCTCCGTCGGTCCGAACTGTTCGGCCGACGCCTTGTATCCGAGTTTGATCGACACGCCTCTGTCTCCCGGCCTGTTCAGTCCAATCTCACTTCAGCGCGGAATAGGCCGCCGGCTTCAGGAACACGCTGTTGCTCTTGGCCACGATCGGCCCGCCGAACTTGGCGGCGAGCTCGGCCCGTCCCTTCGTCCATTCCGGATCGACCCAGAAGCTGTCCCAGGCCTTCTGGCGAGCCCCCATGTCGGGATAGGCGAGAAGATACATGAGCGCGTTCTCGTCATCGCCCACCGCCGGGTTCCAACAGCCGACCACGGTCATGCCGAGACGTTTGAACACCGGGATCGCCAGGGTCTCCATCAGCTCGTGCAAGTTTGCCATCTTGCCCGGAAAGGCATCGTAGCGGCGCATTTCATAGATCATCGCGAAAGTCCTTCATCAGGTTGGGAATGGGGGCCTCATGCCATTTTCGGCATGATCTCTTCGGAGAATGTCTGCAGCAGCTCCTTGCGCGCCGCGATGGTATCGCCGGGGACATGCAGAATGTTGAAATGCTCGATCCCGGCCTCCTTCACCCGCATCATCCCCTCCAGCACGTCGTCCACCGTGCCGACGAAATTGTGGGCGAGGAAGGCCTCCAGCGGCTGCCGCTTGAGGCGGAACTGCCCGTGGCGGGTGGTCTGGTAGCGGGCGATGGCGTCTTCCCGGGTCTTGCCGAAGAAGACCTCGGCCTCCGCGATGGCATCGACGTCGGCGCGGCTGCGGCCGTATTTCTCCAGATGCGGCTCGAGGGCCTTGAGCCGATCCGGCAGGATGGCGAAGGGGGCGGTCACGCCCAGGCCGAAGCGGGCGATGCGGTCGAGCGCGCCCTCCGCCCGCAACGGGACGTAGATCGGCATCGGCTTCTGTACGGGTTTCGGATAGAGGCTCACGCCCTTGACGGCATAATACTCGCCCTCATGCGTGACGCTCGGCTCGTCGCTGAAGAAGCGCTGAAGGAGCTCGATGGACTCCTCCATCATGTTGCCTCGATGCGCCTTGGGCCGCCGCGGGTTCAGCGCCTCGAATTCGTCCCGGCACATGCCGAGCCCGAGTCCCAGCAGCATCCGCCCCTTGCTGAATTGATCGATGGCGGCCACCTGCTTGGCCAGGATCACCGGCTCGCGGAAGGGCGCCAGGATGAGGCCCGTTCCGAGCTTGATCCGGGAGGTATGCGCCGCGCAGAAGGCGATGGAGATCAGCGGTTCGTACCAGTCGGGCTTCTCGCCCTCGGGGATCCCGTACATGGGTGTCGGGGTGATGAAATCCGTGCCCCACAGGGCGTTGTATCCCATGTCTTCGCAGAACTTGACGATGTCGATCATCTCGTCCGGTGTCGCAAAGCCCGGCGGCACGAAGACGCCCTCCCGGGCATTGGGAAATTCTGTGTCAATCAGCATCGACTCACCTCGATCGACTGCGTATTTCTGCTGCGAGCCGGCAAGCCTCTCCCGTCGGCCGCGGTCCATGCTCCGCAACCCTATTCGGCTGGCCGGCTCTGGCTGTGTCTGAAGTCCTCAGGAAAGGACGATGCAGGACGCCTTCAGTGCGGTATATTTCTCCATCGCATGCAGCGACTTGTCGCGACCCTGGCCCGACTGCTTGAAGCCGCCGAAGGGCGTGGTGATGTCGCCGCCGGAATAGGTGTTCACGTTCACGGCCCCCGCCCTGACGCCGCGCACCACCTTGAAGGCCTTGTTGATGTCCTTGGTCCAGACCGCCGCATAGAGCCCGTAGACCGTGTCATTGGCGATCCGGATGGCCTCGTCCGTATCCTTGAACGAGATCGTCGACATGACCGGGCCGAAGATCTCTTCCTGGGCGATGCGCATGCCATTGTCGACGCCGTCGAAGACGGTGGGCGCGATGTAGAAGCCGCCCGACTCCTCCCGCCGCCTCTCGCCGCCAAGCACGATCTTGGCGCCCGCGGCCTTGCCGTCATCGATATAGCCGAGGATGCGGTTCATCTGCGTGTCGTCCACGACCGCGCCCATCTGGCTGGCCGGATCGAGCGGATCGCCGACGGTGATCGACTGGCCGATCGAGACGATCTTTTCGAGCACCTGGTCCTTGACCGAGGCCTCCACCAGCAACCTCGTGCCGGCATTGCAGGCCTGGCCCTGGTTGAAGAACACGGCCCATGCCGCTGCCGTCGCTGCGGCGTTCACATCCGGCGCGTCACTCATGATGATATGCGGGCTCTTGCCGCCACATTCGAGATTGACGGCCTTCATGTTGGACTCGGCCGAATACTTCATGAACAGCTTGCCGACTTCGGTCGAACCCGTGAAGGCGATGCAGTCGACGTCCGGGTGGCGTCCCAGCGCTTGCCCGGTCGTGGGGCCGTAGCCGGGCAGGACGTTGAACACACCCTCTGGAATGCCCGCCTCCGCGGCAAGCTCCGCGATGCGGATCGCGCTCAACGGCGACTGCTCGGCGGGCTTCAGGATGATGGAGTTGCCGGTGATCAGGGCCGGCGCGACCTTCCAGGACGTCATCATCATGGGAAAGTTCCACGGCACGACGCAGGCGACGACGCCCAGCGGCTCCCGCATCACCAGCACCATGCGGCCCGGATCGCTCGGACAGATCTCGTCATAGATCTTGTCGATGGCTTCCGCATACCAGCGGTAGCAGTTGACGGAACCGGGCAGGTCGATGGTCAGCGCGTCCTTGATCGGTTTTCCCATGTCGAGCACATCGAGCAGGGCGAGCTCACGGGCATTTTTCTCCATGAGATCGGCCCATTTCAACATGATGGCCTTGCGTCGGGCCGGGGCCATGTTGCGCCACACCCCCGTGTCGAAGGCCTTGCGCGCAGCCGCGACCGCGAGATCGACATCCTCTTTGTCGGTCTCCGCTACGCTGGCGATCACCTTGCCGGAAATAGGAGAAACCGTCTCGAATGTCTTGCCCGAGAGCGAATTGACGAACTTGCCGCCGATAAAAGCTTGGGTCCCAAAGCGCAGTGACTTTGAATACGCAAGATTGTCTTCGTATGTTGTCAATGAATTCATCAATCTTGCCCGTCCTAAGGGTTAGAGACAAGAAGATCACCAGATCAGGCGACCGATATTGTGTCCAATTCCTTGCACGGGCCGAACGCGTGCGTACAATGAAAAGATGTCATCAACGCGATCGGAAAAGCCAATAAGTCGCGAACTCAGGCGTGGATCGCCTGTCGGAAGCTGTCATGCTGCAGCTGGATGCCGTCCCGGTGGCGCAAGAGGCTGTCCATGGCTTCCGCGAACCAGTCCTGCTGATGCAGCGCCTCCGTATGGGCGATATAGATCCGGCGGGTCATGAAGCCTGCGTCCTCGACGACGAAGAGCTTTTCCTCATCCAGCAATTCGCGGATCTGTCGCAGCGGGAAATATCCCGACCCACCCCGGGCGAGAATGAAGTCGAGGGCGATCCTGCCATCGGTGAAGCTCACCGGCGGGGTGATTTCATTCGGCATGATGGCTCTGTGTTGATGCTGGAAGTCCTCCCCCCACTGCACATAGACATAATGGGGGTTCCAGCGCTCGGCCCGCCGCGGATAGGTGGACACGAGAATGAAATCCTCATCCATCAGCTCGTGGATGACGATGTCCTTGCGGGGATTGGGTTCATAGAGCAGGGCGGCATCGAGGAAACCCTGCGCGAGCTTTTCCAGCAGCCCCGATGAGGCGCCCACATCCACGTTCAGCGCCACATTGGGCTGCGCCTTCTGCAACTCCAGGAGCCACGGTCCGGCAAAGCCCTCCCACAAGGCGCTGTTGATCCCCACTGAGAACATCACCGACTGGCTGTCGGAAAGCGCCAACTCCTGGCGGGCATGCTGCCAGGTCTGCAACAGGAGCTCCGCGTAAGGCTGGAACTTTCGCCCCGCGACCGTCAGCTCGACGCCCGATTTGTCACGCGTGAAGAGCTGCTGTCCGAGTTGCTCCTCCAGGGCGGCGATCCTGACGGTTACCGTGGATTGCGTGACGCAAAGTCGGTCCGCCGCCTTGTTGAAGTTGCGGGCGTTCAGCAGTTCGAGGAACGTCTTGGCAAGGACGATGTTCATGAGGGCTCCTCCCCGCGGCCCCATCAGACTAGACCCAGCGGCACGATCTTGGAAAGATATCGAAATCCGATCCTCTGGCTCCCTCCAGACTTGTACCCTTGGAATGCCGGGCCCCTTCGCAACGGCGAGATGGATCGCAATAGATCTCCTGAAACAGCTCCCCTGCCCCTCCGTTCCCTTTGCCTTTCAGCGCCGTCCTCGACGATTCACCATCGCCTTTACTTGCGGGGCACCGCACGATGGCAGACATGACTTGGTTGACAAGCAGAGCGGCGCCGTTGCTCTCTTGGCTCTTGCCTCACCCCACGATGCGAAGCACGGACCTGACTGCGGGAGCCTCAATGACGGATACGCTCTTTATTGTTTCCCTGGGTGAACTCAGCACCCATGTTCTTGAAGCGACGGGCCGCAGCGGGATCTTCGATCGGATCGTCGTCGGCAGCCGGTCGCCGGAGAAGGCTCTTGCGAAGATCAACAATGCCTTGGTGGGGTGTGGCATTGACGGCTTCTTCCCCCGTTTCGAAGCCATCGCCTTCGATCTGAACGATCCTGGCAGTGCCCGACAGCTGCGGGCGCTCGATCCGGACATCATCTTCTCCGCCCCCTCCTTGCTGCCGTGGTGGAAACTCGCCGATTGCGGTCCGGTCGCAACGGACGTCCCCTTCGCAGGCTTTGCCAGCATGCATCTGGCCCCGACGGCACAATTGCGCGATCGCATCGGCGAAGCCGGGATCGGAGCGGTCTGGGTGGCGGCCTCGTTTCCCGACGTCGTGAATCCCTGTCTTGCCCGCACAGGCCTGGGCCCCACCTGCGGCATAGGCAACATCCAGGAGCCGATCGCGAAGATCCAGGCCCTGGTTGCCCGGAAGCTTGCCCAACCGCCCAGTGCTCTTGAGATCCGCCTCGTCGCCCAGCACGCCTTTGAATATTGGGTGTTCTCGGAGGCACCTCCCGACGAGCTGCCCCCCTACCTCCTCGATGTCCGGGCGGGCGGTCAGGACCACACAGCCCTCGGCCATTCAGCCCTTCGCGAGCCGTTCCCCTTTCCCTATGATCTTCACTTCAACAGGGTGACGGCGTCTGCGGCGGTGGCCGGATTTCGCGCCCTCACCGCGTCGAGCCCCACGAAGATCCATCTGCCTGGCATTTTCGATCTCGTGGGCGGCTATCCCGTGATCGTCGACAAGGGGCGGATCACGCTCGATCCCCATCCCTGGACTCGAGAACAGGCCGTGGCCACCAACGAGGCGTCGCTGCCTTGGGACGGTATCGAGGGGATGGATGCCGACGGCACGATCTGGTTTACGGAGTGCACCATCGCGGCACTTCGGGCGCTGACGCATGCGACCATCGAGAATGTCGGTGCCGCCTCTGCGCAAGCCCAGGCCGAACGGATCCTCTCGGCACTCAGCTAGTGCTTACAGCGCATGGCGGAATGCAGCAGGCGATGCTACATCGGAATACACTGCCCGAGTTTGCGGCTGCACACACTGAGGATCTCCATGGAAGGCAATTGGGACAGCACCGTCGATCGGACCTACGGCCTGCTCAAATCCATGGCCATAGGCTTTGAGTTCAAGCCGGGCGAGCGGTTGAACGAGGTGACGATCGCGCGCAAGCTCGGGGTCAGCCGTACCCCCTTGCGTGAGGCGCTGAACCGGCTGGCCACCGAAGGCTTTCTTCGTTTCAACCCCGGCAAGGGCTTTTTCTGCCGCGAGCTCGATGCCCGCGAGATCTTTGATCTCTACGAGTTCCGCAAGGCGATCGAGGTGGCGGCAATCAAGCTCGCTCTGCATCGCGCCTCTAAGGCCGACATCACCGACCTCATCGCCTTCCTCGACGAGACGGGCCCCGATGCCGGCGGCCGCTCGATCGTCGAATTGGTCGAGTTGGACGAGATCTTCCACGAGCGCCTGATGGCCATGTCCGAGAACGTCGAAATGCTCCGTGTTCTGCAGAATATCAATGCGCGCATTCGCTTCGTCCGGTGGATCGACATGGACCGCGGCGACCGGCGAAAGACCCAGGCGGAGCATCGCAAGATCCTCACCGCCCTCCTGGCGCGTAAGGAGACGGTCTGCGTCGCCACCCTCGAAAAGCATATCGATCGCCGCCTCGACGAGATCACCTCTGCCATCAAAGAGGGCTATGCCCAGATCTATATGGCCTCCGCCCCCGAAAGGCCCAGCACGGCGGATCTGCTGGGCTCGACCCGCTAGCATCCTCAATCCGGCCCTTTTCAGAGCAGCGTTCCACCGAGCTTTCCGGCGCCACCTGGGACTCGTTGTCGCGGCGTGCACCACCGTCCCGGCCCTTTTCACCCGGATTCCAGCTCCTTTGCATTCGGATGCATCACGACGATGCGGAACGCGGCATGCCGTGCATAAATTGTATGCAGATCGGTACCCAGGGCGATCTTCAGGATTGTTGCACCCTCTCCGAGGCTCCGCTACGAATCGAGCGATGCTGTTCCTGCTGCTCTGGAGGAAGTAATGAACAAGTTCTCGCGTCGAGAGATCATGAAGTTGTTCGGAATGACATCAGCAACCATTGCGCTGATGGAAGCGGGAAGATTGACCCCGGCTCATGCCGCGAGGGACTTTGTCTGGGCAACGACTGGTGGCTCCTGGGGCGAGCATCAGGAAGAGATCTTCGTCAAGGGCGGTGACTTCGCCAAGCTGGCGAATGTGACCCCGACCCATGCGTTTCAGCTGGAGACGATCACCGCCTCCAAGATCATCGCAGCCAATGGCAACACCCCCTATGACGTGAGCAATCACGGCGAGGCGGAAGTGGTCATGCTCAAAGAGGCGGGGCTCGTTCTTCCCTACAACCCGTCTCTCATGCCGAACTATGCGGATGTCTACGACAACGCGAAGATGGGCAATGAGTATGCGTCTACGAATTTCCTTCTGTTCGGACTGGTCTGGAACTCCAAGGAGATCGCCGCGGAGCCGGGCAGCTTCGAAGATCTGATGAAGCCCGAATACAGCGGCCGGGTCGGCATTCCCGCCTATGGCTGGTACGGGATGTACTGGTTGCACGGGGTGAACAAGGCTCTCGGCGGCAACGAGGACAATATCGACCCGGGCATGAAGTTCGTGGCCGACGTCGTCAAGAAGAACAAGGCCATCATCGTCGAGAATGCCGATCACGGTAGAAAGCTGTTCAGCCAGGGTGAGATTGTGATCAATCCCTTCTGGAACGGCATCTCGGCGCAGCTCGCTAAGTCCGGCGTGCCCACGAAATTTGCCACCGTGCCCGGCACCTTGGCACTCGGCACGGGCTTCCTGATCCTCAAGGGCACGCCCTATGAAGAGGCCGCCAACCGCTTCGTCAACCTCTCCCTCGATCCAAAGCTCCAAGTCGAGTTCTCGACCTGGAACCTGTATCCGCCAACCAACAGCAAGGCTGTGCTGCCCCCTGAGCTCGACAGCATCAAGGTGACCGAGGCCCAGCTTGCCAAGACGGTCAAGCTGGACTGGCCCAAGGTCGTGCAGCACAAGGCTGAATATCTGAAGCGGTGGAACGAGGAGGTCCTCGGCTGATCAGATCAATCTCTCCGAGGCCGGGATGGGCAGAACCGGAGGCCGGGCCGCTCACGCCAGGGCCCGTGATGTGAGGAGCGCGCCGATGCTCACCCAGCAGGCGGCCTCGCACAGCGAGCCTGGTGTGGCGCCGGGGACGCCACGGCTCGAAGTCACTGGTCTGGTCCGCCAATACACCAAGGACGTGGCGGTTGGGCCTCTGTCCTTCTCCATCATGGACGGTGAGTTCCTGTCCTTTCTCGGTCCCAGCGGCTGTGGCAAGACCACGGCCCTGAGATGCATCGCCGGTTTTGAGACTGTGGACGCCGGATCGATCGTCCTCGGCGGACGCAGGATCGAGCGCGTGCCGCCGCATAAGCGCGGTGTTGGCCTGGTCTTCCAGACACCGGCCCTGTTTCCCCATTTGACCGTGGCCGAGAACGTGGCCTTCGGCCTTGAGCTGCAGCGGGTCGCGAAACTGGAAATCAAGCGGCGGACCAAGGCGGCGCTGGATCTCGTGGGCCTGACGAGTTTCGGCGACCGGATGCCGAACCAGCTGTCCGGGGGCCAGCAGCAGCGGATCGCGCTGGCACGGTCTCTGATCATGGAGCCGCCGCTCCTACTGCTCGATGAGCCGCTTTCCGCCCTCGATCTGAAGCTCAGGGTTCAGATGCGCGAGGAGCTGCGCAGCCTGCAAAGGCGTCTGAAGAAGACCACGCTCTTCGTCACCCACGACCAGACCGAGGCCCTGGCTTTGTCCGACCGCATCGCGGTTCTGTCGCAGGGCCGCATCGAGCAGGTGGGCACGCCGGAAGAGATCTATCTGAAGCCCGCCTCTCGCTTCGTCGCCGAATTCATCGGCGCTTCCAATCTCATTGAGGCTCGCGTCACGGGCTTCGCCGACGGCATGGCGGAGCTGACGACGCGGACCGGTCTGATCGTCCAGGCTGCGGCCCCGGTCGCACCCGCGAGGGAGAGCGTCACCCTGCTGATCCGACCGGAACGGATCAAGCTGGCTCCGCGGACCGCGAGCGAGCCCCGCCAGGAAAATCTGTTTCCAGCGGAAGTCCGCGACCTGACCTATCTGGGCGAGGATATTCAGCTGCGCGTTCTGATCGGCGGCAACGAATCTCTTTTGGTGGTCCGGAAGTCCGGTGATGAATTCAGCCCCCTGTTGGGCCAGTCCATCAACGTGAGCATAGAGCCCGCGAATGTCTATCTCCTCGCAAGCTGATGCGCCCGGCGCTCTCGCGCGTGTGCCCGCTTGGCTGTGGCTCATCGGCCCCTATGCGCTGTTGCTGATGGTCTTCGTGGCGGCGCCTTTGGCGAACGTGGTGCTGCTGAGCGTCTACACCTATTCGCCGGTGCGGATCTGGACCCCCGACTTCACTTTGGACAACTACCGGCAGATCTTCACGCCCTATTTCGGCGGCATCGCCATCCGCACCCTGCGCATCGGTGCGACCGCGACCTTGGGCTGCGTCCTGCTCGGCTATCCGATCGCCTATTACCTGGCCCGCTGTTCGCGGCGTGCACTGGCCGTCGGCATGTTCATCCTCATCATGCCGCTGATGGTCAGCGCGGTCGTCGGCTCCTTCGGCTGGATCGTCATTCTCGGCCGCAACGGATTGCTCAACGGCGCCCTCGCCGCACTCGGCATCGAGAGTAATGTCACAATCCTCTACACCGAAGCCGCAGTCGTCATTGCCTTGGTGCACTTTCTTCTGCCGTTGATGGTGCTGCCCCTGATGGCCTCCATCGAGAAGATCTCGGTCCGCCTCGAAGAGGCCTCGATCAATCTCGGAGCCTCGCCCGTCTCGACCTTCTTCCGTGTCATCGTTCCCTTAAGTCGCACAGGCCTGACATCCGGCCTGATCCTCTGCTTTTCCATCGCCATCAGCGTCGTAGTGACCGCGGCACTGGTCGGAGGCCGCGCCGGCCGCATGATCGGCAACGAGATCTACGATCAGGTCATCACCGCCTACAACTGGCCCTTCGCCTCCAGCCTCTCCATCGCCCTCATCATCCTCATCGTGATCTCCATGTCGCTTCTGCTGACGATCATGCGCGGGAGGCGAACGGTCCAATGATGGCGCGCAGCTGGCTGCTCAAATCCTTCGTCTACCTGATCTTCCTTCTCATCGTCCTGCCCCTGCTGGTGGTCATCGGCGTCTCGTTCAATCCGACCAGCCGCTTCATCATCACGCCGCTCACCCCGTCCCTGACCTGGTATCGCGAATTCTTCTCGCGGGCGGAATATGTGAACGCCCTGTTCCTGGTGACCTTGCCCCTCGCCACCATCTCGGCCGTGCTGGCGACCGTGATCGGCACGCTGACGGCGATTGCCCTGTCGCGCCTGACCCTCATGGGCAAGTCCCTTCTGGAATCGATCTTCATGATCCCGGTGCTGATCCCGGGGATCCTGCTGGGCGCCGCCCTCTATCTCTTCTTCGCCCGGCTGGAGTCGAACGGCTCCCTGTTTCCCCTGATCATCGGTCACACGCTCATCGGCATCCCCTTCGTCATCAGGATCGTGGTCGCGGGCCTTTCGGGCATCAATCCGTCGATCGAGGAGGCAGCGGTCAATCTGGGCTGCAATCGCGTCCAGGCATTCTGGAAGGTGTCGCTTCCCCTCATCCGATCGAGCCTGGTCTCGGGAGGCGTGTTCGCCTTCATCCTGTCCTTCAGCGACATCAACGTGGCCCTGTTCCTCTCCGGCCCCAGCACGAACACCCTGCCCTTGCACATCTTCTCCGACATCCAGTGGCAGGGAGACCCGACGATCGCCGCCGCCTCGACCATTCAGATCGTCGTGGTGACCTCCCTGATCATCATCGCCAACCGCCTCTCGCGGTCGCGATTGGTGTTATAGGCCGCGGGGCCCCATGGATCTCGCGACAGCACCCTTGAGAGCCATCGCCGAAGCCTTGGAGACTGGCCGGCTCACAACCGCCGACCTCGCCGAGGCCGCCATTGCGGCGCGAGCCTCGTCCCGCTTGGAGGCTTATCTCTCCTGGGCTCCCGATCTCGCCCGTGAAATGGCGCGCGCAGCCGATGACGCCTTTTCGCGCGGAGACCGGCACGGGCTCCTGCAGGGCATTCCGGTCTCGATCAAGGACCTCTTCGGCGTCACCGGTCTGCCGACCTATGGCGGCTCGCCGAAACGGCTGCCGGCCAAGTTCGAGCAGGACGGCCCGATCATAGCCTCCCTGCGATCGCAAATTGCCCTGTTCATGGGTAAGACGCTCACCTCGGAGCTCGGCTTCGGTGTCTGCGGCCACAACATTCATTGGGGCACCCCGCGAAGTCCCTGGGACCCCCACGTGCCGCGTCCGGCCGGCGGATCATCCACGGGCGCCGCCATCAGCGTGATCGAAGGCTCCGCGATGCTGGGCCTCGGCAGCGACACCGGCGGCTCCGCACGCGAGCCGGCCAACATGACCGGCATCGTCGGAGTGAAGCTGACCCATGGCCGATGGTCGGGCGCGGGCCTCGTGCCCCCGGGCCCTCATCTCCATGGACCGGGACTTCTGGCGCGCACCGCCCAAGACGCGGCATTCGCCTTCGCAGCCCTTGATCCGCATCTCGAGGCCTCGCGCTTTGCAGCCCGTAGCGCCGACGCCGAACTCGCCGCCTTCCGCATCGGCGTCCTCGACGACTTTTTCTGGAACGACTGTGATCCGGGGATCGCGGAGGCGGCCGGGACGGCCCTGGATGAGTTGCGTGAAGCGGGCGCGCAGCTCGAAGCATGTTCGCTTCCGGAGGTGGCGGCGCTGCGGGACATCTCTCCGGATTGGGACTGGGGGATCTCCGGTGTGGAGTTCAGCGAATTCCTTCAATCGGAGCTGCCGGAATGGGTCGAGACCCTGCATCCCGGCGCCCGCGCGCAGCTGAGGCTGAGCGAGGACATGAGCGCGATCACCTATCTGAAACGATGCCGGCAGCTCGCTCAGTTGCGTCGGTCCGCCGACCATACGCTGGCTCCCTTCGATGTCGTCGTCTGTCCGACGTCGCCCATGAGCTCGCCTGCCATCGACGCCCTGCTCGATCCCGAGACCTACAAGCGCATCAACCGGATGGCGGTGCGTAACATGAGCCCCGCCAATCTTCTCGATCTGTGCGCCCTGACCATGCCCGTCGGCCTGGACGCAACGGGCATGCCTGTCGGCCTCCACCTCATGGCTCGCAACGGCGAAGATGAAACCTTGCTCATCGTCGCATGCGCCCTCGAGCGCGTGCTCGGCACGGGCCGTCAGAGGCTGGGCGTCCCCCCGCTCTGCGTCAAGCAGCGCCCGTCGCCATAGACCGCCGCTTTCTGCATGAGCAGGTGGCAGTCTTGGGTGGTTGCGGCGGCCTCCCGCAGGATCCAGCGCTGGAATTTCCGGATCGACACCTGCCCGGACCGCGATCGCGGATAGGTCAGGTAGTAATTGAAATCAGACTGGACGGTTCGCGACGAGGGGATGACCAGCCGGCCGGCCGCCAGATCGTCTGCGATCAGAAAGGGATGGACGAGCAGGATCCCCAGGCCGGCAATGGCGGACTGGATGCCGAGCGCGAAATACTCGTAGCGGGAGACGGGCGTACCGCTCAGCTCCGGTCGGCCCGCCGAGCTGAACAGCTTTCGCCAGGCATCCGGAATGGCGAGTTCGAGGAGCGGATAGGTCGCCAGCCTCGCAAGATCGTCGGACCCTGTCCCGGGTTCGATCAGTGTGGGGCTGCAGACCGGCACCAATTCGTCCCCGATCAGCAGGTCGAAGACGGTGTGGGGTGCCGTCGGCTGGCCGAAGAAGATCGCCGCATCGAAATCCGTCGCGGGAAGTCCGACCAGATCCGTCCTGACGCTCAGCCTGAGGTCGATCTCCGGATGATCGCGCGCAAATTCCGACAGGCGGGGCGCGAGCCATCGTGAGCCGAAGGTCGGGAGCGTGACCAATGTCAGGACGCCGTCCTTCTTCTCGCGCGCGCGGAGCCGTGCGGTCGAGGCTTCGATCGCGTCCAGGCTGCCGGTGATTCCGTCGAGATACTGGCGTCCGGCCTCCGTGAGCGAGACACGTTGCTTCGAGCGGTGGAAGAGCAGGCAACCCAGCTCCTCCTCCAAGGCCCGCACATGGCGGCTCACCGCGCTTTGCGTGAGGTTGAGCTCCCCCGATGCGCGGGTGAAGCTCGAGAGGCGGGCAGCACTCTCGAAGGCCTGCAGGGCGCTCAGCGACGGGATGTTTCGTCTCATAGGCTCACACAGGCACCCCTTCTAGAGAGGTCATGAGCATAACTCATGATGTCGGGAGAATATATCGCTATCCCATCCTCTGCTGCGCCGCAACAATCGGCGCACACGCTTGAGAGCCGGCCGACGCAACGCTTGAGGAAGGTCCATGACGGATTACAGGGTGGGAATCGATATCGGCGGAACCTTCACGGACTTCTACGTTCTGGATGATGCGACGGGCGAGATCAGCAATCTGAAGACGTCGTCGACGCCGGCAAAGCCCGAAGAGGCGATTTTCAACGGTATCCGCGAGGTCTCCGAGAAGTTCGGGGTCGACCCCGCCAATGTCAAATACTTCATCCACGGAACCACGCTTGCGGTGAACACCATCATCCAGCGCAATGGCTTGAAGACCGCGCTCCTCGTCACGGAGGGATTTCGCGACATCTTGAATATCGGCAGACATCGCATCCCGGATGTCTTCAACTTCTTCACCGATGTCTCCCCGCCCTTGGTGCCGCGGTCGGAGACCTACGAGATCCCGGAGCGTTCCTTGAGCGATGGGACGATCTTCAAGCCGGTGGATGAGGAGGCGGTGCGGGCTGCGGCGCGCGCGATCC
Organism: Rhodoligotrophos appendicifer; assembly: GCF_007474605.1. Classification (NCBI taxonomy): domain Bacteria; kingdom Pseudomonadati; phylum Pseudomonadota; class Alphaproteobacteria; order Hyphomicrobiales; family Rhodoligotrophaceae; genus Rhodoligotrophos; species Rhodoligotrophos appendicifer. Next base: position 183,543 of record NZ_VHKL01000011.1, on the reverse strand, counting down.
TGGCCGGCGGCGTCGAGGCGGTCGCCATCTGCTTTCTTCACAGCTATCGAAACGGCGCCAACGAAGAGGTCGCCCGGGCCATTCTCGAGGCCGAGGCGCCCGGCGTCTACATCTCTGTCTCCTCCGACATCTGGCCTCAGATGCGCGAATATGAGCGCGCCCTTGCGGCCGTCATGAACGCCTATGTCGGACAGCGCATGCGGCGCTATTTTCGCGACCTTGAGACGGGTGTGCGCAGCCTGGGCATCGCCGCACCGGTTCTGTCCACCAAATCCAATGGCGGGATCATGCCCGCCTCGGAGGCGGGAGCGCGACCGGTTGAAACCCTTCTGTCGGGCCCCGCATCCGGCGTGATCGGCGCGGCCTTTGTCGGCGCCACCAGCGGCCACGACCACCTCATCACCTTCGACATGGGCGGCACCAGCGCCGATGTCGCCGTCATCGAGGGAACCCCCCGCTACTCGACCGAGAGCGAGGTGGGCGGGCTGCCGGTGATCCTGCCCGCCGTCGACGTGACCTCCATCGGTGCGGGCGGCGGATCGATCGCCTGGACGGATGCGAGCGGTGTCCTGAAGGTCGGCCCGCGCAGCGCAGGAGCAGCCCCCGGTCCCGTGTGCTACGGCCGCGGCGGCAAGGAGCCCACGGTCACCGACGCCTATGTCTGCCTCGGGCTCATCGATCCGAAAGCCTTTCTCGGCGGCACGGTGGCGCTGGAGCAGTCCTTGGCCGAAGCCGCGCTGACCGAGTTGGGCAAGCGCCTCGGCCTCGGCATGCGCGAAAGTGCCGAGGCGGTGCTTCGGGTGGCCACGTCGCAGATGTACTCGGCTCTGGTGCCCCTGCTGGCGCGCAAGGGCATCGACTATGAGGATTACACCCTCCTCGCCTTTGGCGGGGGCGGTCCCTGCCATGCCTTCATGCTGGCGCAGGATGTCGGCATCAGCCGGGTGATGATCCCCCTCTATCCCGGCACCCTATGCGCGGCCGGATCCCTGGCGGCCGACGTCCGCAAGGACCTGGTACAGACCATCCATCGGCAGCTCAAATCGCCCGAAAGCGTGCTCGCGCAGATCGAGGAGGCCATGGAGAGACTGTCGCACGAGGGCGGTTCCTGGCTCGATACGCTGGGCCTCGCATTCCTGGAGCGCCGGATCGAATGCACCGCCGAAATGCGCTATGTCGGCCAATCCTTCGAACTCGCCGTGACCATCACCCCCACGATCGTCGCCGACCGGAGCGGGGCCGCCTTGCGCGAGAAATTCCACGAGCTCTATCGGCAGGTCTACAGCTACACCGATGAGACCGCGGAGGTCGAGATTCTCGACATTCGCGTCACCGTGATCGGCGTCAATCCGAAGCCGCGCATGGCTCACTTCTCCGTCTCGACCGACACGCCGCCCTCCATGAGCGAGCGCGACATCTATTTCGATGGAACGACCTGGAAAGCGAAAGTCTACCAGCGCGGAGAGCTGCCTCCGGGCTTCGCCTTCGATGGTCCGGCCATCGTCGAGCAATATGACACGACCGTCTTCGTGACGCCCGGCTTCCGGGTGAATGTCGATCGTTACGGAAATCTCGTCGGGGAGGCCACCCATGTCGACTGACAAGGTCCAGCTGGAAATCTTCAACAATCATTTCAACGGCATCGTCGAAGAGATGGGCTATGTCATCCATCGCGCCGCCTATACTGTCTTCGTGAAGGAAACCTGGGATTTCGACACCTCTCTGATCACCAAGGAGGGCGAGATCTTCTGCCATCCCCGCAACATCGGGGTCGGCAACATGATCGGCATCGACATGGGGCCGGCGATCGCCTGTATCGACACCTATGAGCCCGGCGACATCATCGTCACCAACGACCCCAAGACGACCCAGGGCATGTGCACGCATATGCCCGACATCATGCTGTTCAAGCCGCTCTTCTACGAAGACAGGCTCCTCTGTTTCGCCTGGTGCTTCGTGCACTCCTCCGACGTGGGCGGCCTCGTCCCTGGCAGCATCTCGCCGGCGGCCTTCGACCGTTATCAGGAAGGGATCTGCATCCCGCCCACGAAGCTTTACAGCCGCGGCGTGCTCAACGAGGGCCTGCGCGACCTGATCCTCGCGAACTGCCGCATTCCGGAGCAGAACTGGGGCGACATGCGCGCCCTCCTCGCCTCCCTGACGATCTGCGAGCGCCGCATGGGCCATCTCGTCTCCCGTTACGGCTTCGATGCGGTGGATGACGGCATCTATTCGCTGCTCGATTACGGCGAGAGCCGCGCCCGCGAAATTCTCTCGAAGATCCCCGACGGCGAATACGACTTCCATGATTATGTCGAGGTCGACTACGTCTCGCCCTACCATGTGCGGCTCAACGTCAAGCTGATCGTCGCCGGCGACAGCGTCACTCTGGATTTCAGCGGCACAGATCCGCAAGTCCGGGCGGCTCTGAACATCCCGAGCTTCGGCAGGCCCAACCAGTGGCTGGTGCTCGCCATTGTGAACTTTCTGCGGACCACCGATCCGAGCCTGCCGCTGAACCGCGGCATCTTGCGGTCGACCTCCGTCAAGGCCCCGCCGGGCAGCGTCCTCAATCCGACCGCCACCGCGGCGACCGGCGTCCGCCACACCACGGGTTACCGGGTTGCCGACGCGGTGCTCGGCGCGCTCAGCCAGGCCGTGCCGGATGCCATACCGGCAGCCGGCGCCGGCCAGGTTGCGATCGTCTTGTTCTCCCATCTCGATCCGTCCACGGGCAATTACATGGTCAGCGTTCTGCAGCCCATGCAGGGCGGCTCGGGCGCCCGGCCGATCAAGGATGGAATCGACGGCGTGAACTTCTCGGCCGGCACGCTGCGCAATGTTCCGACCGAATCCATCGAGCTCGAGGCCCCGGTATTCGTCACCAAATACATGCTCATGGATGAGGCCGCCGCAGGCCAGTATCGTGGCGGAACCGGGGTCGTGCTGGAGTTCAAATGCCTGGCCTCGGAGGCCATCGTCACGGCCCGCGGCATGGATCGCTTCAAGCTGCGCCCCTATGGCCGCAAAGGGGCGGAGGCGGGGACGCTCGGCTCCTGCATCCTGGATCCCGGAACGCCGAAGGAGCGCCAGATCTCCAAGATCGAGGTCCTGAAGCTCGAACGCGGCGACGTTGTGCGCATCTATTCTCCCGGCGGCGGAGGCTATGGCGAGCCTCGCGATCGCGAACCCGCCAAGGTCCTCCACGACGTGGTCAACAGCTTCGTCACCCCCGCTGCCGCCGAGGAGATCTATGGCGTGGTCCTATCCGATGGGGCGGTTGACGACACCCGCACGGAAGCGGCCCGACACCGCCTGAATGAGGCGCCCCGGGGGGCGGAATTCTCCTTTGGCAAGGAACGGATCGCCTATGAGCAGGTGCTGACCCCAGCGTTCCAGGATCTGGTCGCAGCCCTTCTCGCGGATCGGCCTGCCTCGGTTCGTCAATATGCGCGGGGGAGGCTCTACGGCATGATCGAGCGTGACCCCGATATTCTCCGCTTGTCGGATGGCGACCTGAAGTCGCGGGTGCAGGGCGAACTGGAGCGTGTCTTGTCCACGGGCGCTGCGGCAGTGGCCTTCACCTGAAACTGGCAACGCGGGCTTTTCCTGTATACAGGTCGTAATTCTTCTTTGAACTTCGTATTGCGCCGCGATATCCTCAGCTCCGCTTCGAGGGGAAGTTGTCCGTCTGTTTGCGCGAGGTGATCTTGCTACGTGTAGTGTTTGTGGATGCCAATGAAACTCTCGCGGCGGTCGCCGAACGGGTCGTTCAGTTGGAGGGGCTTGAGTTCTCCATCAATCGCGATCCCGGAATAAAGCCCGATTCTCTGCCGGAGCTGCTGAAGGGTGCGTCGGTCGCGATCATCGATCACACCGCCCTCTCCCGGGAGATCGCGGAGAAATGCACCGACCTGCGCCATGTGGTGTTCCTCGGCACCGGCGCGCGCAGCTACATGAACCCCGAGGAACTGCAGGCGATCGGCATCACCGTTCACACCATCAAAGGCTACGGCGACACGGCCGTCGCCGAATTCGCCATCTCTCTGATGTGGGCGGCGGCCAAAGGTCTGGCCACTATGGATCGCGGGATCCGGGAAGGCCGGTGGCTGCGCACCAACGGCCTGCAATTGACCGGCAAGACCCTGGGCCTGGTCGGCTTCGGCGGCATTGCCACTGAGTGTTCTCGCTTGGCTTTGGGCATCGGCATGAAGGTCGTGGCCTGGAACCGCACCCCCAGGTCTCATCCCGGCGTGGACTTTCTGGACGTGCCGGACCTGCTTGCTCAGAGCGATGTCGTCTCGCTCCATCTGCTCCTCACCGACGAGACGCGGGGCTTCATGTCCCGCGAGCGCCTGAAGGCTATGAAGCCCGGCGCCATTCTCGTGAACACGGCGCGCGGCGCCTTGATCGACGATGAGGCCTTGATCGAGGCGCTGACGCACGGCCCCCTCGCTCATGCCGCCATGGATGTCTTCGACACCGAGCCTCTGCCGGCCGGCCATCCGTTCACGCGGCTTGAGAACGTGACCCTTTCGGCCCATTCTGCCTTCCGCACGCCGGAAGCCAGCGACAATCTTCTCGCGGCGGCGCGCGACCACTGTCGCCGCATCATGGCCGCGTCGTAATCGCAACCGAGCCTGCCTCAGATCCCGGAGCAAAATTGTGCCTGACATCCAACGATTCGATCAGAATACGCGCCGCAGCCGCGCCGTGGTCCATGGCGATACGATCTACCTTGCCGGCCAGGTCGCCGACGACAAGACAGCCGATATCGCAGAGCAGACCCGGCAGACGTTGGCCAAGGTGGACGCGTTGCTGGCATCGACCGGCTCCGACAAATCCCGCCTGCTGAGCGCCCAGATCTGGCTCAGCACCATGGACCATTTCGCCGCCATGAACGCGGTCTGGGATGCTTGGGTTGTGCCGGGCGCGACGCCCACCCGCTGCTGCGGCAAGGTCGAGCTCGCTGATCCCGACCTTCTGGTCGAGATCGTCGTGGTCGCGGCCCGCTGAGCTCGCACCAAGCCTCGACCGGATCCGAGTGTGACCGGTCTCAGCGATGAGGGGAGCAAGATGTCAGACCACCACGCCGGATCCTCGCTCACCTCCATGGCTCGGGGCGGCAAGGCCGTCTATGGAGCCCCGTTGGGCATTCTCATGCTGGATGCCCGCTTTCCGCGCATCCCCGGCGATATGGGCAACGCGCAGACCTGGCCGTTTCCCGTCTTGTACAGCGTGGTCCGCGGTGCCAGCCCTGAAAAAGTGGTTCTCCGCCAAGGCCATGGCCTCCTCCCGGACTTCTTGGAGGCCGCGGAGGGCCTGGTCGCCCTGGGCGCCGAGGCCATCACCACCAATTGCGGCTTCCTGTCTCTGTTCCAGCGGGAGATTTCCGCCCATGTCCGGGTCCCCGTGGCGACCTCCGCATTGATGCAGGTCCCCTGGATTCAGGCGACCCTCCCCCCGGGCCAGCGCGTGGGCATCATCACCATAAGCGCGGCGACCCTCACGCCCGATCATCTGGCAGCCGCGGGCGTACCGTCGGACACGCCGATCGCCGGCACCGAGCAGGGCCGCGAGTTCTTTCGCGTCCTCATCAAGGCCGAGAAGACGGATCTGGACATCGATCTGGCGCGCCAGGACATTCTCGACGCCGGCCGCGCGCTCGTGTCGCGGGACCCGACGATCGGTGCGATCGTGCTGGAATGCACCAACATGCCGCCTTATGCGGCTGCTCTTCGCGAAGATCTCGGGCTGCCGATTTACGACATCTATTCCATGATCACCTGGTTTCACGCCGGCCTGCGCCCCCGCGCCTGGCCGCGCGGGATCTGATCTCCTGCGTCACGGCGTCGGGCGCACGGGGATCTTCCTCGCCTCGAACGGCGGCTCCTGCGCGACGAACCACTCCGCCACCTCGGTCCCCTCGGCGAAGTGAACATCCGGAAACCTCCGGGCGTGCTGGATGAAGCGGCGCAGCAGCTCGAGCCGCGAGGGTCGTCCCGTGACCTGCGGATGCATCACCAGATTGACGATCCCGCCCCACCGGTAGATCGCATCGAACTCGTCGCTCCAGACCTTCAGGATATGATCATTGGTGAAGATCGGCCGCGGATTCTTGATGCTGAACAACGCATAGGGCGCATCGTCGAGCGACCAGCTCCACGGGATCTCCACGACACCCGGAATGCCGCCGCGCAGCGTCATCCGATAGGGAAAGACATCGTCCAGCATGGAGCTGTCATAGAGGAAGCCCTTCTCCTTCAGGAGTTCCGCCACGTGATAGCCGGTCTCGCCCGCCGGTGATCGGTATCCCTTGGGAACCACACCCACCATCCGCTTCAGTGCCTCGAGCCCCTTCTCGATCGCTTCCCGTTCCCGGTCGGGCTCCGAGGGATCGATCCACTCATGCAGATAGCCGTGATGTCCGACCTCATGGCCCGCGGCGACGATCGCCTCCACCTTCTCCTGGTGGAATTCCGCGACCCAGCCGGGAACGAAGAACGTGGCCGGCAGGTCCTCCTCCTTCAGCAGCTCGAGGATCCGCGGCACGCCCACCCTTGCCCCATAGGCACCTTGCGAGAGGACGCCCGGCCGATCCCAATTGGTGGCATCGCGGCCCAGCCAAAGCGTTTCGGCATCGAAATCGAAGGTCAGCATGACCACGCATTTCGCACCATTCATCCAGCTCATCTGCGTTATCCTTGCCTGCCCCGCGACCGGCGCTCCTGAAAGATCTGTTCATTCACGGAAATTGAAATACGCTACCATCGTCCTGGTGACCAGCGAGGTGTCCTGCGTTGACTGAGAAGCAATTAGCCATCGTGACGGGTGGGGCGGGGGGCATCGGGTTTGCCACGGCCGCAAGACTGACCGCCCGGAACGTGGATGTCCTCATTGTCGACCGCGACTCCGATGCTCTGGAAACCGCGGGCCGGAAGCTCGCCGGCGGGCCGGGCGAGATCATGACGCAGCTCGTGGATGTGACGCGGCCGGCCGATGTCACGGCCTGCGTCGACGCTGTGCTGGCGAAGTTCGGCCGCATCGACATCCTGGTGAATATTGCGGGCGGCGCGGGCCCCCGCAAAGCCTATCAGATCGACGACATCGACATCGATGTCTGGGATCATGTGATCGAGCTCAACCTCAAGAGCACCTTCCTGTTCTGCCGCGCCGTCATGCCGACCATGCGCGAGCGCAATTACGGTCGGATCGTCAACCTGTCCTCCGTCATCGCCTATGGTGAGAAGGGTGTGCCCACCACCGTCACCGCCCGCCTGCCCTATGCGACGGCCAAGGCCGCGCTCATCGGCTTCACGGCGCAGCTTGCCAAGGACGTGGCTGCCCATGGCATCACGGTGAACACCCTCTCCCCCGGACTGATCCTGGGCGATCCGGGCACCCGCATCCGCGATCGGTTCGATACCCTGCCCGAAACCGAGCGGGCCCGCATGCTCGCCGCCTATCCCATTGCCCGCCCGGGCTCTCCCGACGAGGTGGCGGCGGCCATCGAGTTCCTGGTCTCGGAAGCCGCCAGCTATGTGTCCGGCGTGGATCTCCCGATCGACGGAGCCTATTCCTGACCTCACCGCCCGTACCTCCATACGGTATCCTCGGTCAGCGCTGACCGGACTTCACCAGCGAGAAGGCAGCGCACAGGGCGGTGATGACGCCCATGGCGATGAACCCCGCCCGCTGCGTGTCTGCGGCCGCGGCGATGGCGGTGAACAGGAGCGGGCCCACCACCACTCCGGCATAATTGGCGCTCATCACGCCGCTTGTCAGCCGGCCGATTTGCCCCGGCGGAGCCAATCGCGCCACCTCGGCCAGGAGCACCCCGTTCCACCCCATGGCGGTGGCTCCATAGAGGAAGGCCACCGCGAGGACCGCGGCCATCGGCCAGTCCGCCGTAAAGCTCGCGACGCCCAGTGCGGTCGCCGCCATGGCGAAGCCGAGAAACGCCATGACGGCCCGCGGCGAGAAGAACCGGTCCGCCACATAGCCCCAGAACAATCGCCCGACGATGCTGGCGGCTTGGCTCACGCCGAAGATGAAACCGGCCGAGGCGAGATCGAGCTCGACCGCATGCACCAGATAGACCGTGAGGAAGGCGCCCAGGCACAGCTGCATCGCGCCATAGGAGGACGACATGATCACCAGGCGCCGGAGCGGGGGAAGCGCGGTGACCGCCTTGATGGGTCCCAGCATGCCGGCGGAGCGGATCGGCACGGCATCGCGGTCGAGCCACGGAACCGAAGACCCGAGCAAGAGCAGCAGGACGGCACAGCTGACTGAGACGATGCTGACCGTGCTCCACCACCCCCCGGTCAGCCCCACCAGAAGCGGAAGGGAGAGCCCGGCAAGGGCGCCCCCGAGCGGAGCCCCCGACTGCTTCAGGGAGAAGATCAGGTTCGCATAGCGGCTCGGCGTCCGCGCCGACAGGATCTGTGAGGTCGCCGGCACGACGGGACCATAGCCGACCCCGATCAGGACGGCCGCCACCATGAAGATGGGCAGGCTCGCCCCCAGCAGCAGGGCGAACCCCACGGTGCTGACGGCGACGCAGATCAGGCTGCGCAACATCGGCCGCGCCCGTGACAGCAGCGGATCGCCGATGATGCAGATCGCCAGGGCAGCGGAATACATGAGGGCGGGATAATAGCCGATGCTGTCTGGATCGATGGCCAGGTCTGCGGCGATCGCCGGAGCGAGCACCGGAACCCCGAGAGCGAGGAAGGAGCTCAACACCTGCACGGCCGTCGTCAGCCCCAGAGTGGTGAGAACGGCGGACCGCGCCATCATCTGCGGCTCCGCCGCCTTTGCCGTCATGCTGTACCGTGGAAAATCAAGCTCGAGTCCCGCAGCGTTAGTGGAAGCTTCGCCCTCCGTCGACGGCAAGCGCCGTGCCGGTGATATAGGACGACTCCGCACTGGAGAGAAACACCACCGCCGCGGCGATCTCGTCGGGTCGCGCCGCCCGTTTGATCACATAGCGGTCCTTGATCCGGGCCAGCTCGGCGTGTGGGTCGGCCGCCTGTTCGAACGAGGCGTGGAACAGGGGAGTATCGACGATCCCCGGGCAGATGACATTCGCGCGGATATCATCGCCGGCGAGGTCGGCCGCCAGGGTCTTGGTGAACATCACCAGGCCCGCCTTCGACGCGCAATAGGCCGTCCTGTGTTCGAGAGGACGCAATCCCGCCGCCGACGAGATGTTGACGATCGTCCCCGCTCCCGCCTGCTTCAGATGCGGCAGCGCGGCCTTGCACACATGAAACGGCCCGTTGAGGTTGACCGCCATGATCCGGTGCCAATCGGCCGACGCCATCTCGGAGAACTGCCGGATGAAATCGATGCCTGCCGAGTTGACGACGCCGTCCAGCCCGCCGAGACCCTTGGCGAGGATCTCGACCGCGTCCATGACGTCATCCTCTCGGCTCACATCGGCCACCGCGGCAATGCTTCCCGCCGTCATCTCCATGGGCTTCAGATCGATCGCGCCGACGCGCGCACCTTCCCGCTGCAGCATGTGCATCGCGGCGAGCCCGATCCCCGAACCGGCTCCCGTGATCAGGATACGTCGCCCTTCAAGTCTCACGCGGATCTCCTCAAGCTTGATCTCGGGCCATGGCTCACGCGCGGGTATTCGGCCAGGGATAGACGCGCCGCCCCAGAAAGGGGGTGATCTCCGACAAGGCCCCGGGAAGCTGCTGCGGCAGACGGTCGAACAGCGATGCCTCCGAGGACGGACGCTCCGGCCATTCCGCCATCAGCATGTAGTGGGGTCGGTGGGTGGTGTAGACCGGATGGTCTCGGCTGCGCTCGGCAAAGCGCACGCCCGTGGCGCCATCCGCGGCGAGCCGTGACGCCTCGGCTTGTAGGGCCGCCTGCATGTCCTCGGCATCGAGGCTCGAGTTGAAACGCAGCACGGACACCCAATCCGCATCGGCCAGCACCTCGGTGGTCGCGCCCTCGGGCGCCAGCTGCCGGTGCTGGTACAGCGTATGGGCCTTGTCGCGGCGCTTGGCCAGGACCTCGCCCGCATAGACGTCCTTCTCGGCCATGCGCGCATACGGCCTGCCGGTGAAGATCTCCCATTCGGGGATTTCATAGATGTCGAGAAAGGTCATGTCCCCGATCACGGCCTGGTAGCAGGTGCAGACCTGGAACCCGATGGGAAACAGATCCGGCGCATGCCGATAGGCATACCACTGCAGGAACGGTTCTCGGTCTTCCTGATCCAGGAGAAGCTCGGCGGTGTAAATCAGCGACGGCACGGGAATGCGCCCTCCTCGGAAGATGGTGTGAAGGGACGCATCCTGTTGGCCTGGATGCGTCCCGAGGTTCAAGAGCGGCCGTCTGCGCGGCCAAGCCTTGTGGGCTTCAAGAGCAGTCGGCTCTTTCCTGGATGTTGGCTTCGCCACGCTCGCTCGGAATGACGGTCACCACGGCATTGGCGTCATAAAGGAAATGCGAGGTCGCGGACGGGGTGTAGACACCGGTCACACCTTTGACGGAGCCGGCATTCTTCTCGATCCACGCGGCGATCGCCGGTCCTTCCCACTTGTTTCCTGTCCCCTCGACGGCAGCCTTCATCAGATAGGTCGCGTCATAGAACAGCGCCACGAAGGTCATGGAGGCCCGCGCCGCCCGATCGGGTGCGAATGTCTTGGCCTTCGCCACGAGATCGAGGAAGGCCGTCGGCTGCTCGCCGCCCTTGCAATAGGTGAACCCGCGGTAATTCGCGCCGGTCACGTTCTTCATCGCCTCTTTTCCGGCGATCTGCTCGACGATCTCCGCAAACGCACCGATGCTCCAATTGCCGGTCACATGGATGTCCCATCCCAGCTCGCTGAGGCTCTTGAGGGCGTGACCGCCATCCTCGCCGCTGGAGGTGAAGAACAGGAGCTCTTCGGGTTCGCTCCGGCGCAGCGCCAGAAACTGCGGGGTCATGTCCGTAGCCCGGTATTGATATTCTTGCGTACCCGTCAGTTCGACGCCGCGCGCCTCCAGTTCCTTTTTCACCGCGGCCACGAAATCCTTGGCCTGGGCACCGGTATCCGAGAGGATCGCGACCTTCTTGGCCTTGCGAACATCGACGGCCTGCGAGACCATCTTCTTTGCCTGGACCTCGGCATTGATGAGGGTGCTGAAATAATAGGGCGCGAAGGTCGGAGTGATGGCCATCGATCCCGTGGAGCCGATGGAACTGACCTTCGCCTCATTGACGACCGGGGCGGCGGCCATGAACACTTGGCTGATCACCGGCCCGAAGACGAAATCCACTTCGTCCTGGAGGACGAGCCGCTTCATTTCGCCGACGCCCACGGTTGCATCCGTCTGCGTGTCGGCGACCACCATTTGCAGCTTGCGGCCCCCGATCCCTCCCGCGGCGTTGATTTCCGAGATGGCGAGCTCGACGCCCAACTGGCTCGCTTCCGACGTCGTCGACGCCGATCCCCCCGTGAGTTCCAGGAACAGCCCGATCTTGGCGGGCGCCTCCTGTGCGATGGCCGGTGCCATTGGCAGGCTCGCCGCCAGGATTGCGGCGGCAAGCACCCGCCGCTGCGATGTGAATCGAATAGCGTTCATTGACCACTCCTCCTTCATTATTCCCACTCCAGATGGTTCGTTCTCGTCTTGGTAAGCTGTACGTGCACGCGCCATTCAGCGTGCTACGGACAAGGTGCAGCCCAAGAGCCGGCTGCTGATGCGAATGGCGGATCGATGGGCGCCCGTCCGTTCGGTGCGCCGTCGTGCTTGGGCTCCCGGATCGGATTCGATGGTCCTTTGAGCGGCTCCGGCCTGCTCGATGCTGGTCCAGTTCAAAATCAGGACCCGCGCCGGCAGGTCGTGGCCATGCACGATCTCGAAGCTGCCGATCACTGTGGCCCCGGCATCCTGCCAGGCGGCGAGATCTGCCGCGATGAGCGTTCGCGCCGCCGATCCGGCGCCATTGTTCACTCGGATGCGCTGGATCTCGAAACCCGCGCCGTCCGTGGCCTCCAGGCGCACCTCGCCATCGGCATAGGCCAGCACGCAGGGCATGTCGATCGGCCCCGGCCTTTCGGCATCGAAGGCCTCCCAGCTCGGCCACCGCCTGATGTGGATGGCCCTGCCCGCCACGCCGATGCGAAAGACCTCCCTCATGCGGCGATGCCCGGATCGATCAGCTCGCAGAACAGCCGCGACCCCGGATCGTCGCTGGGCGTCTCGACCGCCGCAACCAGCGAGGAATGGGCAATGATCCAGACATCCGAGATGTCGTTTCCGCAAAGCGGCGAGAACGACGCGACCACGCCCTCGGGTGCCCTCCCCGACGTCGCCCGCGCAAATTCATAGATCTGCCCCGCCGTCATCGGGCGAGGCTTTTCGCCGACGAGCAGCAGATCGTCCAAGCGGTCCACGATCTCCTGGCCGCCATTGCTCCGGGCACGCTCCTCCTGCCACGCCGGATCCACATAGAAGCTCTCGAACGCGGCGGCCCTGGCCGCCACGCTCGGCCATTCATACACGAACACCACGCAGGGCAGATTCGGCCCGCTGATTGCTCTCCACATGCCGACCGGAGCCGGGATGCCATAGCGCGCGAAAAGCCCCAGCCCCCCTTTTTCCGGCGGCAGGATGCAGGTCAGGGCGCGATCGATCTCCTCCTGCATCCGCCCGTCGGCGACCCTGTATTGCCGGAGCTCGAAGAGCGACTGCGCCACTATCGGAGCTCCATCAGCAGGCCCGCCAGCAGCTTGGCCCTCAGGGTGAGGCTGGAGATGGTGATATACTCCTCCAGCGTGTGGTAGCCGTCGCCCATGCAGCCGAGCCCGTCCAGGGTCGCGATCCCCATGGATCCCGTGAAGTTCCCGTCGGATCCGCCGCCGACGCTGCGGTCGCTCAGCTCCACCCCCAGGGATCGCCCGACCCCGCGCGCGATCTCCAAGAGCTCGACTGTATTGGGCGCTGGCTCCCACACCGGCCGGGTCACGCCTCGGGTCACGGTGAAATCCACCCCGTCATGCCGCCCCGAAAGACCCATGATCTTCGCCACGCCCGCATCGAGATGGCTCTGGCGCTTCGCCATGCTGAGCACCTCGCCTGTACAGACAGTCGGCACGCAATTGACCCATTTGCCACCATGCACGACGCCGACGCTGAAGGTGCAGTCTTCCGTCGTCATGTCGCCGATGGCCAGGATCTGCTTGGCCATCTCGCGAATGGCGGAACGTCCCTCCGCCAGCCGGGCGCCCGCATGGCTCGGCTTGCCGACCGCCTCGAGATTGTACCGGGCGATCGCATAGCGGCCCGAGACGACGCCGCCATCCGCCATGCCCGGTTCCGGCACCAGGACGAATTTGTGCTTGCTGGCCTCTTGTTCGATCAGCTCCCGGGTGCTGGGGCTGCCCACTTCCTCGTCGCTGGTGAGCAGGATCGTCACCGGGAGCGGCGTGTCCAGACCGGCCCGCCGCAGCTGGCGCACTGCCTCCAGAGCGATGAAGTTGCCGCCCTTCATGTCCAGGATCCCCGGACCGAAGCATTTCTCTTCCTCACGGCGCCACGGCAACTGCTGGAGCGTCCCGATGGGATGAACCGTATCCATGTGGCCCATGATGAGGACGCCGGGTGCATCGCTCCGGCTCGGAAACGCCGCCCGGACGCAATCCCCGAAGCCCTGGCGCCCCGGAAAGCGCGTGAGCTCGGCGCCCGCCTCGGCGAGGTCCTTCGATGCCAGGTCCATCATCCGGTTGACCGCCGACGCATCCCAGGTCGGGCTCTCGCACTCGATCCAGGGTCGCAGCCCCGCCAGCATCGTTTCCGTATCGAACGGCAGTGCCCTGAAATCCATTCTCTTCCTCGCTGATCGGCCGCTTATTGTGAGGCCTTGGCCTTGGGTTGGGGGGCGCTCGCCGACGGGTCGAGCCGCAATTGCTCGGCACGGCGTTCGAGCCACCATCCATAGCGTTTCGGCCAGGCTGCATAGCCCTCGGCCTCGCCCATCAGGTCGACCGCGGCGCGGAACGGCCAGAACGGGTCGTTCAGGCTCTCCCGGCCGATCGCGACGAAATCAGCCGATCCCTCCGCCACAACCGCCTCCGCGAAACTGGGGTTGCGGATCAGCCCCACGGCCATGGTGGCGATGTCCGCGCCATCGCGCACGGCGGCGGCGAGCGGCACCTGGTAGCCTTCCGGGCGGGGCACCGCCGCTGTCGTCGACCGCGCGGTGAGGCCGCCCGAAGAACAGTCCATCACATCGATCCCGCGCGTTTTCAGCGCGCGAGCGAGGGCGATGGAATCCTCAATCTCCCAGCCGCCCGGCAGACCGTCGATGGCCGAGATCCTGAAAAAGATCGGCAGCGTGCCCGGCCAATTCGCGCGGACGGCCTCTGCCACCTCCAGGGCAAACCGCATCCGCCCGGCCCGATCGCCGCCATAGGCATCGCTCCGTTGGTTGCTCAGCGGTGAGAGGAAGCTATGGATGAGATAGCCATGGGCGCCATGAATGTTGAGGGCCTGGAATCCGGCCGCCAATGCACGTCGCGTCGCGCTGGCGAACTGATCGACGAGCACCTTGATCTGGTCGAGCGTGAGTTCGGCGGGAACCGGCCATCCCGGATTCGACGCGATCGCCGACGGTCCGACCACCGGCCACGGCGCCTCCCCCCGCGCCGCATCCGCTTCCGTCAGCGGCCCGAACCCGTCCCAGGGACGTTGGATCGAAGCCTTGCGGCCGCAATGTCCGATCTGGATGCCCGGAATGCTCGTCGCTGCCATCTCCTCGGTCAGCCGCGACCAGCCGTCGATCTGGTCATCGGACCACAATCCCGTATCCGCATACGTGTTCCGCCCCTCGGGGCTGACCGCCGTTACCTCGGCGAAGACGAGGCCGGCGCCCCCCGCCGCCAGGCGGCCGAGATGCGCGCGATGCCAGGGCCCGACCTTGCCATCGACCGTCGCCGCATATTGTTGCATCGGCGAGATCACGATCCGGTTCTTGAACACCGTGTCGCGGATCTGCAGGGGGCTGAGCAGCGCGCTCTGGCGTTTACCGTGCATCGGACTGGATACCCATATAGATGTCTTGGACCCGGGGGTTGTTGCGGATTTCGTCCGCCGTCCCGGTCAGCTTGACCTCGCCGCGCTCGATGACGATGGCCCGGTCGGCCACATGCAGCGCCACCCCGATCTGCTGCTCCACGATGATGATCCCGGTGCCCGACCTCGCCCAATTGCTCAGGAATTCGAGGATCGGCGGCAGCAGCGCCTGCGCGAGGCCGAGCGAGGGCTCGTCGCACAACAGGACCTTCGGCTTTGCCGCAAACGCCTGGGCGAGCGCGACCATCTGCTGCTGCCCGCCGCTGAGTTCGCGCGCCGGCTGGTGCAGCTTCTCGCGCAGGATCGGGAACATCTCGAGCGCCGGTCCGGCCAGATCCTCGAAGGAATGCTTGCCGCCATGCATCACGGCACCGAGCCGGATATTGTCGGCAACCGAGATGTTCGGGAACACGCGGTGTCCGTCGAGCACGAGGCGAAGTCCCGCCCGCGCCGATTCTTCCGGTCGCCGACCGGTAATGTCGACGCCCTCATAGAGGACCGAGCCGGATGTGGGCTTGATGAAACCGGAAATGGTCCTGAGCAGCGTTGATTTTCCCGCACCATTCGCCCCCAGCACGAGCACGATCTCCCCGGCCTTCAGGCTGAGATTGATCCCATGCAGCACGGGGACGCGGCCATAGCCTGCGTGAAGGTCGCGCACCTCAAGCATCGGCACCGGCCTTCTGCACTGTCCCTGCGAAAAGGCTGCGGACTCGGGCCTCGTTGAGAATGTCCTTGGGCGCCCCGTCGGCCACGACCTCCCCGGCATCGAGCACCGTGATCTGATCGGCGACGTCCCAGACGAGATGCAGGTCGTGTTCGATGAGCACCACCGTCTTCCCCATCCTGTCCCGCACCAGGCGGAGCAGGGACGACAGCTTCAGCCGCTCCGCCGACGACAGGCCCGCCGCCGGTTCGTCCAGGAGGATGATTTCCGAATCCATGGCCAGCACCCGCAGGATCTCCAGCAGGCGCCGTTGCGCATGCGGCAGGATGTCGGGCATCTGCCCGCTCCACGCCTGTCGATGCGGCTCCAGGGAGTCCAGCAGCCAGGATTCCCCGGGGGTGGTCCTCGCATCGGCGCCGATCATGATGTTGTCCCAGATCGACATCTCTTCGAAGACTCTCGGCGTCTGGAACGTCCGGCCGAGCCCGAGGCGCGCGGTGCTGTAGCTCGCCTTGTGGGTCGTATCGACGCCGCCGATGAGGACATGGCCCTCATCGACCCGGGCCAGTCCGGAGATCACGTTGAGCAGCGTGGTCTTGCCCGAACCGTTGGGACCGACGATCGCGTGGATGGTGCCCGGCACGATGGTGACGTCGACCGCGTTGAGCGCGACCATCTTGCCATAGGCCTTGGTGGCGCCTTTGACCTCGATCCCCCGGGTGTTCTTCTGCACCCCGGCCGTCGGCGTCAGGCTGGTGCTGAGGACGGCATCGAAATCGATCTCGCCGGTCCTGCTGCGCAGCCGATGCCGCTGGATCGCCTTCTGCACCGTGCCCACGATCCCGTCGGGAAAGGCCAGCATGATCACCAGCGCGATGATGCCGTAGGCCAGCAGGCGATAGACGGCCAGGTCCGCCAGGATCACGTTTGGAATGAGATAGAGCACCCAGACGCCGATCACCGGCCCGATGAGCTTGCCCTGTCCGCCGACGATGACGGAGAAGAAGAAGAAGATCGAAAGCTCGACGCGGAAGGCATAGGGACTGACGAAGCCGATCACCGGCAGATAGAGCGCCCCGGCGATTCCCGTGCCGACGGCCGCGATCGTGAAGGCGATGAAGCGCAGCTGGCCCGGGCTCCAGCCCATGGTCACCGCGGCTTCTGGGCTGTGGGCCGCCACCCGCATCCGTCGCCCCAGCGCTGTGCGGCGGAACCAGGCATGCCCGATCAGGCTGGCACTGGCCAATCCCATGATGATGAAGGACAGCCAGCTCAAGCCGCCGACCAGCGGCGCCGTGAGATCCGGGACCGCGCGGGCGATGCCGTTGATGCCATTGGTCACGTCGCTGAACGCCACCAGCATTTCAGGAAAGACCAGGGCGGCGCTCAGCGTCACGAACCCCAGATAGAAACTCTGCACGCGCAGGGCGGGAGCGGCGAACAGCAGACCCATCACGGTTGCCGCAGCGACCCCGCCGAGAAAGCCCACGGGATAGCTGAAGCCCCACAGACCCGACACGATGCCGGTCATATAGGCACCGATGCCGAACACCGCGCCCTGGCCGAAGGACAGCTGGCCGGCATCCGACAAGAGCAGGTTCTGCAGCACGGCCACGGTGACAAACAGGTTCACCACGAGGAAATTATGCGCCCAATAGGCCTGCCCGGTCAGCGCCGGCACGGCGATGCTCGAGACGACGAGCACGATCCCGAGGACCACTTGCAGGGTGCTTCCCCCATGGGCGTCTCCGAACAGGGCGGACCATCCCGAGCGCTCGGTGACCGGCGGCTCACGCTGTTCGGTGATCGAAGAGGACTGTGTCATCTCAGACTTTCCGTGCCGCTGGAGTGCCGAAAAGCCCTTCTGGCCGAACCATCAGAACCAGGACGAGAAGCCCGAGGGTGACGACGTTCTGGAACTCGCCGCCATATTCGAAGGCGGCATACATCGAGATGACGCCGACCAGGGCCCCGCCCACCAGCGCGCCCGTGTCGCTGCCGATGCCGCCGACGACGGCGGCGACGAAGCCGTTGGTCACATAGGCAAGCCCGCTGTCATTGGCCAGCGCGACGATCGGCGCGGCGATGAAGCCAGCCGAACCGACGATGAGCCCGCTGATGCCGAAGGCCAGCACCTGCAGCCGGCGGACCCGCAACCCCGCGGCGCTGGCCGCATCGAGGTCCTGGGCGATGGCGCTGATCGACAGGCCGGTCAGGGTTTTGGTGTGGAACCAGCGCAAGGCGGCCCACCAGAGCAGGGCAGCCGCGATCGCCAGCACATAGGGCGCCGGCGTCCGCGTGCCGAAGACCGGAAAGCTGGGGAACTGGCTGGTGGTCAGGATCTGGTTGTTGCCCTGGATCAGCAGGATGATGGCCCCGATCAGGACCGACACGGCCAGCGTCGAAACGAGCCAGGAATGCTGCTCGACCGAGGAGCGGAGCGGCAGCAGGGTGATGTAGCCTTGCACGGCCATCGCAGCAGCCAGAGCCACGGCGGCCAAGGGAAGGAGCGCGAGCCAGAGATACGGATTGGGCGTCGAGGGCATGGTCAGCGCCGCCAGGATGCCGGCGACGACGAACAGCATTCCCTGGGCGAAATTGAAGATGCCGGTGGCGCGGTGGATGGCGTTCAGGCTGATCGCGATCAGCGCATAGATGGCACCGAGCCCCAATCCCCGGACCAGAATGATCGTCAGTTCTTCCATGCCGTCCCCGAGCGCAATGGCCGTCCGTTTCGTATCTCCTAGAGATACGATCGAACCGTTGGAATTCTAGGGCTCCTTCTTCCCGTGAGTCAAGCGCGTCCCGTAAGGCAAGCGCCTCGCGGGTTCGAACACCGCGTGTTGCTCAAGGAGCGCGCAGGCCATTCGCCGCTGCGGTGACCAGAGGCCCCACGCGCTGCACGAAATCTTGCGGAGCCCATTCGGCGAGAGAGCCGACCACATGCAGGGCGGCGATGGGAAACCCATTCGCGTCGAGAATCGCGGCCCCGACGGCGACCTCGCCCACGACGACCTCTTCCAGCGCCAGCGAATATCCGGTCTCGCGGATCTCTGCGATGCGCTGCAGGATGTCCTTTACCTCGGTGGTCGTGCGCGGCGTCAACTTGCTGCGGTCAGAGCGCTCGATGATGTCCATCGCATGCTCCGGCGTCAGGTGGCTGAGCACCGCTCTCCCGCCCGACGTGCAGTAGGTCGGAACGCGAGCCCCGATGAGATGGGCATAGAAAGTGTCGCGTTTGCTCTGCATCCTGACGATGTAGATCATGGAGGTGTCGTCGAAGAGGCTGAGATCCACGCGCTCGTTCACGGTCCTGCGCAGGTCGGCCAGGATCGGGACGGCACGGCTGACGAGAGGGTGCGCCCTTAGATAGTCGAAGGATCGCTCCAGGATCCGCCGCCCCGGTACGACCCCGCCCGCGGTCTTCTCCAGATAGCCCAGGCCCACCAAGGTCCGCGTCAGGCGCTGCGCCGCGCTCTTGTCGAATCCGGCCGCCTTTGCCAGTTCCGAGAGCGACATGGGCCTCGGCGTCGCGGAAAAGGCTTCGAGCAGGCGCATGCCGCGCACCACGGCGTCCACGAACTGCCCGTTCTCCCCCGATTTGGAGGACGTCACAGCCTCCTTCTTCGCCGACTTTGCAGACTGCTTGCCCATGAAAGATCCTGAATGTCCAACATCTGGAGCCGCCCGGGAAGACAGGCGCGCGCCCACCGGCAGGGGAAATATCCGGATGATGCGACTATATCGTAGCGCGATACGGGATCAAGGAGGCTCGTTGAACCCTCCTCAAATGGATCGCTTCTCTCCTTCGTCAGTTATGGGCTTCTGCGCAGTGCGATTTGCTACGAGGGCAACCCATGACGTCACGTCGCCTGAAGACCGACGCGGCCAGCTCCCATAACGGAGAGATGGCGCCGGAACCCGTCGCCTCCGTTGCCCTGCGGCTTCTGCTGCAGGGCGAGGCCACGCCAGGACTCCTCGTCCACATCCCGGAAGACAGCCGCTCCGCGCACCTCTTGCGGGAGGCTCTGCTGGCATTGGCGCCCGATCTTCGTCTGGCCTGGTTTCCCAGCTGGGATTGCGCCCCCGATGACCGTTCTCCCCCGTCTCGGGCGGTCATGGGAGCGCGAATGGCCGCGCTGCGCTGGCTGCGGGACGAGGCAAATCCTCCGCGACTGGTGCTGACCACGCCACCGGCGCTCATCCGGCGCGTGCCGCCGCGGTCCGTCATCGACGCGAACCATCTCGCCTTTCGTGTGGGAGAGGTGATCGACATCGAGACCCTCCCCTCCTCGCTGGGCGCCATCGGCTACATCCTGGACGATCGCGTCGATGAGCCCGGCGAGTTTGCGCTGCGTGGCCGGGTCATCGATCTCTTCCCGGCCGCAGCACCCCTCCCCTGCCGCATCGAGCACGAGAGCGGCCGCATCATCTCCATACGCTCCTATGATCCGATCTCGCAGAGATCGGAAGCGGAAACCGAACTCCTTCTCCTCGAACCGGCCTCGGAGATCGCCCTCACGCCGGCGGAATACAGCGAGCGCGGAACGTTTCCGCACGGTGAGATCCATGCCTTGGGAGCGTTCTATCCGCGGCTGGAGACCCTGTTCGACTATGCCCCCTCCGCCCGCGTGATCCTGAGCGCCGGAGCGCAGCGCCGGGCCGCGACCTTCTTCGAGGAGATCGCCGAGGCCCGGGAGGCCCGGGTCAAGCTGCGCGCCTTGGTCCGGCAACCGCACCCGACCGAATCTGCGCAGACCGCATTCATGAGCCCCGAGGCGTGGACACGGGCGATGGAAGACCATGCCCTCGTTGGATGCGAATGGCCTCCCGCCTCGCCCCTGACGCGCTTTTCGGAAACCGGGAATCCCGCAGCAGCGTTTGGCGCCGTCATCGCGGACCAGATCGAGCGCGCCTGCGTGATCCTGGCAAGCCCGGACGAGAAGGCGCTGCGTAAACTCGCCCGGCAGGCTGAACAGGCTGCAGGGTGCAGCCCCTCCCCTCTGAGATCCGGGTCTGCCTGGCGCGATGTGCAGCCCGGGACGCTGCTGACCCTCGTGGCGCCCCTCGATGCGGGCTTTTCCATGCGGGATCCGGCCATCGTTCTGGTCACGGCGCGAGATGTGCTCGGTGATCGCCTGTCGTCCCCTCGCGCCGAGCGGCGGCACTTCCCTGTGGGAGAGGTGACCCTGCGGATTGGCGATGTTGTGATTCACACCGATCACGGCCTCGGCCGCTTGGAGGGCATCGAGGAAATCGTGGTCGGCGAGGAACGAGTCAGCGAGATGCTTCGCCTGCGTTACGCCGACGATGCCATCCTGATGGTCCCGGTGGACGAGATCGGCGCAGTGCATCGCTATGGCGGAGATCCCGATGCCGTATCTTTGGATCGCCTGAAGGGCGAGGCCTGGATCAAGCGCCGCGATGAGGCGACGGTGGAGATTGCCCGCGCCGCGGACAAGATGGTCGCACTCGCCGATCGGCGACGCCGCTCGAGCGCCCCCAGGCTGAAGGCTCCGGCGAGCGATATGGCCCGGTTTCGTGCACGCTTTCCGCACCCGCTGACCAGGGACCAGGCCGCAGCCGTCGAGGCCGTGCTGGGTGACCTTGCGTCAGGCCGCCCCATGGATCGCCTGATCTGCGGCGATGTGGGATTCGGCAAGACCGAAATTGCCTTGCAGGCAGCGGCGGCAGTGGCCTTTGCCGGGCGGCAAGTGGCGATTTTCGCGCCCACCACCGTCTTGACGCAGCAGCATTACCGCAGCATCCACCGCCGTTTTGCCCCCTTTGGCATCGAGGTCGCCTACCTGTCGCGCCTCACGCCGGCAGCCGAAGCGAGACAGGTCAAGGTCGGCCTCGCCGACGGCAGGATCCGCGTCGTTGTGGGCACGCATATGCTGGCCGGGAAGGGTGTCGAATTCGCCGATCTGGCGCTCGTGGTGATCGACGAGGAGCAGCGCTTCGGCACGGCCCAGAAGCAGAAAATGCGGGCCCTCGCCGCGGATCTCCATGTCCTCACGCTGACGGCCACGCCCATTCCGCGCACCCTGCAGGCAAGCCTCGCCGGCCTCCAGGAGCTCAGCATCATCGCCACGCCCCCCACGACGCGTCGGCCCGTGCGGATGCTGCTCGCCCCCCTCGACGCCTCCGCCCTGCGCGACGTCCTGTTGCGCGAGCGCAGGCTGGACGGGCAGAGCTTCGTCGTCTGCCCCCGCATCGAGGACATGCCTTCCATGGCGGATCGTCTCGGCGATCTGGTGCCGGAACTGACCGTCCTGACCGCCCATGGCAAGATGGCGCCCGCGGAGATCGATGATGTGATGCTCGCCTTTGCGGAAGGCGAAGGCGATGTTCTGCTGGCCACCAACATCGTCGAAAGCGGTCTCGACGTGCCCCGCGCCAACACCATGCTGGTCTGGCGCCCGGAACAGTTTGGCCTCGCCCAATTGCATCAGTTGCGCGGCCGGGTCGGGCGCGGCAGCCGCCGCGGAACCGTATATCTGATGACGGATCCTGCACATCCGCCCGGCGCCGCCGCCCTCAAGCGTCTCCGCACCCTGGAGGCTCTCGATCGTCTCGGAGCCGGCTTCGAGGTCAGTGCCCGCGATCTCGACACCCGCGGCTCAGGCGATCTCTTCGGCGAGGCTCAGGCGGGCCATGTGAAGAAGATCGGCCTGAGCCTCTATCAGCGCTTGCTAGAGGATGCGTTGCGGGCCGTCCGCAATGAGCCGCGGCGCCTGCAGTCGGCACCCGACCTCCATCTCGAAGTCTCGGGCGTCATCCCGTCGGACTACGTGCCGGAGCCGGACATGCGGATCAGTCTCTATGCGCAAGCCGAGGAGATCGACGGCACGGCCGGTGTCGAGGCCTTTGCGGCTGAGCTGGCCGACCGTTTCGGCCCGCTGCCTGCCAGCGTCCATGACCTCCTGGCGGTCGCCGGAGTGCGGGCGCTCTGCCGCCGGTTGCAGATCACCCGTCTCGACGCTGGCCCCAAGGCCATTGCCGCAACCTTCACCGCCGAGGGTCGCGAGCGGGTCCCGCCGCGCCTGGCGGAGACGGGCTGGAGCGGGGACCGGGCCGTGCTGAAGCGAGCGGTCGCGGATCCGCGGGAGCGCCTGCAGGCGGTGATCCAATGGCTGGACGCCCTTGGCGATGCTTCCGACGTGTAGGGAGGCGGATCGTGAATCTTCCGCTTCGACCGAGAGCACAAAATCGGCAAAGACTATTGAACATTAGGATAGCATGCGCGACCATACCGCCTCACAGCCAGGGGCAGTGAGATGGCAAAGACTTTTTTCATCAAGGACGGAGACGGTTGGAAGTTTGAAGTGGACGGCCAGCCCTCCGAGAAATTCACCAGCTGGATCGAGGCCTGCGGGGCAGCGATCGAGGCGGCGAAGGCCGCCACGCGCGAGGGTGAAGACGCCCATGTGATGTCGCCGAATGATCGCGGCGGCTGGTACTCTCTCTGGGCCTCGCCCAGCTGACCGCTGCGACGCGCAAGGCCGAGCGGCTCGACGAACGCTGATCTCTGGAGACGGGCGGAGACCCTTGGTGCCGGCGACGATTCGCGTGGCGCCCCCTCTCGCACAGGTTTTAAATCTCATGTCCACAAGCGACGCTTTTGGCTATCGTCGGCGCGCGATCGGAGACATGCATGTCGGAACCTCACCACAATATTCCCGCCTCCTTCCGCGGTCATCTGTTTGGAATGATCCGGCAGGGTTCATGGGCCCTCATCCTCGCCAATGCGGGTGTCCTTCTCACCTCCGCCTATGTCCTCTCGGAAGTCTACGAGAAACCCAAGCTCTTCTCCTTGATCGGAAGAATGGTGGTCCTCGCCAATTATGGCCTGCTCTGCTCGACCATCGCCTATTTCTGCATCCTCTTCGTGGACTGGCATCATCGCTTGCACATGCATGAGGAAAAGGACCGTCAAACGGCCATGCCCTACAGTGTGGCGATCTCGATGTTCGGCGCTCTGCTCGGCCTGCTCATCAGCATCGTCTGCCTCGGCATCGGCCTGAACATCTATCACCGCTTCTGGGGAGCGGATCTGACCTGGTAAGCCCGAGCGGACGCCAGGCGCGCAGCCGACACAATCCTGCCCGCAGCACTGTATCCCCATATCTCGCGCCGGATCCCTGCCGAGGGATTGCGGTCACTGCAATTCACATGGATTGACCAAATAAAATTTATGTTGATAATAGGGTGTCTGAAAGTAAACGGACCTCCGGTATTGCGTTGCGTCATAACTTCTTCAAGTTCATGCGCCTTCCCATCAAGCATGCAATTCCATAAATTTTTCTAATCGTCTTGTGTCAAGAACATTCATCTCTGGAGAATGGACAATGGCTACAGATGTGAAGTTGAACAACGGCAGTCACCAGGACTGGGTCACTATAGAAGCCGTCGTTTTGGAGACCAAGGCATCTGATTTTATGCTGCACGCCGATGCCCGCCGCTCCAGTCACGGCGGTCGGTTTAGGAGAGCTCTCGTTCACGGAGAAGATGACAGCCTGATCGTCAACTTTGCCCATGATTATCCAGGCGGCACGAAGATCAATAGCGGAGTTGTCAATCTGAAGCTTGAGAAGCAGTCCTCGGGCGATGCGATGTTGCCAAAATCGGCACAGATCGGGGACCTCAAATTGATCCAGACGACCATATCGGGTCCGGTCCCCGGCACCACCTTCATGGACACCCGGCCGGGTCCGGTGAATCTCTGGCTGTGCGTAGGCCAGACGGAAATCGGCGGTGAAGCGCAATGGTCCCAGGTCATGTTGGGAGACCCCGTGGTAGGGACCCGCTGAAGCAGAAGTCGAGGTCGCAGGTAACGCTCGGAGCAGTAGAATGAGAAGCCTGTCCGAAGTTCTCGCCAAGGCCAGTCCCGGCAGCAAATCCCTTCACGCGCTGACTGCGAAATACAACACCGGATCGATGACCCGCTGTATTGCGGAATATGAGATTCGCGATCTCCATCGCAGGACCGGAGGGAAGTTCGGCCCTCTCGGTCCCCTGACGAACCCCATACAGCCTCACGGTGACGGCGGCTACATGGCGGACACGCAGCTCGGCACGATAACCCTGTCCGACGTGTCCAGCCCCTGTGCCGCCCTGCAGAATTACTCCACGACCGTCACTCTTTCAGGCATCAGATGCTTTGCTGCTCAGGACGTGGAAACGGACGAGTTGTTCGCAATTGTCTCCCTCACCTGCGTGAATCCCAATGCATCCGGCATTGACCAGACCGTCTGCACGATGAACACGCCCATCACCGACACGAAATCGGGGGACACGGTGTTCAGGAACATGACCATCGGCAATGTCCCGGTGGTGGGGAGCGGCATCTCGATCCATGTGTCCCTGTGGGACCATGAATCCGGCGATGTCGATGAGATCCGCCAGAAGGTGGCGGCCGCGATCGAACAGGCCACCAAGGCGGCGCAACAGGCGATCGCCGGCGGCGCCTTGGGCTCGGATCCCGCCGTCACCGCCGGCGCTGTCGGCGACGTCACGGAGTTCGAGATCGCCGGCGTGAAGCCGTTCCGGGTCGTCACCCTCGAATTGGCGGGTGTGATAGCGGAAGCGCTGGCGGATGACTTGCTGGGCAGCAAGTCCTTTTATGTTCCGGCCGCCAATCTGATCGAATTCGCCGATCAGGCCTTCTATGAAAACTCGATCCGCTCGGACCCTGCATTGCCTTTTGATGTGCAGATCAACTGGCCGCCCCGAGCCGGCCAGGAAGAGCCCTTCACCGGCAAGGGCGCCTTCTACAAAGCCTATTTCAAGATCAAGACGGAGTTGAGCCCGATCCCCTGCGACCCGGCACTGCGCTGAAACGCAAGTGCGCAAGGCCGCTGTGCCGCGTTCAGGCCGTCGACTTCCGCGTGCCGAGCTGCGGCAGGAAGTGCGCGCACCGGAGTTCGGTGAAGTCGCGGAACAGCTGAGCGGTGGGTGACAGCTCGCGATCCGTCCGGTGGACCACATACCATTGCCGGATGATCGGCAGGCCGACAATGTCGAGGCAGGCGAGACGGCCATCCGCGACCTCGGCGGCGATCGTGTGGGCCGAGATGAAGGCCACCCCCAGGCCCGCCATGACAGCCTGTTTGATGGTCTCGTTGGACCCCAGCTCGATGCCGAGCTGGGACCGTTGGACGGCGATGTCTCCGACGAAATAGTCGAACAGCGATCGCGAGCCGGACCCTTCCTCGCGGAACAGGAAGGTCTCACCCGCAAGCTCGGTCTTCTCGATCGCCCGCCTTTCCACCAGCGGATGCGCCGGCGCTGCGATCATCACATAGGGGTGCGGGCCGATGGCGATTTGCGACACGCGCAGATCCGCCGGTGGTCGTCCCATCAGCGCCACGTCGACATCGCTATTGCGCAGCGAAGCCATGGTCTCCGTTCGGTTGCCGATCAGGAAGCGCAGCTCGATCCCGGGATACTGCTGCACGAAGGCCGCGATCAGCCGAGGCGTGAAATATTTGGCGGTGGAGACGGCCGCCACGGCCAGGCGCCCCCCGCGGCCGGTGCGCACCGCCTCCATCGTATCGCCGAAGTCGCGCACGGCGCGCTCGATCTTCTCCGCTGCCGCCAGGGCGATTTCGCCGGCTGAACTGACGCGCAATCCATTCGAGGTCCGGTCGAACAGGAGCAGGCCGAGACTGTCCTCCAGCCCCTTGACCCGCGCCGTCATGGCCGCGGGCGTCATATTCAGGATCTGTGCAGCGCCCACGAGGCTTCCCGCTCGCGCGATCGCTTGCAGGGCCTCGATCTGTTTCAAGGAGAAAATGCGCGGCGCCATCGACCGTTTCAATTTTTTCTAATGATATCAAAAAATATGTCAGTTTTCTTTTTTTCGCAACCAGCCATGGTGAAGTTCGAAGAGCAGCGGATGCGAAGAAATCCCCGCTCCATGGGAGAACGCAATGACGTCCGGCGCCGGGCTTGGTCTATCTCTGCGGGACTACCTCGCTGACACGGCGGAGCCCGGCATCGCCGCCCTTGTCTCTGCCATCGCAGACGCCTCCCGCCCGCTCATCGCCATGATCCGCCGCGGTCCCATCCTCGGATCTCTGGGCGCCGGGAGTGGGGGCTCCAACAAGGACGGCGATGTTCAGAAGGCCCTGGACGTCCTGGCCGATCGCCAGTTTCTGCACGGGCTTCAGGTCGCCGGTGTGCGCGCCATCGCCTCCGAGGAAGCCGATGAGCCCCATTCGGTCTCCGCCGACGGCGAGTTTCTGGTGGCGATCGACCCTCTCGACGGGTCGTCGAATATCGAGACCAACGTCTCCATCGGCACGATCTTCTCGATCCTGCCTGCCGCACCCGGCCGGTCGGCTGAACCCGGCGACTTCCTGATCCAGGGACACCGGCAGAAGGCCGCCGGGTTCCTCATCTACGGGCCCCAGGCCTCCATCGTCTTCACGACCGGGACGGGGACCCACGCAGCCACCCACGATCCGGAATCTGATGACTTTGTGATGACGGCCCTGTCCTTGTCGATCCCCGAGGACGTGCCCGAATTCGCCATCAACGCCTCGAACTACCGCTTCTGGCATCCTCCGGTTCAGGCCTATGTCAACGACTGCGTGAGCGGCACCGACGGCCCCATGAGCCGCAATTTCAACATGCGCTGGATCGCCTCCCTCGTGGCCGACGCCTATCGGATCCTCATGCGCGGGGGAGCCTTCCTCTATCCGGCCGACAGCCGCCATGGCTATGAGCGTGGCCGTCTGCGTCATGTCTATGAGGCCAGCCCCATCGCCTTCCTGATCGAGCAGGCCGACGGCGCCGCCACCGACGGCGTGAACCGCATCCTCGACCATCAGCCCGCTTCGTTACATGCGCGTGTCCCCCTGGTGTTCGGCTCCATGCAGACCGTCGCCCGCATCAGGCGCTACCACCTCGAAACCGAGGACTCGGCCGATCTGTCGCCCTTGTTCGGCAGGCGCGGCCTGATGCGCCGCTGATGGATCAGATGAGGTCTCTCCGATGTCAGTGAAGCATCCCATCATCGCCATCACCGGCTCGTCCGGGGCGGGTACGACGTCGGTGCGGCGGATCTTCGAGCAGATCTTCCGGCGCGAGAAGGTCGATGCCGTCTATATCGAGGGCGATGCCTTCCATCGGTTCAACCGGGCCGAGATGCGCGAGAAGATGGCCTCCGCGGCCACGACCGGAAATCACCATTACAGCCATTTCGGCCCCTACTCCAACCTCTTCGAGGAACTGGAGAAGACCTTCGCCGACTATGCCGCCAATGGCGGCGGTCTGACCCGCCACTACGTCCATGACGACGTCGAAGCCGAGATGCATGGCGCCCCGCCCGGCACCTTTACGGACTGGTATGCCTTCCCGCCGGGCTCCGACGTTCTCTTCTACGAGGGTCTGCATGGCGCCGTCGTGACGGAGACCGTCAACATCGCCCAGCATGTCGATCTCAAGATCGGCGTCGTCCCGGTGATCAATCTGGAGTGGATCCAGAAGCTGCACCGCGACCGCTCCCTGCGCGGCTATTCCACCGAGGCGGTCACCGACACCGTTCTCAGGCGCATGCCCGATTACATCAACTATATCTGCCCGCAATTCAGCGAGACCGACATCAACTTCCAGCGGGTGCCCACGGTCGACACCTCGAACCCATTCATCGCCCGCTGGATCCCCACGCCCGACGAATCCATGGTGGTCATCCGCTTCCGCAACCCGCGCGGCCTGGATTTCCCCTACCTGCTCTCCATGATCCAGAACAGCTTCATGAGCCGCGCGAATTCCATCGTGATCCCTGGCGGCAAGCTGGACATCGCCATGCAGCTCATCCTGACGCCCATGATCCTCAAACTCGTCGAACGGCGGCGGCGCTCGCTGTGACCGCGCCAGAAAGGCTCTCCCCATGACCGAAACCGCGACCATCGAACGGCCTGACGCCGGCCCCGCAGTCACCGATCGCGACAGGGCCAATGCGATCCGTGCTTTGGCCATGGACAGCGTCGAAAAGGCCAAGTCCGGCCATCCCGGCATGCCCATGGGGATGGCCGACGTCGCTGCCATCCTCTTTACCGAGGTGATCAAGCTCGATCCGGCCGCCCCCCACTGGCCCGATCGCGACCGCTTCGTGCTCTCGGCCGGTCACGGGTCCATGCTGCAATACGCGCTTCATTATCTGCTCGGCTATCCGGACATGCCCATCGACGAGTTGATGCGCTTCCGGCAACTGGGGGCGCGCACGGCGGGCCATCCGGAATATGGTCACGCCCTGGGCATCGAGACCACCACCGGCCCGCTGGGTCAGGGCCTCGCCACCGCCGTCGGCATGGCGATCGCCGAGCGCGCCTTGGCCGCCCGTTTCGGATCTGAGCTCGTCGACCATTTCACCTATGTGATCGCCGGCGATGGCTGCCTGATGGAAGGCATCAGCCACGAGGCCATCGACCTTGCCGGCCATCTGGGACTCGGCCGCCTGGTCGTGCTCTGGGACGACAACCGCATCTCCATCGACGGTCCCACCTCCCTCTCGACCAGCATGGACCAGACGCTGCGCTTCGAGGCCGCCGGCTGGCACGTGATCGCCATTGACGGCCACGACCCCGCAGCCATCCGGCAGGCCCTCGCCGCAGCCAGGACGGATCCTCGCCCCTCCATGATCGCCTGCCGCACCATCATCGGCTACGGCGCCCCCAACAAGCAGGGCTCGGAATCGACCCATGGCGCCCCGCTCGGCGAAGCGGAGATCGCAGCGGCGCGCCAGACCCTCGGCTGGACCTCGCCACCCTTCGAAATCCCCGCCGCCTGTCTGTCCGCCTGGCGTGATGCGGGGCGCCGCTCTGCGCCACTGCGCCAGGACTGGGAGAGGCGGCTCGCCGCCAGCCCGCGCGCTGCATCCTTCAAGGCGGCCTTGTCCGGCCACCTGCCCCCGCAGCTCGGGACGCACATGGCCGCCTTCAAGCGAGACCTCATCGCGAAGGACATGAAGGTCGCCACCCGCAAGGCCTCCGAGATGGCCCTCGAAGTCATCAATGACCTGGTGCCGACGACCCTTGGCGGCTCGGCCGACCTCACTCATTCCAACCTGACCATTTCCAAGGGGATGGTCTCCCTCGCGAAAGGTGACTTCTCCGGCCGCTACATCCGCTACGGCATTCGCGAACATGGCATGGCCGCCGCCATGAACGGCATCGCCCTCCATGGTGGTTTCATCCCCTATGGCGGCACCTTCCTGGTCTTCGCCGACTATGCCCGCGGCGCCATGCGCCTCTCCGCCCTCATGGGCCAGCGCGTCATCTACGTCATGACCCACGATTCCATCGGGCTTGGCGAGGACGGCCCCACCCACCAGCCCATTGAGCATCTGGCCATGCTTCGGGCCACGCCGAACCTTCATGTCTACCGCCCCTGCGATGCCGTGGAGACGGCCGAATGCTGGGAACTCGCCCTTGCTGCCGAAGCCACGCCCTCGGTCCTCTGCCTGTCCCGGCAGAACCTGCCTCTGCTGCGCATCTCCGCCGATGAGAACCGCAGCGCTCTGGGGGCTTACCTGCTGCGGGACGCCGGCACCGGTCGCGATCTGACCCTTCTGGCCACCGGGTCCGAGGTCGAGATCGCCATTGCCGCAGCCGACGCCCTCCAGGAGCGGGGTGTGAAGGTTGCCGTCGTCTCCATGCCCTGCTGGGAACGCTTCGAGCAGCAGACGCCGGACTATCGTCGCGCCATCTTGGGCGCAGCACCGCGGATCGCCATCGAGGCGGCCGGCCGCCTTGGATGGGACCGCTGGATCGGTGAGAACGGTGTTTTCATCGGCATGACCGGCTTCGGTGCCAGCGCGCCGGCGAGCGACCTCTACCCTCATTTCGGGATCACCCGGGACGCGATCCTGACAGCGGCCAGCAGCCTGCTGGCCGGCAGCCCCCACGAAGGAGCCTGAGATGGCCCGCATCACCCTGCGCCAGCTTCTGGACCACGCCGCCGAGCGCCAATACGGCGTTCCCGCCTTCAACATCAACAATATGGAGCAGGTCCTGGCCATCATGGCGGCGGCGCGCGAGGTCGACGCCCCGGTGATCCTGCAGGCCTCCCGCGGCGCCCGCTCCTATGCCAATGACATCATGCTCGCCGCAATGGTCGATGCCGCCGAGCGGATCTATCCGGAGATCCCCATCTGCCTGCATCTCGACCATGGCAATGAGGAGGCCACCTGCGCCACCGCCCTCCAGCATGGCTTCACCTCCGTCATGATGGACGGTTCCCTCGAGGCCGACGGCAAGACGGCGGCGGACTATGATTACAATCTCGCCATCACCCGGCGTGTGGTCGACATGGCGCATTGGGTCGGCGCCTCCGTCGAGGGTGAGCTTGGCGTCCTGGGCAGCCTCGAGCATGGCGGCGGCGAACAGGAGGATGGTCACGGCGTCGAAGGCGCTCTCGATCAGGCCCAGCTCCTCACCGATCCCGACCAGGCGGTGGATTTCGTCAATCGCACCAAGGTGGATGCCCTGGCCATCGCCATGGGGACCAGCCACGGCGCCTATAAATTTTCCCGCCGGCCCGATGGGGCCATCCTGGCCATGAATATCGTCCGCGAGATCCACGCGCGCCTGCCGGACACCCATCTGGTGATGCATGGCTCCTCTTCGGTGCCGCAGGAGCTGCAGGAGATCTTCAATGAGTTCGGCGGCGCCATGCCCCAGACCTGGGGCGTGCCGGTGGAGGAGATCCAGGCCGGCATCCGCCACGGTGTTCGCAAAGTGAACATCGACACCGACTGCCGGCTCGCAATGGCGGCGCAATTCAGAAAAGTCGCCCAGCAGAACCGGTCCGAATTCGATCCGCGTAAATTCCTGAAACCCGCCATGGACGCCATGAAGGCCCTGTGCCGCGAGCGTTACGAAGCCTTCGGCACCGCGGGCAATGCCTCCCGCATCAAGGTCCTGCCCCTCGCCGAGATGGCCAGGCGCTACCGCAATGGCAGTCTTGACCCGCAGATTGGCGCCTCCGTCCAGGCGGCGCAATGACCCTCACCCCTCGGAATCCCGCAAAAGGAGTCTCGTCGTGAACGAACAAGCGACCAACCTGACCGCCAAGCAGCGCTATTCCGCCGGCGTGCTGAAATATGCCCAGATGGGCTATTGGGATCCCGATTACGAGCCGAAGGAAACCGACATCATCGCCCTGTTCCGGATCACCCCCCAGGATGGGGTCGATCCGATCGAGGCCGCCGCCGCCGTGGCGGGCGAAAGCTCCACCGCCACATGGACGGTGGTCTGGACCGACCGCTTGACCGCCTGCGACAAATACCGCGCCAAGGCCCACCGGGTGGACCCCGTGCCCGGCTCTGAGGGCCAGTTCTTCGCCTATATCGCCTATGATCTCGACCTCTTCGAGCCGGGCTCCATCGCCAACCTCACCGCCTCGATCATCGGCAATGTCTTCGGCTTCAAGCCGCTCAAGGCTCTGCGTCTTGAGGACATGCGCTTTCCCGTCGCCTATCTGAAGACCTTCCAGGGCCCCGCGACCGGCATCGTCGTCGAGCGCGAACGCCTGCAGTGCTGGGGCCGCCCTCTGCTCGGCGCCACGGTCAAGCCGAAGCTGGGCCTCTCGGGCCGCAATTACGGTCGCGTCGTCTACGAGGCGCTGAAGGGCGGCCTCGACTTCACCAAGGATGACGAGAACATCAACAGCCAGCCCTTCATGCATTGGCGCGACCGCTTCCTCTATTGCATGGAGGCGGTGAACCGGGCCTCGGCGGCGACCGGAGAGGTCAAGGGCACCTATCTCAACGTCACCGCCGGGACCATGGAGGACATGTATGAGCGCGCCGAATTCGCGCGCGATCTCGGCTCAGTGATCATCATGATCGACCTCGTGATCGGCTATACGGCCATCCAGTCCATGGCCAAATGGGCCCGCCGCAACGACATGATCCTGCATCTCCACCGCGCCGGCCACTCGACCTACACCCGCCGGCGCGAACATGGCGTCAGCTTCCGGGTCATCGCCAAATGGATGCGCATGGCGGGCGTCGACCACATCCACGCCGGCACCGTCGTCGGCAAGCTCGAAGGCGATCCCGCCACCACCCGCGGCTACTACGACATCTGCCGCGAGGAGCATAACCCCATGCAGCTCGAGCACGGCCTGTTCTTCGACCAGCCCTGGGCCTCCTTGAACAAGCTGATGCCGGTCGCCTCAGGCGGCATCCATGCCGGCCAGATGCACCAGCTGATCCACCACCTCGGCGAAGACGTCGTGCTTCAGTTCGGCGGCGGCACCATCGGCCATCCCATGGGCATCGAACAGGGCGCCACCGCCAACCGCGTGGCCCTCGAAGCCATGGTCTATGCCCGCAATGCCGGCCGCGACTATTTGGGCGAAGGCCCGGAAATTCTGGCTGAGGCCGCCCGCACCTGTACGCCTCTGCGTCAGGCCCTCGATTTGTGGAAGGACGTCACCTTCGACTACACCTCCACCGACGCGCCTGACTATGCCCCCACCGCCACCGTCTCCTGAGAGGAAAGATCATGCGCATCACCCATGGAGCCTTCTCCTTCCTGCCGGATTTCACCGACGACCAGATCGCCACCCAGGTGCAATACTGCATCGACAAGGGCTGGGCGGTGAGCCTCGAATGGACCGACGATCCCCATCCTCGCAACAGCTATTGGGAGATGTGGGGCCATCCCATGTTCGACAATCCCGACGCCGCCGCCCTGGTCTTCGAGCTCAATGAATGCCGCAAGGCCCATGGCAACACCTATATCCGCGTCATGGCCTTTGATGCGACGCCGGGCTGGGAATCCGTCCGGCTCGCCTTCATCGTCAACCGCCCCAGGGAAGAGCCTGGCTTCCGCCTCGTGCGGGCCGAGGGCAAGGGCCGCCAGGTCGGCTACACCATCCAGGCCTATGCGACGGACCGGCCGGAAGGCCACCGTTACTGATGCGCAGCCCGGCGTCGGCAGGTGAACATGAGCGAAGCGATAGAGTCCAAAGCGAAGCGGTAGTGGCCATGAGCGAAGCGATCGATCTGCACGCCGACTTCGTCAGCTCCGGCATCGCCGACGTCCTGGCGAAGCTCGACGATGAGCTCATCGGCCTGAAGCCGGTCAAGACCCGCATCCGCGAGACGGCAGCCCTTCTGCTCGTCGACCGGGCGCGCCAGCAGCTCGGTCTCGTCAGCGAGACCCCCACCCTGCATATGAGCTTCACCGGCAATCCCGGCACCGGCAAGACTACCGTCGCCCTGCGCATGGCCGAAATCCTCCACAAGCTCGGCTATATCAGGCGCGGTCATCTGGTCTCCGTCACCCGCGACGACCTCGTCGGCCAGTATATCGGCCACACGGCGCCCAAGACCAAGGAGGTGCTGAAGAAGTCCATGGGCGGCGTCCTGTTCATCGACGAGGCCTATTATCTCTACCGCCCTGAGAACGAGCGCGACTATGGCCAGGAGGCGATCGAGATCCTGCTCCAGGTCATGGAAAGCAATCGCGACGACCTGGTCGTCATCTTCGCGGGCTATGCCGACCGCATGGACAAGTTCTTCAGGGCCAATCCTGGCTTCCGCTCCCGCATCGCCCACCACATTGATTTCCCCGACTATGCCGACGCCGAGCTCCTGAAGATCGCGGATCTGATGCTGGAGAAGCAGGCCTACCGCTTCGACGCCGCCGCCCGCCAGGCCTTTGCGGACTATGTCGGCATCCGCCGGACTCAGCCGCATTTTGCCAATGCCCGCTCCATCCGCAACGCCCTCGATCGCATGCGCCTGCGATTGGCCAGCCGCGTCTTCGAGGTCAACCGGCCCGTCACCGCCGAGGACTTGACCACCATCCGTGAATCCGACGTTCGGGCGAGCCGCGTCTTCTCCGGCGGCTCCGATCATCTGGAAAGCCCTCCATGACCACCCTCATCGCGCCGTCCATCCTGTCTGCCGATTTTTCCCGGCTGGGCGAAGAGATCCACGCCGTCATGGCCGCCGGCGCCGATTGGGTCCATCTCGACGTCATGGACGGCCACTTCGTGCCCAACATCACCTTCGGGCCGCCGGTCATCAAGTCATTGCGCGGCCTCACCTCCAAGACCTTCGACTGTCACCTCATGATCGCGCCCGCCGATCCCTATCTTGCAGCCTTTGCCGAGGCCGGCTGCGACGTCATCACGGTGCATGCCGAGGCGGGCCCCCATCTCGATCGTTCGCTCCAGGCGATCCGCGCCTTGGGCAAGAAGGCCGGCGTATCCCTCAATCCCTCGACGCCCGAAAGCGTCCTCGACTATGTGCTCGACCGTCTCGACCTGATCCTGCTCATGACCGTCAACCCGGGCTTTGGCGGCCAGGCCTTCATCCCCTCCATCGTCCACAAGGTGCGACGGGTGAAGGAGATGATCGGCCGCCGCCCGATCCTTATCGAGGTCGATGGTGGAGTGACCCCTCTGACCGCCCCCTGGGTCGTGGAGGCGGGAGCCGACATCCTCGTTGCCGGCTCGGCGATCTTCCAGGAGGGCCCCTCCGCCTATGCCTCCAACATCGCCGCGATCCGCCGCTCCATTGAGACGGTGTCGTGAGCAGTCGCGGGCGTGCCGCCCCAGCGGTCGAGGCCCTGATCTTCGACGTTGATGGCACTCTGGCGGAAACCGAGGATCATCATCGCCAGGCCTTCAATCTGGCGTTTTCGGACGCGGGGATCGGCTGGTCCTGGGATGTCGACCTCTACCGGCAGCTGCTGGCCGTGACCGGCGGGATCGAGCGGATGCGCCACTATGCAAACCTGGTGGGCATGCCGGCCACTGATGCGGAGCTCAAGCATCTCCACCGGGCCAAGAACGCGGCCTATGCGGCCTTTGTGGAAGCCGGGGCGGTCGTGCTCAGGCCTGGCATCGCCGCACTCGTCGAAGCGGCCCGGGCGGCCTCCCTGCGGCTCGCGATCGCCACCACCACCAGCCTGGAGAATGTCGAGGTTCTCATCGAGGCGACCTTCGGCTGCAAGGCTCGGCGTCTGTTCCCGGTCATCGTGGCCGGAGGCATGGTGGCCCGCAAGAAGCCGGCTCCCGATGCCTACCTCCTGGCCTGCCAGCGCCTTGACCTGCCGCCGGCCCGTTGCCTGGCGATCGAGGACTCCCGCAACGGCGTGCTTGCGGCAAAGGCCGCACGCCTTCGCGTCGTGGTCGTTCCGAGCCTGTATTGTCGAGGCGAGGACGTCACCATGGCCGATCTGATCCTCGACCGCAGCGACGCTCTGACCCTCGACCGTCTGGTGCAGCTGGGCTCAACCGGGGCCGGAGCCGCCTATGTCCACCGTCCCTAGAGCCTAACGCCGTCGGGAGCCCGCACGATCTTCCGGTAGAGATGCCAGGTTGCATGTCCGAGCACCGGCATGACGACCGCGAGCCCCACGAACAGCGGCAGCGATCCCAGCACGAGCCCGACCGCCACGATCAGACCCCACAGCATCACCGGAACCGGATTGGCCATCATCGCCCGCAACGAGGTCTGTATCGCCGTGACCGGACCGGCTTGGCGGTCGAGAATCAACGGAAACGCCACCACCGTCGTGCTCAGAACCACGAACGCATAGAGGAGGCCGATCAGGTTCCCCAGCACGATCAATGTCCAGCCGCGCTGCGTGGTGAAGACATCTGCAAGAAATCCCGACGCCGTTTCCGGTGCGATCGGACCGTACAGCCACTCATACAGCAGCTGTGCAGAGAACAGCCAGGCGACGAACACGACCAGCAGCATCAGGCCGACCAGCCCCAGCGCGGGCAGCGCCGGCGACCTCCACAGGTCGATGAGCTCTCCCCAGCTTGTATCCATCTTCAGTTCGGCGCGACGGCTGATCTCGTAGAGCAGGATCGCAGCGAGAGGCCCGAGCAACGCGAATCCGGAGATCAGCGGATAGATGAACTGCAGCGCGTTGCCACCCGATGCCCACGTGGCCAGGATCAATCCCAGCAGGGGATAGATCAGGCCGAGGAAAATCAGATGGGATGGCTTCTTGAGAAAATCCCGCCACCCGAGACGGAGGGCGTCGAACACGTCCGCGGTCGTGATCTGTCTGACTTCAGGTCTAATGGACGCTGCAAGAGAATGTGTGAGAACGTGAGACTTTGACATGGCTGAAGTCCTTGCTTGTTTGAGCAAGAATTCTCCCGTTGCCTCAAGCAACGGAGATGTCGAGTCGTGTCGATCTGGTAAGATCGCCTCTGACGTTTATTATATGGTGTCGCGCGTCAACATGACCATCGTGGAAATTCCGCTACGTATAAAACGCCTACGGCATCATCTCTTCGGAAAATCACTGAAAGCGGAAGGCTGAACCTTGGTCGGGCTAGCGGCTGAGCCGGGACCAGCTGTCGGCGATATGCGCCGCAAATCCCAGGCTCAGCCAGATCGCGATGGCGATGGCGCCCGATCCGACGAGCGCGGCCCGAAGCGCCAGGATCAGGAACAGCCCGGCGCACAGATTGGCCACGAAGGGCACCAGGACCTTTCGGCCCCCGTTCCTCCCCTTCAGCAGGCTGAGGACCAGGGCGGCCTCGAGCCCGAGCACGACGATGGCGACGATGCAGATCCAACCGCTCAGCACCAGGGACTCGATCACCGGAGACGTCCCTGGTTACTGTGAGGCCAGCCGGAAGATCTGGCGAAGATCCTTGAAGAACACGCGGATATGGCCGAGCGGATCGCTCCAGACCAGCCGCTTGTTGAGGTAGGACTCCCAGGTCAGCCGCTGCACGTCCGGATCGGCGCAGATGGCGACGAAGCGCTCCCGCCGCTTGTCGTTCCGATACCAGAAGGCTTGCATGAAGCCGAGGATCAGGAACACGCGTCCATGCTCGCGCATGAACCGCTTTCGAGCGCTGGCGAGCGCCCTCGGATTTCCGCTCTCCAGGAACTCGGTCGCCGATTGGGCCGCCAGGCGCCCGCACAGCATGGCGTAATAGATCCCCTCCCCCGACGACGGCGCGACCACCCCGGCGGCATCTCCGGCCAGCAGGATATCCTTTCCATTGTCCCATCGCCGCAAGGGCTTCAGCGGCAGGGGCGCTCCCTCCTCGCGGATCAGGCTGGAGCTGCCGAGCCCGGCGGTCTCGCGCAGCAGCCGGGTCGCCTCCTTGAGGTCGAAGCCCTTGACGGCGCTTCCGACCCCGACGCTCGTCGTCTCGCCATGCGGGAACACCCACCCATAGAAATCCGGAGAGATCCGTCCCTGGTAGTAGACGTCGCAGCGCTGCGGATCGAACCCTTCGCTCTTCGCCTCGGGCGAGCGGATGATCTCATGATAGGCAAAGACGTAAGGCGGCTTCACATCCTTGCCGAAACAGGCCCTCCGGACCGCGGAATTCGCCCCGTCCGCCCCGATGATCATGCCCGCGGTCACGGTGCGGCTGGTCCGTTCCGCCCCCTTCTCCACGAACGACACGGTCAGCTCGCCCTTTGCGCCACGGCCCGAGCTGGAGAAGGTCGCCGCCCGCACCTCGGCGCCCGTCGCGCCGGCGCGCTGCCGCAGCCAGCCATCGAACACGTCGCGGTCGACCATCCCCACGAACCCGTCATCGATCTTCATGTCGACGCTCATGGCCGACGGAGCGACGATCCGCGCCGATCGGATGCGGGCGGTGATCATCTGCGGTGGGATGTCGAAATCGGTGATCGCCCGCGTCGGGATGGCTCCGCCACAGGGCTTGGTCCGCCCCTCCCGGTCCAGCAGCAGGACCCGCCGGCCAGCGGTCGCGAGATCCGTGGCCGCAGTGGCCCCCGCGGGACCTCCGCCAACGATGACGACGTCGTAATCGGGTCTTTCGCTCCGTGTGCTGATCATTGTGCGCCCTCGATTGTCGCCGCATAGGCAATGCGCTTGTGTCCCGGGCTCGGCGTGGTCGCGTTCATGATGCCGATGCGATGGGCGAGTCCGGCCGCAGCGAGGAAGATCGCGCCCTCCAGGAGGAACACCGATCCATAGGCCAGCGGGATCGCACCGCCCAGCACGCGCACCATGTCCACGGCGACTGTTCCCGCGAAGCCTCCGAGCCCGAAGGCGATCGCCTGCGCGGCCCCCCAGAGGCCCATGCGCAGACCGACCCGTGACGGTCCGGCGGCACCCGCCAGCGCCATCATCGACGCGATCGCCGCCACGGCGAACACCCCATTGGCAAAGCCCAGCGCGAACACATTCGCCGTGAGCGGCCAGGACGAAGGGGCCCAGGCTGACGCGGCGAGCATCGCGAGAGCCAGGCCCGAGGCGACGCAGCCACCCACGGTAAAGGCCCGGAGCAGCCATGGATGGGACTTCGCCAGCAGGCTGCCGGCGATGCCCACCAGCCCCATCCCCATGAACACGCCGCCATTCTGGATGCCGGACAGGGTGGTCGTCTGGCCCGGCGTCATGGCGAAGACG
Source organism: Rhodoligotrophos appendicifer (assembly GCF_007474605.1). NCBI lineage: Bacteria > Pseudomonadati > Pseudomonadota > Alphaproteobacteria > Hyphomicrobiales > Rhodoligotrophaceae > Rhodoligotrophos > Rhodoligotrophos appendicifer. Next base: position 144,399 of record NZ_VHKL01000011.1, on the reverse strand, counting down.
AGGCCGGCGAACGGCTCCAGGATGAGGTCCTGCATGCTGTATCCCAGCATCGAGACGAACACGAAGATCGTGAACAGCCGCGCCGCCGGATCGGCCCAGGCATCCTCCAGGCTCTCGCGGAACGTCGCGGCGGGCGGGGCGCGGCCCTCCTTCGGCACAGCGGCCTCAGGCGCCGGCCCCTCGACGCCGGCCACGGCGATCCAGGTCACCGCAAGCGCCAGCAGGCCCGTGACGGCCGTCACTTCGATGAGCCGCTCCATGGAGAAGGGATCGAGGAACCGCCCGGACACGATCGCGGTGACGGCGATCCCGAAGATCATCATCACCCACACGACGGTCGCCGCCGCCGGCCGGCGTTCGGGCGCCACTTTGGAGGCGAGAAGTGCGAGGAGCGAGGTGCCGGCCGCACCCACCCCGAAGCCGATCAGCATGAAGTCGAGGATGGCCAGCGTGAGCCCGAGCGCGAAATGCTCCGCCATGACCGCGGTGGCAACGGCAGCTCCGGTCCCCGCAAACGCCAGCAGGGCGACGCCGCCGATGATCCACGGCGTCCGCCGCCCCCCTCTGTCCGAGCCATGGCCCCACAAGGGCCGGGCGATCTGCACCCCGTAATGGAGCCCCACCAGAGCCCCGGGAATGGTCGCCGCCAGCCCGAGCTCGACCACCATGATCCGGTTGAGCGTCGATGTCGTCAGTACCACGATCGATCCGAGCGAGGCCTGAACCAGGGCCAGCCGCAGGATGCCGATCCAACCGAGAGGCGTCGCCCCCATCTCTAGCCTCCCTGCAGCGAGCGGATGGCGAAGGCGCAGGCCAGCATGCCGGACACATACATCGTCGTCCCCGTGGCATTGTACCAGGACGCAAACCGCAGCGGATCCCGCAACATGCGCGCCATGCACCCGATCTGCCCGGCGACCAGGACGGCGACGATCAGAGCGTGCAGCGGATAGCCCCAGCCGACCAGCAGCGCGATGACCGCCAGTTGGGGCACGGCCATGATGATGCAGGCGAGCCGGGCCGCCCGGTCGACGCCGAGCACTGCCGGCAGGCTCGCCAGTCCCATCTGCCGGTCGCCCTCCACGGATTTGAAATCGTTGAGGGTCATGATCCCATGGGCGCCGATGCTGTAGAGCAGGGCCACCCAGACCACGGCGGTGCCGGGAAATCCGCCCGAGGCCGCTGCCGCCGCGGTGAACCAGGGCAGGCCCTCGTAGCACAGCCCCACCGCGCCCGGCCCATACCAGCCGCTGCGCTTCAGCCGGAGCGGCGGCGCGCTATAGGCCCAGGCCAGCGCCAGCCCGATGATCGCCGCGCCGAACACCCACGGCCCCAGCCAATAGGCGACGAACAGCGACAGGATCGTGTTGGCGACCGCCACATGGAAGCCCCATCGCCCCGGCATGCGGCCTGAGGGGATGACCCGGTGCGGCTCGTTGATCGCGTCGACGTCCCGGTCATACCAGTCATTGACCGCTTGGCTCGTGCCGCACACCAGCGGCCCGGCCAGCAGGATGCCGCCCACCACATAGGGCCACCGGTCGGTGACGGAAATTCCCGACGAGACGACACCGCAACCAAAGGCCCACATGGGCGCGAACCATGTCAGCGGCTTCAGCAGCTCGAGCGTCGCAGCGAGGCTGGGAACCGTGATGCGGCGCTGTACGGCGACAGGATCGGTCATGCATAAACGCTAATATTTACAGTCCAGATCGTCAACTTCAATTGACACTTCTGCGGAGGAGTTCGCGATGCTGTGAACTTACTCGCCGGCATCGTCCATTTGCAGGATGCCATATCGTTTGAGCTTGTTGTACAGGCTCTGGCGGCTCAGGCCGAGCATGTCGGCGGCGGAGGCCCGATTGTCGTCGGTCAGGCTGAGCGCAGTCTCGATACAGAGCTTTTCGATGATCTCCGCAGTGTCCCGGACCAGGTCCTTCAGGGGCACCCGGCCCACCAGGTCGGTGAGCTTCGTCGATCCCCCCGGCTCGCCCCCCAGTTCCGGCGGCTGGGTGCTCTGCGGCGGCATCTCCCGGATCACCAGCCCGAAGACGACGCCGTCCCGGCCCGCCACGCGCACCGCGGAGATCTCAACGGATTCCGTGCCGCCCCCCTCGTTGCGGATGACCGATGAAAATCGGCGCACCGCGCCATGCTCGCGCAGATTGGCCATGAGGACCTGCAGGTCGACGCTCGATCCGCCCAGCCATTTGTCCAAGCCCCGGTCCTCGATCAGATCCAGCGTCACCACCCGGATCAGGTCGAGAAAGGCCGGGTTCGCCTCGATGATGATGCCGCTCGAATCGATGATCACCACGCCCAGCGGCAGGTTCTCGACGACCTCGGCAATATTCGCCTTGGAGGCGGCCCCCTCCGCCGGGATGCCCTCGTCGGTGGTGAGCGACACCAGGAGATTGGTCCGTCCCGTCTCCCGGAACGGGGTCACGGTGACCACCATCGAGTCGGTCTCGGAGGCGGGATACGCGTGGAACACCTCGGAACTGGACCGGCCGGTCATCGCCGACAATCTCTCCACCGCCAGCGTCTGGTCGCCTTTGGCGAAGACGAAGGCGGCGGGCAGCCCGAGCAGCTTCTTGATGGGCTTGTTCAGGAGCCGGGCGAGCCCCTCATTGGCGTCGAGGATCTTCAGTGTCTGCGCATCCACCACGAACAGCGGCTCGGCGGCGATGTGGAACAGGATCCGATAGCGCTGCTCGATGTCCCGCAGCTTCCGGTAATCCTTCTCCATGTCGATCTGCGCGCGCACCAGTCGCTGCTGCATCTGCGCCATGACGCGCAGGTCCGTCCCCAGCGCGATTCGATAGGGAGACTCGAAGAACGACACGACGAGGTAACCCACGGGAAGGTCGTGCCGGCCTTTCGCGGGATGGTTGACCTGCCGCGACCGGGTCAGCGACCGGACCTCCGCCTCCAGCAGCAGATTGTCGATTTTGTCCCGGCTCTCAGTGGTGACGGTTTCGCTCCAGGAGCGTCCGACCCACTCCTCGAGGTCCCAGGCCTTCAGGCTCCGGTCGCGATACGCGATGTCGAGGACCAGTCCGTCGGGCGACAGCACGACGGCGACATCCGAAGTGGCGGTCGTGATTCTGGCAAACGCATCGGCGTCGAGCCCGGAGAAGAGCTCCCCCGGGTTTTGCAATGTGCGAGCCGCCTCAACGGAAGTGAGTTTTTCCATAGGCCTCTGTTGACACCCTCATGCTATTCGGCCGCCATCGATGGGAAGTCGATGCGGGCCCGTGCGCTCACGATCCGGCGCGCGGTCTTCACCGCCGAGATCGCATCCGCCGCGACCAGATCGAAGCCGGCATCGATGGCCGATTGTGGGCTTCCGATGACCCAGCTTCCCCCCGCCATGAGCACGACCGACTTGTTGCGCGAAGTGCATCGGAGCCTGCCGACGATGGAGGAGATGTCGGGCGCCACCCGGTCCGTGCTGATCGAGAGCCCGATCACCCGGTACTCATTCGCCGCGGCGAGGCTGAACATGGCCGCCTCTTCCTCGCATCCGCAGCAATCCACATCCCAACCAGCCCGTCGAAAGGCGTCATCGACCACGGAGAGCCCGAACATGTGCTGTTCGCCCGGGGCCGGCGCCAGCAGGGCGCAGCGCACGGGCTCGATATCGGCGGCAGGCGGGTGCAGCGACGTCAGCCGCCGGAACACCCTCTGCATTCGGTACATCGCCGCCGTGATCTTCAGGAAATCCCTCTCGTCGTTGCGCCAGGCGTGATCGATGATCTGCGCGGTGGGCTCGAAGAGCACCTCGACCACCCTCTGCGGGTCTCCGACCTCGTCCATGGCCGAATCGACGATGCACTCGCACTCCTCGACCTCACCTTCGAACAGCGCCTCCACGAACCGGTCGACTCGGTGGCGCTCCGCCGCGGTCCTGGTCTGGGCAAGCAGCCGCTTTCGCACAAAGCTCTCGGCCACCCAGAGGTCGGTGATGTCGGGAAGCACGCCGGAGACGATGGCTTCGGTCACCTTGGGGGGCGGTTTGCTGCCGTGCAGCGCCTGCTCCGCTTGATCGAATCGCTGCGCCATCTCCGGCCCGCCGGAGCCGGAATATGGATGATCTGACTGTTCCGAAAAGCAGCTGCGGCCGTGTCCCATGATTGGCGATCCCGCGCGTTTTGCCAGAACGGAGATGCCGCGATCTTGCCTGTCGCGCCCCCTCTTGCCGTGCTCCCTCGAGCCTGTGGCAAGCGGTGCATCCCCACACCCGGCCCCATCCCTAGCGAAAAAACCGTACTCGCGGACGGGCGCCGTTTCCAGCGGGAAATGTAACCGTCAACAAAAAATCTGTAAAATATTTTTTACGTAACTCCAGATTGACACTCCGAATTGATGGCGTACAGTTGGTCCGGCAATCAGCGGACTGTCACGTTAAGGGGTATCGATGAAATCCGGTGAGCGAGCCAATGATGGCGGCCCGAAGCCTCTCTATACCAGAGACCAGCGGATTCGCCGCGATGCGTCTCACTGGACCCTGGTCCAGGGCATCCTGGCGCCGCTTCAGTTCCTCGTCTTCCTGGTCAGTCTGGCTCTGATCTTCCGCTACCTCTGGACCGGCGACGGTCTGTGGCTCGCGAACCTCTCGATCATCGTCAAGACCCTGGTCCTCTATACCATCATGATCACCGGTTCGATCTGGGAGAAGGACGTCTTCGGCAAGTGGCTGTTCGCTGAGCCCTTCTACTGGGAAGACATGGTCAGCATGCTGGTGCTCGCCCTGCACACGGCCTATCTGATCTGCCTTCTGGAGGGACTGCTCGACCATCGGTCGCTCATGGTTTTGGCCCTCGCCGCCTATGTCACTTACGTGATCAACGCGGGGCAATTCATCCTGAAGCTTCGCGCCGCCCGCCTTGGCAGGACCGAGTTTTCGGGAGCCCGGCCTCTGGGCAGCGGCCGATGAACGCGCCCGTGTCTCTGCCGCCCTTGGGCAGCGCCGCCAAGCCGCTCCGCGAGCGCGGTCAGCATGAGGTCTTTTGCGGCCTGACATCCATCATGTGGCTGCACCGCAAGATGCAGGACGCCTTCTTCCTGGTGGTCGGCTCGCGCACCTGCGCCCATCTCATGCAGTCGGCGGCCGGCGTCATGATCTTTGCTGAGCCCCGCTTCGCCACCGCCATCATCGACGAGCGCGATCTGGCGGGGCTGGCCGACATCCATGAAGAGCTCGACAAGGTCGTCGACAAGCTCCTGGCGCGTCGCCCGGAGATTCGTCTGCTGGTTCTCGTCGGCTCCTGCCCCTCGGAGGTCATCAAGCTCGATTTGGCGAAGGCCGCCGACCGGCTGGGCGGCATTCATGGTCCCGCCGTGCGCTTCCTGCATTACTCGGGCAGTGGCATCGAGACCACCTTCACCCAGGGCGAGGACAATTTCCTTGCCGCGCTGGTCCATGAGCTTCCAAGCGAACCGGCCGGGGCGGCGAAATCCCTGATCGTCGCCGGTGCGCTTGCAGACGTCGTCGAGGATCAGTTTCGCCGGATCTTCGATGCGCTCGGCATCGGGCCTGTGACGTTTCTCCCGCCGCGCAATTCGGCGGCCCTCCCCCATATCGGCCCGCAGACGCGCCTGCTCCTGGCGCAGCCCTTTCTCGGCGAGGCCACCAAGGCGATGGAGAGGCGGGGCGCCAGGCATCTTGCCGCCCCCTTCCCGCTCGGCGAGGAAGGCACGACGGCGTGGCTCCTCGCGGCTGCGACAGAGTTCGGCGTCGATCCCGAGCGGTTCGCCGCTATCACCGGACCCGGCCGGACGCGGGCGCGGATGGCGGTCGAGAAGCACCGCTCCGTCCTTGATGGCAAACGGATCTTCTTCTTTCCCGACAGCCAGCTGGAGCCATCCATGGCGCGGTTCCTCTATCGCGAGGCCGGCTGCGAGATCCTCGAGATCGGCACGCCCTTCCTCCACCGCCATCATGTGGCGGACGAATTCGCGCTCCTCCCCCCCGATGTCTTCGTCAGCGAGGGCCAGGACGTCGACCGGCAGCTCGATCGCTGCCGCGCCGCCAGGCCCGATCTCGTCGTCTGCGGCATGGGATTGGCAAATCCGCTGGAGGCCGAGGGCATGGCGACCAAATGGTCGATCGAGCTCGTGTTCACGCCCGTCCAGGGCTACGAGCAGGCGGGCGACCTCGCCGAGCTTTTTGTCCGCCCCTTTGCGCGCCGCGAGAAACTGAGGGTGAGGGTCTGATGCAGCTCACCGTCTGGACCTACGAAGGACCGCCCCATGTCGGAGCCATGCGCATCGCGGCCTCCATGCGCGGCGTGCATTATGTCCTGCATGCGCCCCAGGGCGATACCTATGCCGATCTGCTCTTCACCATGATCGAGCGGCGCGACACGCGCCCTCCCGTGACCTACACCACCTTCCAGGCCCGCGACCTTGGATCCGATACCGCCGAGATCTTCAAGACCGCATGCCGCGAGGCCGTCGAGCGGTTCCGGCCCGATGCGGTCCTCGTTGGCGCCTCCTGCACCGCCGAGCTGATTCAGGACAATCCGGGTGGCCTCGCCAAGGCGCTCGATCTCGACATTCCGGTGATCCCGCTCGAACTTCCCTCCTATCAGAAGAAGGAGAACTGGGGCGCCTCCGAGACCTTCTACCGCCTCGTGCGCACCTTCGCGCCAGCGCCCGCCGCACGTGCTGAGACGCGGGCCCCCGGCCGCATCTGCAATATCCTCGGCCCCACCGCGCTGGGCTTTCGCCACCGCGACGACATCGTCGAGATCACCCGCCTGGTCGAGAGCTTAGGGATCGCCGTGAACGTGGTGGCCCCGCTGGGGGCCGACATCGCCGATCTGGCGCTGCTGCCGGAGGCGGCCTTCAATATCGTCCTCTATCCGGAGATCGCCGGCGTCGCTGCGGACTGGCTTGCCCGCAACCACGGCCAGCCCTCGGTGACCATCACTCCCATCGGCGTCGGCGCCACGGAAACCTTCATCGCCGCTGTCGCCACCCACGCGGGACTGGCGCCCCAAGACCGACCCGGAGCCGGCTCTCGGCTGCCCTGGTATTCGCGCTCCATCGATTCGACCTACCTCACCGGCAAGCGGGTCTTCATCTTCGGCGACGCGACCCACGCCATCGCCGCCGCCCGCATCGCCGCCAAGGAGCTCGGCTTCACGGTGTGCGGTCTCGGGACTTACTCGCGCGAATTCGCCCGGGAGCTCCGCAGCGCCGCTGCAGAATGCGGCGTCGAGCCCCTGATCACCGACGACCATCTCGAGGTCGAGGAGGCGATCATCGCCGCCCAGCCCGAGCTGGTGCTCGGAACCCAGATGGAACGGCACGTGGCCAAGCGCCTGCGCATTCCCTGCGCGGTGATTTCCTCGCCCGTCCATGTCCAGGATTTCCCGGCTCGCTACTCGCCCCAGATGGGCTACGAGGGCACTAACGTGATCTTCGACAGCTGGGTCCATCCCCTCATGATGGGCCTCGAGGAACATCTGCTTGGCATGTTCCGCGATGATTTCGAGTTCAACGATGGTGCGGCCCCCTCCCATCTCGCGCCGGTCTCGCCGCCGGTCGAGCGGGAGCCCGTCCTGCAGCAGGCCACGACGCTCCCTGCCTCCCCGAGCGTGACGATCGAGCCCCCCTGGGCCGATGAGGCCGAGCGCGAATTGAAGAAGATCCCGTTCTTTGTCCGCGGCAAGGCGCGGCGCAACACCGAGAAATACGCACTTGAGCAAGGGCTCAGCATCATCACCGTCGAGGATCTGTACGATGCCAAGGCTCACTACAGCCGCTGACGCGACACCGATTCGCGTGATCATCGTGACGATGGACACCCATCTCGCGAGTGCGACTCAGCGGGCGCGCGCCACGCTCATGCGTGAGCTGCCGGGGCTGTCCATCACCCTTCACGCGGCCACCGAATGGGCCGGCGACGAAGCCAAGCTTGCCGCCTGCCGGCGCGACATAGCCAGCGCCGACATCATTATCTGCGCCATGCTGTTCCTGGAGAGCCATTTCACCGAGATCATGCCGGACCTCGCGGCCCGCGCGCCCCATTGCGACGCCATCGTCAGCATCCTGTCCGACTCCGTGGTGATGAAGCTGACCCGGATCGGCCGCTTCCGCATGGATTCCCCTCAGGGCGGGGCATTGTCCTTCCTCAAGCGGCTCAAGGGCAGCGGCAAGGATCGCAAGGCCAGCGCCGGCGCGCGCCAGATGAAGATGCTGAAGCGGCTGCCCAGCATCCTGCGTTTCATCCCCGGCACGGCCCAGGACGTGCGGGCGTATTTCCTGACCCTCCAATATTGGCTGGCCGGATCGGACGAGAACATCGCCAACATGATCCGTGCGCTGATCGACCGCTTCGCCGACGGCGAGCGCAAGGGTCTGCGTGGTGTCCTCAAAGTCGCCGCTCCCGTCGCCTACCCCGAGATCGGCGTCTATCATCCGCGCATGAAGGGCCGCATCTCCGACCGCGCCGACGCCCTCCCCCGCGACGGCCGCAAGGGCACGGTGGGCATTCTCGGCCTGCGCTCCTACATGCTGGCCGGAAACGCCGCCCATTATGATGGCGTGATTTCGACGCTCGAGGCCCGCGGCCTGAACGTGGTCCCCGCCTTCTCCTGCGGCCTCGATGCCCGTCCTGCCATTGAGAAGTTCTTCCTCAAGGATGGCCGCCCCACCGTCGACGCCCTGGTCTCGCTCACCGGCTTCTCCCTGGTCGGCGGACCCGCTTACAATGACGCCCGCGGCGCCGAGGAGATCCTGGCCAGCCTCGACGTGCCCTACATCGCCGGCCATCCCGCCGAGTTGCAGACGCTGGAGCAGTGGGGGGCCTCCGATCGCGGCCTGCTGCCGGTGGAATCCACCATCATGGTCGCCATCCCGGAACTCGACGGCGCCACCGGACCGATCCTGTTCGGCGGCCGCTCCGATCATGCCGGCAAGCCCTGCACCGGGTGCCACCGTGGCTGTACCTTCTCGGCCGGACAGAACGACCGCGACATGCATGCCTGTGTCGAGCGCGCCGAGATGCTGGCCTCCCGCGTCGAGAAGCTCGTGCGCCTGCGCACCACAGAGCGCGCCAAGCGCAAAGTCGCCATCGTGCTGTTCAACTTTCCTCCGAATGCCGGGAACACGGGGACGGCGGCCTATCTTTCGGTCTTCGCCTCCCTTCATGCGACCCTCGTCGCGATGCAAAGCGAGGGCTACGACGTCGAGGTTCCCGCCACCGTCCACGACCTGCGCCAGGCCCTGATCGACGGCAATCGCGAGCGCTTCGGCACCCATGCCAATGTGCATGCGCGCATCTCGGCCGAAACCCATATGCGCCGCGAGCGCTGGCTCTACGAGATCGAGGCGCAGTGGGGGCCCGCCCCCGGCCGGCAGCAGAGCGACGGCACCTCGATCTTCGTCCTCGGCGCCCAGTTCGGGAACGTCTTCGTCGGCATCCAGCCCGCCTTCGGCTATGAAGGCGATCCCATGCGCCTTCTGTTTGAGAAGGGCTTCGCGCCGACCCACGCCTTCTCCGCCTTCTACCGCTATATCAGCGAAGATTTCGGCGCCGAGGCGGTGCTGCATTTCGGCACTCATGGATCCCTCGAATTCATGCCCGGAAAGCAATCCGGCCTGTCGGCCCGGGATTGGCCCGATCGGCTCATCGGCGACCTTCCGAACCTGTATCTCTACGCCGCGAACAATCCGTCCGAGGGCGCCATCGCCAAGCGACGGTCGGCCGCGACCCTCATCAGCTATCTCACCCCGCCCATTGCCCATGCCGGCCTTTACCGCGGCCTCCTCGATCTGAAGGCCACCATCGCCCGCTGGCGCGAACTGGCTCCCGATGCAGCCTCCGAACGGGCCGAGATCGCCACCCTTATCCAGGCCCAGGCCGCCTCCGTCGATCTGACCCCGGCCGAACCGGCCTGGAGCGAGGCCATCGACGCGCGCATCCAGGCGCTCGGCCGCGAGATCCTGGAGCTCGAATACACCCTGATCCCCCATGGTCTTCATGTGGTCGGCACCCCGCCCTCGCGGCAGGAGCGGATCGACATGCTGCTGGCAGTCGCCGAGGCCAGCCACGGGACACGGCTCGATCGCGGCGTCGCCGAGGCCATTGTCGACGGCGCGACGCCCCAAGCCGCCATGGCCGCGGCCGGACTGACGCCCGACCCCGCCATGATCGAAGCGTTGCACACGCTCTCCGAGGCCGACCGCCTCATGGCCGACGACCACGAGATTGCAGCCATCCTGCGGGCCCTGGACGGCCGTTTCATCCGCCCGGCTCCCGGCGGCGATGTCCTGCGCACCCCGGCGATCCTGCCGACCGGGCGCAATCTGCACGGCTTCGACCCGTTCCGCATTCCCAGCGCCTTCGCCATGGCCGATGGCGCCCGCCAGGCCCAGCGGATCCTTGAGCGGCATATGGCCGATGGCGCCCCCCTGCCCGAGACCGTCGCCATCGTGTTGTGGGGCACCGACAATTTGAAGAACGAGGGCGGTCCCATCGCCCAGGCTCTGGCGCTGATCGGCGCCCAGCCCCGCTTCGACAGCTATGGCCGCATCGCCGGCGCGACCTTGACTTCCCTCGAGGTCCTTGGCCGTCCCCGCATCGACGTGGTCGCGACCCTGTCGGGCATCTTCCGGGACCTGCTTCCCCTTCAGGTCAAGCTCCTGGCCGAGGCGACCTACATGGCCGCGGCGGCCGACGAGCCGGTCGACCGCAATTTCATCCGCAAGCACGTCTTGAAGCATCAGGCCGACACTGGCTGCGACCTGGAGACGGCCGCCCTCAGGGTCTTCGGCAATGCCGAGGGCGCCTATGGCTCCAATGTGAACCACCTGATCGAGAACAGCGGCTGGGACGATGAGGACGAGCTTGCCGAGACCTATGCGCGCCGCAAGAGCTTCGCCTATGGCCGCAAGGGCTTGGCCGAGCAGCAGACTGCGCTGCTTCACTCCGTGCTCGCCGGCGTCGACCTCGCCTATCAGAACCTCGACTCCGTCGAGCTCGGCGTGACCACCATAGACCATTATTTCGACACGCTGGGCGGCATCAGCCGCGCCGTGCGCCGCGCCAAGGGCGGCACGGCGGCCCCCGTCTATATCGGCGACCAGACCCGCGGCGAGGGCGTCGTCAGGTCGCTCTCCGAACAGGTGGCGATCGAGACCCGGACCCGGATGCTCAATCCGAAATGGTATGAGGGCATGCTGAGCCACGGCTATGAGGGCGTGCGCCAGATCGAGGAGCATGTCCGCAACACCATGGGCTGGTCGGCCACGACCGGCGAGGTGGCCCCCTGGGTCTATCAGCAGCTCACCCAGACATTCGTCCTCGATCCCGCCATGCGCGAGCGGCTGTCGGCCTTGAACCCGACGGCCTCCGCCAAGATGGCCAACCGGCTGATCGAAGCGCATGAGCGCCAGTATTGGACCCCGGATCCGGAAATGCTCGACGCCCTGCGCCTCGCCGGGGAAGAGCTCGAAGACCGCGTCGAAGGCATCGGTATGGAGGTCGCAGCATGAACATCTTCACCCACCCCAGAGTCGCCCGCGACGAGGCCCTCCGGGCCAAGAAGCTGGATGGCGAGGGCAGCGTCCAGGTCCTCCTCGACCCCGCGGTGGAGATCGGCACCGCGAAGGTCTTCGCCGTCTATGGCAAGGGCGGCATCGGCAAGTCGACCACCTCCTCCAACCTCTCGGTCGCTTTCTCGAAGCTGGGCAAGCGCGTCCTGCAGATCGGCTGCGATCCCAAGCATGATTCGACCTTCACCCTGACCAAGTCCCTGATCCCCACGGTCATCGACATCCTCGAGGGCGTCGACTTTCACACCGAGGAGCTGCGCGCCGAGGATTTCGTCTTCGAGGGCTATAACGGCGTGCGCTGCGTCGAGGCCGGCGGGCCTCCTGCGGGCACCGGCTGCGGTGGCTATGTTGTCGGCCAGACAGTCAAGCTGCTGAAGGAGCATCATCTGCTGGAAGACACCGACGTGGTGATCTTCGACGTGCTCGGCGACGTCGTCTGCGGCGGCTTCGCCTCACCCCTTCAGCATGCCGAGCGTGCCGTGATCGTGGCAGCCAACGACTTCGACTCGATCTTCGCCATGAACCGCATCGTCGCCGCGATCCAGGCCAAGGCCAAGAACTACAATGTCCGCCTCGGCGGCGTGATCGCCAACCGCAGCCGCGAGACCGATCAGATCGACCGCTACAACGCGGCGATCGGCCTGAAGCGGCTCGCCCATATCCGCGATCTCGATGCGGTCCGCCGCAGCCGGCTGAAGAAATCGACATTATTCGAGATGGAGCGCTCGCCCGAGGTGATCGAGGTCATCGCCGAATACATGCAGCTCGCCGAGACCCTCTGGGCGGGGACCGATGAACTTCTCGCCAAGCCCATGAAGGACCGCGAGATTTTTGATTTTCTGGGGTTCGACTGATGCTCGATGCCAGCTACGATCGGCGCCGCGGGGAGATCCAGACCTATTTCGACCGGACCGCGGTCGAGGCTTGGAAGCGCTTTGCGACCGAGGCTCCCTTGGGCCGCATTCGGGCCACCGTGCGTGAGGGCCGCGCCATGATGCGCGCGTCCATGTTGCGCTCTCTGCCCCTCGATCTCTCCGCCTGGCGTGTGCTGGATGCCGGCTGCGGCACCGGTGCCATGGCCCTCGAACTGTCTCGCCGCGGAGCCGATGTGGTCGGCATCGATCTCGCGCCCGAGATCATCCGCTTTGCCCGGGAGACCCTGCCGGCGGATCATGGCCCGGGCCGCATCGAGTTTCACTCCGGCGACATGCTGAGCCCCTCGCTGGGCACATTCGACGCCGTGGTGGCCATGGACTCCCTCATCCATTACCAGGAGGCCGATGCAGCCGCGGCCGTGGCCGCCCTGGCGGCGCGCACGAAACGGCTGATCGTCTTCACCTTCGCCCCCCGCACCCCCGCTCTGGCCACCATGCACGCCATGGGCAGGTTGTTTCCCCGGGCCGATCGCGCGCCCTCCATCGTGCCTGTCCGTCCCGAGGACATGGCGCGCCGGATTGCCGCCATGCCCGAACTGTCGGCCTGGCGCACCGGGCGGACAGAACGCGTCAATCACGGCTTTTACAAGTCCCAGATGATGGAGGTCGCCAGGTCATGATGATCGGCGGCAAGCGACTGGCCAGAGCCTGGATCAAGGTCGGGACCCGCTTCCTGCCCTTCGCCGATGCCGCGAGCGACGGCCTGCCTCTGGGCCGGTTGATCCGCCTCTCGCTGTTCCAGGTCTCCGTCGGCATGGCCATGGTCCTGCTGACCGGCACCTTGAACCGCGTGATGATTGTCGAGCTGGGCGTTCCGGCCTCTGTTGTCGCCTTCATGGTGGCGCTGCCCATCGTCTTTGCGCCCATCCGCGCCCTCATCGGTCACCGCTCCGACACCTATCGCTCCTTCCTCGGATGGCGTCGCGTGCCCTTCATCTGGATGGGCACCATGCTGCAGTTCGGCGGCTTCGCCATCATGCCCTTCGCGCTCCTGGTCCTGACCGGCCAGGGCGAGGCATCGACGCCCTATGCCGGCGAAATCGGCGCCGCCCTGGCTTTCCTCCTGGTCGGTGCCGGTGTGCACATCACGCAGACGGCGGGCCTCGCCCTCGCCTGCGATCTGGCACCGGAGGAGACCCGCCCCCGCGTCGTCGCCATGCTCTATGTCATGCTGCTCGTCGGCATGCTGGTCTCGGCCCTGCTCTTCTCCGCTTTGCTGGCCGATTTCAGCCATCTCAGGCTGATCCAGGTGGTCCAGGGCGCCGCCACCATCACGGTGGTCCTGAACATGATCGCGCTGTGGAAACAGGAGGGCCGCAATCCTTCCCGCACCGATCCCAACCGGGAGCGCGCTTCCTTCCGCGGCGCCTGGTCCGTCTTTGCCGCCTCGTCGCGGGCCAAGCGCCTGCTCGTCACCGTAGCACTGGGAACGGCCGCCTTCTCCATGCAGGACGTCCTGCTCGAGCCCTATGGCGGCCAGGTTCTCAATTTGGGCGTGGGCGCCACAACCATGCTGACCGCCCTCCTGGCGGGTGGTACCATCGCCGGCCTGGCACTGGCGGCCCGGGCACTGAGCGCGGGCTTCGATCCCTGTCGGCTGGCGGCCTTCGGGGCGCTGGCCGGACTGCCGGCCTTCGCCTGCGTCATCCTCTCCGCCCCCCTGGACTCCGTCGCGATCTTTCGCGCCGGCACGGTGATGATCGGCTTTGGCGGCGGCCTGTTCGGCGTCGGCATGCTCACCGCCGCCATGGATCTCGCACGCAAGAGCGACAGCGGCATCGCCTTGGGAGCCTGGGGCGCGGTGCAGGCGACAGCCATGGGGCTCGCCGTCGCGGCCGGTGGCGCCATCCGCGATCTGGTCCAGGCCATGGCTGACCGCAACGTCCTGGGCCCCGCCTTTGCGGATCGCAGCGCGTCCTACGGCGTGGTCTATCACATTGAAATCGTTTTGCTGTTTGCAACACTGGTCGCTGTCGGGCCGCTCGTTCGCTATGCGCAGGCGGAGCCGTCCGACGGCAATAGACAATTCGGTTTGGCAGAGTTTCCGGGCTGAACCGTACTAGGGAGGCGGAGATGGAGAACGGCGAAATCACGAGCTACCTCGATGTGGCGCAAGTGACGCTTTACGTGTTCTGGGCGTTCTTTTTCGGCCTGGTCTTCTGGCTGCGAAAGGAGGACCGGCGCGAGGGCTATCCGCTGGAGTCGGACCCCACCGGCAGGGTCAAGGACCGCGGCTTCCTGCTGCTCCCGAAGCCGAAGACGTTTCTCACCCGCGATGGCCGCTCGGTGACGGCACCGAACTTCCGTCGGGATGAACGGCCCGTTGCGGCCCGCCGCGCCGGCAATTGGCCGGGCGCTCCTCTCGTCCCCACCGGCAATGCCATGGTGGATGGTGTCGGACCCGCGGCCTGGGCCGAACGCGCCGACCGGCCCGACCAGACATGGGACGGCAAGAACAAGATCGTGCCGACCCGCATTGATCCTCATTATGTCGTGGCAACCGGTGATCCCGATCCCCGGGGCCTCAAGGTCTTCGGCGCCGATCACAAGCCTGCCGGGACGGTCACGGATCTCTGGATCGACCGCGCCGAGCACGTGATCCGTTACCTCGAGGTCGAGCCCCTCGACGGAGGTCCGACCCTGCTCCTGCCCATGAACCTGTCCAAGATCGATTACCTCCGCGTCTCGGTCAAATCGATCCTGTCGTCCCAGTTTGCCCAGGTGCCGCGCCTCGCATCTCCCGACTCCGTGACCTTCTTGGAGGAGGACAAGATCTGCGCCTATTTCGCCGGCGGCCATCTCTATGCAACGCCTATGCGGTCGGAGCCGCTCGTGTGATGGAAAATCATGATGACTTCGCCTTCGAGCCCCTTCCGGGACTGCCCGAAAAGCTTCCCGAGGGCGAAAGAATGCTCTGGCAAGGCTCGCCGGATTGGTTCGCCCTGGCCGTGTCGGTCTTTCATATCCGCAAGATCGCCGCATATTTCGGCATTATCCTGATCTGGCAATGCGCCCGGGAGTGGAATGACGGCGCGACCGTTGCGGGCCTTCTCGCGACCTCCGGCATCCTCGCCGGGATCGGCGCGGCCGCCATCGGCATCCTGTGTCTGCTGGCCTTTTTCTACGCCCGCGGCACGATCTATACCCTGACCACCAAGCGCGTCGTCATGCGCTCCGGCTTGGCCCTGCCGGTGACTTTGAACCTGCCGCTGGCGCTCATCGATTCGGCCTCCCTGGCCAGGCAGGGTGGTGACATCGGCACCGTCGCCATGCAGGTCACGAAGCCCAATCGGATCGCCTATCTCGTGGTCTGGCCGAATGTGCGCCCATGGACGCTGACCAACCCGCAGCCCGCCTTGCGCTGTATCAGGCAGGCCGAAACCGTGGCCTCTCTGGTCACCTCCGCTTTGGAGGCCGACGCCGGTGGCGCTCGCCTGCGGACACCCCTCCGCACCGGGCTGACCGGTCAGGCCGGTCCTGATAACGCGCCGGCCGGCGCTGTCGCGGCCTAGGGGAGTGACCGACATGAGCGACAGCCCGAAAAACAGGGACCCCCAGCGAAAGGCGATCATGGCCTGTGGAGGTCTCATCGTCATCGCCATCGGCCTCGTCCTGTTCGGCCGCCAGGGACCGCGCGAGCTGGTGATCGATCCGGCCGCTGTGACCCGCCAGGTCGAGCTTCACTTCACGGATCTCTCCGACGGAACCGTGATCGCGTCCGATGCCCTGACCGGTGCCGAGATCGAGCGTCTCGGCCCGGGCGTCGGCGGATTCATCCGGGTGACCATGCGGAGTTTCGCCAGCGCCCGGAAGCAGCGCGGCATGACCGCCGAGGAGCCCTTCACCCTTCTGCGCCTGAAGGATGGCGACCTCATTCTGACCGACAGGCTGACTGGACGCCGCATGCTGCTGAATGCCTTCGGTCCATCCAACGAACGCGTTTTCGCAGAGCTGCTCGACCATGGGAGGATGACGCAATGATGCAGGGCCTGAGACTGGCAAAGACCGTGCTGCAGGTGCCGTGCACGATCGAGATCGAGAACACCTGGGAGAGCCTTCACGCCCACGTCCAGCTGGAGGGTGACGTCACCGTCGAGCCCGGCGACGAGGTCCACGTCCAGGGTGGCGAGATCGTCGTGCCCTATGGCGAGCGCTGCATCCTCCACCGGGTGGCGACGGTCACCAAGGCGAGCTCGCCCGAGCGCCTTTGGGTCAAGATGACGGGCGATTTGGAATTCATGGAACTTCTGGAGTTCAGCTTCTCCTCGGGAGAAAAGCTATGACCATCGAGAAAATGTCACTGAGGGCGACCGACACGGACGGCATGGCCCGCGAAAGCACGCTTCTGTCACCACGCTTCTACACCACCGATTTCGCCGCTCTCGACCGCATGGACGTCTCCAGCGTGCGTACGGAATGGGACGCGCTGCTGGCCGAGATGGAGAGCGACCCGAACAAGGGCCACTTCAAGCGCAACGAGAACTGGGATCATATCGACTTCGACGCTCTCCCGGAGGGTCTCCGCAACGAGTTCACCGACTTCATGGTCTCCTCCCTGACGGCCGAATTCTCCGGCTGCGTGCTCTACAAGGAGATGAAGAAGCGCGGGACCAATCCGGAGATCGTCCGGCTGTTCTCCTATATGAGCCGCGACGAGGCCCGCCATGCCGGCTTCATCAACGACGCCCTCAAGGAGTTCGGGATCGGCGTCAATCTGAGCTTCCTGACGAAGGCCAAGAAATACACCTACTTCCGGCCGAAATTCATCTTCTACGCGACCTACCTCTCCGAGAAGATCGGCTATGCCCGCTACATCACCATCTTCCGCCATTTGGAGCGGCACCCGGAAAACCGCTTCCATCCGATTTTCAAGTGGTTCCAGGAATGGTGCAATGACGAGTTTCGTCATGGCGAGGCCTTCGCTCTGCTGATGCGGGCGAACCCCGAATATTTGCAGGGTTTGAACAAGCTCTGGGTGCGCTTCTTCCTGCTTGCGGTCTATGCCACCATGTATGTCCGCGACCATGCCCGCCCGGAGTTCCACAAGGCGCTCGGCATCGACCCCACCGACTACGACTACCGGGTCTTTCATCTCACCAACGAAATCTCCCGCCAGGTCTTTCCCTTGGTCCTCGACATCGACAATCCGAAGTTCCGCAGGGGCCTGGAGAAGCTGCGCGTGATCAATGAGAAGGCCGCTGCCATTGCCAAGGACACCGGCCTCATCGCTCGCGCCAGGCGCTTGGCCCTGGGAGCCTCGGCATTCAGGATCTTCGCCGGCCTGTTCATCCTTCCCGCCAAGGGAAACCAGTTGCCCGTAACGAGCCGGATGGAGCCGGTCTGGTAGCAAGGGGGGGGACCCAGTCGATGACCGCCTACCTCTGCCCCATCCTGTTCGCGCTGTTTGTCTGGTGGTTCTCGACCGGTGCCATCATCTATCTCGATGGGCTGCCCACCAGGACGTTCAAATGGAGCATGATGGGCGCGACGGCGCTGTTCGCCGCGGCGCTCTACGGGCTTTGGGTGAGCGCGGATGACACCACGGTCAACGGCGCCTACATCGCCTTTGCCTCGGCGCTCCTCGCCTGGGGCTGGCATGAGATCAGCTTCTACATGGGCTATGTGACGGGTCCCCGCAAACATGCCTGCCGGGACGGCTGCAAGGGATGGGCCCATTTCGGCCATGCCCTCATGGCCAGCCTGTGGCACGAGCTGGCCATCATCGTCTCTTTTGTCGTCATCCTGGCGCTCACCCAGGGCGGCGCAAACCAGATCGGCGTCTGGACTTTCGTGATCCTGTGGTGGATGCACGAAAGCGCGCGGCTGAATGTCTTCCTCGGCGTTCGCAACCTGAATGCTCAGTTTCTCCCCGAGCATCTTGCCTATCTGAAGAGCTTCCTGAACAATAAGCCCATGAATCTGCTCTTCCCATTCTCCGTTTCGATTTCCACGGTGATCTGTTCGGTGCTCGCCACCGAGGCGGTCCTCGCGGAAACGGCCTTCGAAACGGCAGGCTTTACGTTTTTGGCCACCATGATGGCGCTGGCGATCCTCGAGCACTGGTTCCTCGTTCTGCCGATTCCGGCGGAGACCATGTGGAACTGGAGCATGAAGTCGCGGGAGACGACGCCCAAGCACGACCCGATGCGGGCGGGCCATTCTGACATGCCCGCTCTGAAGACCGTTCCACCGCGGCGATTACCAGTTTGAGATCTATGCATTGAACACCGCCGCTCAACAGGGCAAACGTGAACCAGCCGCTTTGCCGGTTGTCCAGGGAGTTGAAAAAAATGGATTTCGAAGCTTTCTTCTCCAGCCGGTTGGACGGCCTTCACAAGGAAGGACGCTACCGCGTATTCGCCGAGCTGGAGCGTCAGGCCGGGTCGTTTCCGCGCGCCAGGCGTCATCTGGGCGGATCCACGAGTGATGTCACGGTCTGGTGCTCGAACGATTATCTCGGCATGGGACAGCACCCGAAAGTCATCGCGGCCATGCACGAAGCGCTCGATCGCTGCGGCGCCGGCGCCGGCGGCACCCGTAACATTTCCGGCACCACCCACGACCATGTCCTCCTGGAACGCGAGCTGGCCGACCTTCATCGCAAGGAGGCCGCGTTGCTGTTCACCTCGGGCTATGTCTCCAACTGGGCGGCTCTGTCGACCCTTGGCGCGAATATCCCCGGCTGCGTGATCTTCTCCGACGAGGGCAACCACGCCTCCATGATCGAAGGCATCCGCCATTCTCGCGCCGAGAAGCGGCTCTGGAAGCACAATGATCCGGCCGATCTGGACCGGATCCTCTCCGAATACGACGCCGACGTCCCCAAGCTGGTCGCCTTCGAATCGGTCTATTCCATGGATGGCGACATCGCGCCCATCAAGGCGATCTGCGACGTCGCCGACAAGCACGGCGCCATGACCTATCTCGACGAGGTTCACGCGGTCGGCCTCTATGGCCCGCGCGGCGGCGGCATCGCCGAGCGTGACGGCGTCATGGACCGCCTGACCCTCATCGAGGGAACCCTGGGCAAGGCATTCGGCGTGGTCGGCGGTTATATCGCGGGCTCTGCCGCCATGTGCGACTTCATCCGCAGCTTCGCCTCGGGCTTCATCTTTACCACGGCGCTGCCGCCCGCCGTGGCCGCCGGCGCCCGGGCCTCCATCATGCATCTCAAGCAGAGCGGCCTGGAGCGCGCCCGCCACCAGGAGCGCGTCAGGAAAGTACGCTCCCGGCTCGACGGCCTGGGGATCCCGACAATGCCGAACCCGAGCCACATCGTGCCCGTCATGGTCTGCGATGCGGTCAAGTGCAAATGGATCAGCGATCTGCTGCTCGACAATTACGGCATCTATGTGCAGCCGATCAATTATCCGACTGTGCCGCGGAAGACCGAGCGGCTCCGCATCACGCCGTCTCCGTTGCATACGGATGCCGACATCGATCACCTCATCGGAGCCTTGTCCGATCTTTGGTCGCAATGCGCGATTGCCCGCGCTGTCGCTTGACCCGGAAGGGGGCCCTTCGATGACCGTCATGATCCGGAGCGCTGAACCACGCCGATCCGCGACCGGCGACGAAGCCGTGATCCCCGCGATCGCCGAGGACGGGACCTTGTTTCCCATCGGCAAGCTCGACGCCCATCGCGTGGGCCAGAAGCACCTTGCAGTCTCCGTCTTCGTCTTCGCCGGCGATCGGCTGCTGATCCAGCGCCGCGCGCTCGGCAAGTACCATTGCGGCGGCTTATGGGCCAACACCTGCTGCACGCATCCCCACTGGGGCGAAAGCCCGTCGGACTGTGCGCCGCGTCGCCTGCTGGAGGAGGTGGGCCTGAGCCTTCCCTTGCAATCGCGCTCAGTCGTGGAATATCGCGCCGACGTGGGCAACGGGCTCATCGAGCACGAGCGGGTCCACGTCTTCCGCGGCGACGTCGATGTCCCCTTCGATGTGTCGTCCTATAATTGCGATGAAGTCCAGGAGGTGGCCTGGGTCACCCAGGAGGCTTTGCGCTCCGAGGTGGCAGCCGCCCCTGAACGCTTCACTCCCTGGCTGAAGATCTATCTCGGCCGCTGGAGCGAGCTCGCCTTGCAGGACGCAGCCTAACCCGTCCCGTCCTCCGCCGAACCCCCGATATCCCTGCCGTTGTGAGACCGCCCCGGTGTCGTTCCGCCGGGCCGCATTCACGCGTCTTCCGTGCCGCCTGCGGACTCCTCGGATCGAGGAAGTGCGACGCCATGGCCACAAAAAAGGCCCGGCTCATTGGGACGAAGAGCCGGGCAAGTTCGCGCTTTGCTCTGGCTGAACAAGGCGCTTGCAGATCTCACATCGGTGCGAGGCCGTGCTTCTGTCCCCATTCGAACCAGTTGTCGACCACGGTCCCGCTCAGCAGGATGCCGATGCCCCCGGTGAGCGGGCACAGGATTGCAAACCACCACGCCCAGCGATGGATCGATTCCATCGTGGCGTTGAAGCCCATGGTCCATCTCCAGAACAGCGCGGCCCGTTCGGCCGCGGTGCCCCTGTCGACGATCTGTTCGATTTCCCGCTCCCCGCCCAGTCGGCTCACCGCCAGGATCGTCGCTCCATGCATGGCGAACAGCACAGCCGATCCGTAGAGGAAGGCGATGGAGAGCATGTGGAACGGGTTGTAGAAGAGATTGCCGTGGTTCAGCGAGAAATTGTTGGTCCAGTCGAGATGCGGAAAGATGCCGAACGGCACCCCTTCGCTCCACGACCCCATCAGCAGCGGCCGGATGAACCCGAGCACCAGATAGAGCCAGATGGCGGATGCGAAGGCCCAGGGCACATGCGTCCCCATCCCCAGGGCGCGTGCCCGCCGATACATCCGCGCCCACCAGAGCAGGATCGACGTTGTCAGGAAGAAGCCGGCCATCAGCCACCAGCCCCCCTCCTTGAGCGGCGGGATGATTTTCAGCCCGTGCTCAGGAAGCGGTGGATCCAGCGACAGCCAGAAGAAGGTGCGCAGGAACTCCTGCGGGCTCCAATTGACCTTCGCCAGCATGTTGAGGCCGATGATCTCGATGGCGACGAAGCCGCACATCAGCGAGGCGACCCCCAGCGTGCCGAGATAGAGCGGCCCGATCTGCGCATCGCCGATCTTACCCATCCAATAGGAGAAGGCGGGCTTGCCCTGACGCTGCCAGATGCCCGGCTCCATCGGCACGCCCATATCGGCCGCACCCCGGATTTGAACGCGTGTGAAGATGTTTTGATATTCTGCCATGTGATCCTCCCCTCGCTCAGCTCCAGACCGGAATGCGCTGCCACCAGTCCCACCATTCCGGCCATCCCTGCACCCAGAGGGGGCCAGAGATGACGATGCAGACGGCACTCCAGAAGGACGCCGATACGGCGAGGAACAGGCCGAGGCGGTGAATGCCGAGCGTGCCGATCGAATAGCCGATCGTGTCGCGGAAATAGGTGTTCTCGTGTTCCGCCGTCTTGACCGCGAGTCCCTTGGGCGGATTGGTCGCCGACAGGATCAGGCCGCCATGCAGCGCCAGCGCCAGGCAGGTCGTGAAGAAGAACGTGACCGCCACCATATGGGCCGGGTTGTAGTGGAAATTGCCGTATTGGTAGCCCGTGTTCGACACCCAATCGAGATGGGTGATGATGCCATAGGGAAAGCCGTTGGCCCATGAGCCCAGCAGCACCGGGCGCACGACCACGAGTGTGACATACGCCAGAATCGCGAAGCCGTAGGCATAGGGGATATGCATGCCCATGCCCAGCTTGCGGGCGATCTCGGCCTGCCGGAGCGCCCATGAGATGAACGCGCCAATCGCGCAGATGGTGATCACCTGCCAGAGCCCGCCCTCCTTGAGCGGCGCAAATCCCAGGCCGTATTCCTCGGCGGGTGGGTTGATGCTGATCTGCCAGATGTTCCAGGTCGGTCCCAGCGCCGCCCCATAGACGATGAGGGCCACTCCGAGAGCGGTGAAAAAGATGGTCGTGATCCCGAAGAAGCCGACATAGAAGGGACCGACCCAGAAGTCGAATAGATCTCCACCCATTAGGGTGCCGCCTCTGACGCGGTATTTGCGTTCGAAACTGAGCATCGCCAAGGCTTGACCTCCCCTAGCAGGGTTGCAAGGGAGCGCAATGCGCTCCTGGGTATCACAGAGCGCAACTGCGCTCCTGGGTATTACGGAGCGCAGCGGCGCTCCTGGGTGTAGGGTTGCGGGCGGCAGGCCATGCAGTCCGCAACCTGTCTTCTCGACCGTGTCCGGGCTGAGGCCGCGGTCAGCCGAACTGTGTCGGTTGTTCGATGACGAGAGAGGCCGCGGGCGTGGGCGCCCTGGGTCCTTCCAGCCAATTGAACCGATTGGTGCTGAGCAGGATGAAGTGAATCACCAATGCCAGCACGAACAGGAACGTGAACAGCGCGATCAGCGTCCTGCGTGGATCGAAGAGAAGCCACATTCTCCACATCTCGTTCTCTCCTATGTCAGCATGGACATGAGAGCGCTGACGGTGGCGACGCCATCATCCAGCGATGCATAGCCATTGGGCCCGGGCAACCAGGGGCGCCACATCCAGGCAAGGATGTGAGCGACCGCGGCGATCACCACGAACACAATGAAGCTAGTCATGAAAACGGAGTGAAATTCCCTGGCTTCCGCTTCCGAGAGGCCCGAGAGGGACCCTTCATTCACAGCCATTTCTATCTCCTTCCTTCGGCCTTTCGGCCATTGTCCGCATCAGACGATGCGGGTCGATGCTGCGGGGTCTTGCAGTGCCGCAGCCTTTTCCGCGCAGTTGCCCGCTCGGAAACTCAGCCGTTCACCAGAACACGAACGGAATGCAGCTCGCTGCGGCCGTCTTGGCCTCCTTGAAGATCGACGGCCGGGCAGCCCAAGGCTGCAGGGCCGCCGGTCCCCGCCGTCGGAACAGACGGCCGCCGATCGAGGCGACGAGGCAGAACGGATAGAGGAGGCAGAAGATGTACATCGCTTCCCGTCGCTCGCCGCGATGCCGGGCATCGGTATAGTGATGCTTCTGGCTGTCTGTGCTTGCCATCAGGGCCTCCTCGTAGAAATCCCCATCCCTCGCATGCGGTCGCCCTAAGCCGGGTGCAGTTCCGCCTTGAGGGCCCGCTTCATCAGTGTCACCGTGACCCGCTCCTCGCCGGCCGCCCGGGCGATCTCCTCCGCCCGGTCCCGCAACCGCTTCGCCGCCGAGATCCTCACCAGGACCGGCTGCGCCCCTACCGTCGCGTCCAGCAGCGCCTGCGCCGCCGCATCCCATTCCAGTTCCCGATGCAGGCGCGTCGGCGTCGGCTCGACCTTGTCCAGCTCCGAGCCGAGCGGCAGGATCCTGAACAGCGCATCGAACAGCGCGTTGCAGACCTCCTGGACGATGTATGTGGCGCCCGCATAGCCCATGAACGGCGTGCCCGTGTGGCGCCGGATGATCGCCCCGGGAAACGAGGCCGGGATGTAGGAGGAGCGCCCTCCGGCCTCGGCCGAATACATCCGCTCGTTGAAGGAGCCGAACAGGATCAGCGGCTGTTTCTCGTGGATGGCCGTCCGGATCTCGTCATTGGTCGTCTTCTCGCCGGCGCGTCGCGCATAGGAGAAGGCGCAAGGGAACCCCATATCCGTCTCGAGGAAGTGGCGGATGCCCCGCGCATAGGTCTCCGACGCCACGACGCCGAAGCTGGCGGTGGCATAGAAGTCCTGGGTCACCGAGCGCCACAGGTCCCACAGGGGCTTGATGGTGGTCATCTTCTCGGCCGCGATGAACGGCTCCGGATCGAGCCCTGTCAGCGTGCCCAGGCTCCTCAGGAAGGCTGTCGTCGAATGCAACCCGATCGGCGCCTGCAGATAGGGCTTGTCCAGCACCTCGCAGAGCTTGCGGCCGAACTCGCGATACAGGCAGATATTGACATCCGCATCCGCCAGCTTCGGCACGTCGGCAAGATCGGTGCCGAGCGGGAACACCAAATTGACCTCGCATCCGATCCCTTCCACCAGGCGGCGGATCTCATGCAGGTCCGACGGCATGTTGAAGGTGCCGTAGATGGGACCGATCAGATTGACCCGCGGTTTGGCGCCCTCGGCCTTCGCCGCGGCAGCCTTGGCCTTCTTGCCCTTGGGGCCGAACTCCTTCCACAGCCAGGCCAGGGCCCGGTCTGCGCTCTGCCACTGGTCCTCGTCGATCGTGCGCGGCAGGAAGCGCATGATCCTCGTGCCCTCCGGCGTGACGCCGCCGCCGATCATCTCAGCGATTGATCCCGTCACCACGACGCTCGGAACGGTCGGATCGAGCGTTCCATGAGCGCGCTTCATCGCCTGCTCGGTCCCGGTCTGCCCGAGTTCCTCCTCTCCGAGCCCCGTGACCACGATCGGCAGTTCATGGGGTGGCAGCGCGTCCGTATAATGGAGCACCGATGTGATCGGCAGGTTCTCGCAGCCGACCGGGCCGTCGATGATGACCTGCAGGCCCTTGAGCGCCGAGAAGACATAGACGGCGCCCCAATAGCCGCCGGCACGATCATGATCGAGCACGAGCATCAGAAGTCCTCCATCGTCACGGAGGCCTTGGCGGCCAGCAAGGTCTTGGCGGCCTTGGCGGTCTTCTTCGGCAGGCGGCGGGGATCGTGCCAGATGCCCGCGGTATGGTCCTTGCCGACACCCTCGAAGAAGGCCGACATCGTATCGAAGCGCGCTTTGTTGCCGGCAGCGGCATTGATGACGGCCGCCAGCGAGCCGGGTCCCGCCGGGCCCATCAGGGGCCGCGCCGAGATCAGGTTCGTGAAGTAGAGCCCCGGGATCGACTTCTGCTTGGCATGCTGCACCACCGGCGTCGTGCCGATGGCGAGGTCCGGCTCGAAACTGTCCACGGCGGCGATGTCGGTCTCCAGTGCGGCCCTGAACTCCACATGGACGCCATGCGCGCCGAGCCATTCGGCATCGGCCTCGTTCCACTTCGTCTTGGGGCAGGCGGTGCCCACATAGCGCAGATCGGCACCGGATTCCTTCAACAGGCGCCCCACGATCAGCTCCGAGCCCTCATAGCCCGACAATGTGATCCGCGCCGGGATGCCGGCAGCCTCGAGGGCGGCCTTCGTCGCCGCCAGGATCGGGGCCTTCGCCGCGTCGACCTTGCGCACCGCGATCCCGCAGGCATCGCCGATCGCATCGAGCCAGGCCGCCGTCCCCTCGACCCCGACCGGTGCGGAGCCGACGACGGAGCGTCCGGCCGAATTGAACTCGCGAATGCTTGCCGTATAGAACGGATGGATCGCGGCCACCGCTGCGCAATCGAGGGCGGCATAGAGCTCGCGCCATTCCCGCGTCGGCACCACCGGCCCCGCCGCCAGTCCCAGCGGCTCCAGCATCCGCCCGATGGTCACCGGATCCACGGGAAACATCTCGCCCAGAAGCGTGATCGTCGGCCGACCCGACCGGCCGCCCTTCGGCGCCTGGACCGGCCCGGCCAGGGCCTCCAGCCGCGCATAATTCAACATCGCCCCGGCCAGCACGTCCTTGGCTTCCGCGTGCGTCGGCACGCCGAAGCCCGGAACATCGATGCCGACGATGCGGACGCCGTTGATCTCCTTCGGCAGGGCTCTCAGCGGCACGCCGGACGCCGTCGGCACGCAGAGATTGGTCACGATGACCGTGTCGTAGAGCGCGGGATCGGCGAGTTTGTAGACCGCCTCGCGGATATCCTCGTAGAGCTTGCCGGTGACCAGCGTCTCCGAGTTGAACGGCACATAGCCCACCGTCCGCTTGGCCCCGTAGAAATGCGAGGTGAATGTCAGCCCATAGACGCAGCAGGCCGACCCCGACAGGATCGTCGCGGTGCGGCGCATCCTCAGGCCGACGCGCAGCGATCCGAAGGCCGGGCACATGGATTGCGGCTGGTCGTGCGGCCCCTGCGGATAATCGGTCCGCAGCTTTTGCAGGAGCTCGCCATTGCCCGCGGCCTCCGCGGCGCGGCTGAGTTCGGCCTTGCCGCCGTGACACCCCGAACCTCCGGTGCCGGAGGTCGAACCGGCAACGACAGGACTCTCGTCCCCCTCTGTCGGCCTGTCCGGCCTGTCCGGATTGTCGAGGACGGCCTTTGCGGCCGAATCATAGATGACCTCTCCCGGCTCGCTGCGCGGCAATTCCGTAATGTCGAGCCCGTCAGTCATCACAGCCTACCCATCAAACCGCGTCGTAGACCACTTCCAGGGACGGCTTCGAGACCACCACCCCGCCACGCATATCCGCCTGGCTCGCCGGTTCGAGCACCACGTTCCCCCCGGTCTGGTCGCAGGCGAACAGCGCCAGCAGCTGGTCCTGGGTCAGCGGCGTCGGCCGTTGCGGCGTGGAGGCGGTGACATTCCGCGACAATTCCTCGAACAGCGGCCCCCAAGGGCCTTCGGGATAGCCGATGATCTGGTAGTTCGCGCTTTTCTTGCGGATGTCGTCATCGGCCGGAATGGCCGCGAGGATGGGGATGCCCACGGCCTCGGCAAAGGCTGCCGCCTCGCCCGTGCCATCATCCTTGTTGATGACCATGCCGGCCACCCCGACATTGCCGCCGAGCTTGCGGAAATAATCGACGGCCGAGCACACATTGTTGGCGACATACAGCGATTGCAGGTCGTTGGACCCGACGACGATCACCTTCTGGCACATGTCCCGGGCGATCGGCAGCCCGAAGCCGCCGCAGACCACGTCGCCGAGGAAGTCTAGCAGCACATAGTCGAAGCCCCAGTCGTGAAACCCCAGCTTCTCCAGCAGTTCGAATCCATGGATGATGCCTCGCCCGCCGCAGCCCCGACCCACTTCGGGCCCCCCGAGCTCCATGGCGAACACGCCGCCCTTCTTGAAGCACACATCGCCGATCTCGACATCCTCGCCCGCGGCCTTCTTCCGCGCCGAGGTTTCGATGATCGTCGGGCACGCCCGGCCGCTGAACAGAAGCGAGGTCGTGTCGCTCTTGGGATCGCAGCCGATGAGCAGGACCCGTTTCCCCTGTTGCGCCATCATGTGCGACAGGTTGGCGAGCGTGAAGCTCTTGCCGATGCCGCCTTTGCCGTAGATGGCGATGATCTGGGTGTCCTTCTTCGCCTCGCCCACATGCACGGGGTCCGGCTCGATCGCCGCTTCGGCGCGGACATTGTCGAGCAATGTTACGAGACCGCCCTTCGGCGTCTTCATCGGCGCATTCATGCAGCGGTTCTCCAGTCGAGCACCATTTTCAGACAGGCCGGATCGGTGAATGCCGTCACATAGGCATCCTCGAACTGGCCGGGTCTGCGGGTGTGGGTGATGAGCCCGTCGAGCCTGAGCCGGCCCTCGGTGATCAGCCGTGTCACGGCGTCCATGTCCTGGGGTCGCCATTCGGCAGCGATCCGGATGCGGGCTTCGCGCATGAAGGCCGCCGGAAAGGCGAAGGACACGCGCTGGTCGTAGAAGCCGGCCAGGGTGATCTCGCCGCCATGGGCAAGCCGCATGACCAGGCTGTCAATGATCTCCGAATCACCGCTGACGTCGCAGATCGAGCGGTAATCGCGCCGCGGATCGGCCTCGGGCGGGAGCACGGCATAGTCGGTCGCACCGGCCTGGCGGATGGGGTTCGTTTCCCACACGGTCGGAGTGCCGCCGAGTGCCGCGACGATGCGCGCGATGAGGCGGCCGAGGACGCCATGTCCGATGATCAGCTCCGGCAGCACCCTGGCGTCTTGGGCCACCGCATGATGCGCGGTCGCTGCAAGCGCGAGGAGGATCCCCGTCTCGCCGAGATCTTCGGCGACCGGCGTCGCCTTCTTCCCCGCGATCACGAGTCGTGAGGCGGCGCCGCCGAACAGCCCGCGGGCCTCGCGATAGCAATTGGCGCCGGGGACGAACACGCGCTCGCCCACGGCCCGCCCCGAGCTGTGCCCCGCCTCGACCACCCGGCCGATGGATTCATAGCCGGGCACCAGGGGATAGCCCATTCCCGGAAACGGCGGCATGCGCCCCGACCAGAGCAGTTTTTCGGTGCCCGTGGAGATCCCGCTCCATTCGACGTCGACCACGACGTCGTCTGCGGTCGGCTCCGTCAAGCTGAGTGGACACAAGGCCAGCTTGAGGGGTTCTTGAAGAACGATGGCCTGCGACTTCATGCGTCCCTCCCCTCGACTGCTTGGCGAAATCCTTGTCCGTTCCCTCGAAGATGAAACCGACTCTCCATGATGTCAATTAATTTATACATAAGTGAACGTAAAACAAATTATACATATTCCTCAGCCGTCCATGGGTCTGGCCGAGAGCAGCCGGGCGATCAGGGGCGTGTTGGTGCCGATCGACCGCATGCCGTCGAAACCGGCCTGGTCCAGCAGCCCCCCGATGTCCTCTGCGGTCCTCGGCCGTCCCTGACCCATGGCCAGCAGGTAGAATCCGAAATAGGCATCCCCGCTGGCCTGTGCGCCGGGCGTGCCGGCCATGGGTTCTGCGATGAGCAGCGTTCCCTGGGGCGCGATTGCCTTGCGGACGGCCCTCAGGATGGCGAGCGCGGCATCGTCGTCGTGATCGTGCAGCACGCGGTTCAGGAGCACCAGGTCGGCGCCCTCGGGAAGATCATCCGTGAAGAAGTCGCCGCCCACGGCCTTTGCCCGCGCCGCCAGTCCGGCGGCCTGAAGGCGAATCTGGGCGGTGGCCGCAACCGGCGGCAGGTCGAACAGGACGAGCTTCAGCTGGGGCGCCATGCGCGCGGCGGCGATCAGGAAGGTCCCGTCACCGCCGCCCACATCCATCAGCCGCCGATGCCGTCCGATCGGATAGGCATTCAGGATCTCCTCCTTCACCATCGCCTGGGACGCGGCCATCAATGCTGTGTAATCCGCATGCCGCCGCGGCGTCGCCCCGTTGCCGGACCGATCATCCGCATAGGCCCAATAGTGCCTCAGCCCCGATTTCACCTCCCCCTGCAGCAGCGGGAGCGGATCGGCCAGATCGCCGTAGAGAATGTCGTGATGGCGGATCAGCGCGCAGACGCCGGGATTCCCGACCAGGGCCGCACCCAGTGACCCGAGCCCGTAGAGCCCTCCGCGCCGGGCCTCGACGAGGTCGAGCGCGGCGGCCGCCTTGAGCAACCTCTCGGCACCCTCCCGGGGAAGCCGGGTGAGCACGGCGATGAGATCGAGATCCCGTGGCCCCCGCGCCAGGATGTCGAACAACCCCACCTGCACGCAGCTGCTCAAGATCTGCGAATAGACGAAGCCCGCGGTGAGGTCGAACAGTGCTTTCGCCTGCCGTCGCGCGATGGGTCGGGTCAGGGGAAACCGCGCAGCCCACCGCCGAAAATCGGGATCGGAGACTTTGCGGTTCCGAAAATCCCGCAGCTTTTCGAGCCAGGCCGACAGCATCTGCGCCTCACGCGATCAACGAGCCCCCGCTCCCGGTCGAATCCCGCTCAGGCCGCGTGCTGGGCCGCTTCCTTGGGCAGGAACCGGCTCGCATGGCCCCGGATCTGAGCCTTCAGGGCGACGGCGCCCGGACAATCCGGCACCGATTCGGCCGCATCCTCCACCAGCGCGATCAGCTTCTGGGTGGCGCCCCGGATCCCGAATTCATGCACGGCGTTCGGTCGCCCCAGGGCATTGTCTTGGCCGACGGGCTTTCCGATGTCCTGGGCGCTGCACATCACGTCGCGGATGTCGTCCGCCACCTGATAGGCCTCTCCCAGCCGGTAGCCGAGCGTGCTCCAGGCCTCGGCGGGATGGCCGGCTGCGGCGGCGCCCGCCATCGAGGCCCCCGCGAACAGCGAGCCGGTCTTGGCGCGCTGATACATCTCGATCTCCGGGGCCGCCTCGCTTTCCCAGCCCTGTCCCGCCACGATGCCGTTGGGCATGCCGATCGCCCGGGCGATGATGAGCGCCAGGCTCGCCGAGCGCACCGGGTCGATCATTGCCGTGAGCGCCGCCGTCTCGAAGGCGAGCACGATGAGCCCGTCCCCGGCCAGCAATGCCAGCGGTTCGCCGAAGGCCGCATGCACGGACGGCTTGCCGCGTCTTATCCCGGCATTGTCGAAGCAGGGCATGTCGTCATGCACCAGCGAGGCGCAATGCAGGAGTTCGATCGCCGTCGCCGCAGCGCTCGCGATGACCGGCTGGTCGTCACCGCAGGCCATCGCCACGGAGAGCGTGAGCCGCGGCCGGATCCTCTGGCCCGACGGGAACACCGAATGGAACAGCGCTTGCGCCAGCAGCGGCGGCGCCGACGGCCCCGTTGCCCGCAGCAGGGATTTGCTTAGCCCGTCCTCGATCCTGTGTGAGAGATCCTCGCCAGCCATGGTCATCCTCCATGTGTCATTCTGCCTGGACGAGCTTGCATGTAAATGTTAATTGACACAAGAGTATGTTGAACAAAATTGACAGACGCTCTTTTCGCCCCCTCCCGTCCCAGGCTCGAATCATCGTCATCGGAGCCGGGATCGGCGGTCTCGTGGCAGCCCTCCTGCTCGCGACCCGCGGCTTCGCGGTCACTCTTGTGGAGAAGTCGAAGCACCCCGGCGGCAAGCTCCGCGAGGTCGAGATCGGCGGCCACGCCATAGATTCGGGCCCGACCGTTTTCACCATGCGCCCGGTGTTCGAGGCGATCTTCCAAGTGGCCGGCGCTCGGCTTGATGATTACATCACCCTGCGGAGGGCCGAGATCCTGGCGCGCCATTCCTGGGAGGACGGCAGCCGCTTCGATCTCCATGCCGACCGCGAGGCGACCGCGCAGGCCGTGGAGGCACTGGCCGGCGCCAGAGAAGCCCAAGGCTACCGCGACTTCTGCCACCGGACTGCGGAGGTCTTTGCAGCCCTCGATGGTCCCTTCATGGAGAATGCCGCCCCGACCCCTCTGAGCCTTGCCCGCTCCGCCGGACTTGCGGGCCTTCCGGCCCTGACCAGGATCCAGCCCTTCACCTCGCTCTGGAACGTCGTCGGCCGGTATTTCGCCGACCCCCGCTTGCAGCAGCTTTTTGGGCGGTATGCCACCTATTGCGGCTCGTCCCCCTTTTCGGCACCGGGTCCCTTGATGCTCATCGCCCATGTCGAGCAGATGGGCGTCTGGCTGGTCGAGGGCGGCATGATCCGCCTTGCCGAAGCCCTCGAGACACTGGCCGCGGCCAGCGGCGTCGGCATCCATTATGGCGAGGACGTCGCCGAGGTGATCATCCGCAATGGCCGCGCCGCTGGCGTGAGGTTGGCATCCGGGGAGACCCTTTATGCCGATGCGGTGATCTTCAACGGCGATCCGTCGGCCCTGGCCTCTGGCCTCCTGGGAAACGCGGTGCACGGTGCCGTGACCGGCTGGACACCGCGGCAGCGGTCTCTTTCGGCGCTCACCTGGTCGATCAGCGGCACGGCCACGGGCTTTCCCCTCTCGCGTCACACGGTCTTTTTCTCCCGCGACTACCGTCGGGAGTTCGACGAGATTGCGGCCGGCAGCCTCCCGTCCGAGCCCACCATCTACGTCTGCGCCCAGGATCGCGGCGCCGATGACAGCCCGCTGGGCGACGGGCCGGAGCGCCTGTTCCTCTTGGTCAACGCACCGGCCCACGCCGATTTCAAACCTTTGAGTGAGATGGAGATGGCCTCATGCGAGACACGGGTGATGGAACGGCTGCTGCGGGCCGGACTGACGATTTCAGCGCCCCCCGAGCGGATGGTTCGGACCGGGCCGGCGGACTTCGCGACGCTGTTCCCGGGGACGGGGGGAGCCCTCTACGGCCGGGCGTCCCACGGTTGGGCAGCCTCGTTTCAGCGGCCCGGGGCGCGGTCGCGGATCGCGGGCCTGTATCTGGCGGGCGGGGCGGTGCATCCGGGCCCGGGCATTCCGATGGCGGCTCTGTCCGGGCGTCACTCGGCCTCGGCCGTAATGCAGGATTTGGCTTCGACCGCATCATTCCATCCGGTGGCTACATCTGGTGGTATGTCGATGCCATAAGCGAGGATGGCCGCAACGCCCTCACGGTCATCGCCTTCATCGGCAGCGTCTTCTCGCCCTATTATGCCATGGCGAGGCGCGGCGGTGACGCCGATCCGCACAACCACGTGACCGTCAATGCCATCCTCTACACCCCTCGCGGCAAATACTGGGCCATGACCGAGCGCGGCCGTGCCAGCCTGGAGCGTTCCCGGAGCCATGTCGCGATCGGCCCCAGCCAATATTCCTGGACCGGCGACCGCCTCGTCATCGACATCGACGAGAAGACCATGCCGATCCCCCGGAGGATCAACGGCCGGATCACGGTCGATCCTGGGCCGGTCTTCAGCCGCACTTGGAACCTCGATGCCGCTGGCCGCCACGAATGGCGTCCGATCGCCCCATGCGCCAAGGTCGACGTGCAGTTCGAAAGGCCCAGCCTCAACTGGAAGGGCCACGCCTATGTCGACACCAATGCCGGCACGGAATCGCTCGAGGCGGGCTTCAGGAGCTGGACCTGGTCGCGCCAGGATCGCCGCGGCACGACGCGCATCCATTATGACGTCATCCAGAGAAACGGCGTCCCACGCGGTCTGGCCTTGGATTATAACGCTGACGGCACGGTCGTGCCCTTCGAGCCGGCCCCCATACAGGATCTGCCGCTCACCGGCTGGAGGGTCTCGCGCCACACCCGGGCTCACCCCTCGAACCCCGCCAGGGTCCTGAAGGGGCTGGAGGACACCCCCTTTTACAGCCGCTCCGTTCTGGGCTTCGACGGCGAGGGCAAGGAGTTCAAATCGGTCCATGAGAGCGTCGACCTCGACCGCTTCCGATCCCCGATCGTCCAGATGATGCTGCCCTTCAAGATGCCGCGCTGGACCCGCCGGCGCTAGTGCGGCGAGCCGCCCGCACCGGGGTCACTCGCCGTCGCTCGTCATGGCTTGGATATGGGTGAACTGCCGATCTGCGCCATAGAGGCAGCGCAGGCCCTTGATGCCTTCCGCTCCCTTGTCGACCGTCCCGTCGATCCTGAAGCCGCCATCCTCGCCTTCGGTGACCGGGCCGGCCACCGAGACGTTGCGAGGGTTCACCCCGTAGAGCGGTGCCGCTGAGGCCTTGCAGATGTCGATCATCGACTGGTCGGAGACACCGGCACTGGCACCGCCCGGAGCCCCCGTGATCTCGATCGAGAGCTCAAAGCGGCAGACCTCGTTTCGGCGCGCCGCATTGCGCATCAGATAGACCTGCGCCGTGTAGGTGCCGGCCTCTGTCGGATTGATGCCGAATTCGTTCCCGGACGTTGATCCGATGAACGCCGCTTCATCCGTCCCGATCTCTTTGCCCGGTGCATAGACGTTGAAGTAGCAGGAGCGGTTGGACGGAGCGAACAGGATCTGCATGACTTGCCCTGCGGCGGTCGCGATGCTGTAGGTCACGCCGTCATAGCCGCGGATGGAACTGCGAACCGTGTCCGCCGTCTTTCCTGGCGCGAATTTAATGACCTCGGTACGATCTGCGGCCAAGGCTGACCCGCCGGCCAGACTCGTTGCCAGCGCGATTGCGATCAAAAACCTCAAATTTCCCTCCCGCTCTATCGGCCTCCCGGGTCGTTGATCTCGGTCAAATCGAGCTCTCGACCCGTGGAAGCACCACGTCCATCATATCTGGACTGCCCGCGCTACCCCGGCATCAACCCTGATGCCGGTCGTGAATGCCGTCCTAAGGCTGCTCCCGCTCTGCTTCGGCCTTTGCCCGCGCCGCCCGGTCCCGGTCGAATCGGCGCAGGGCGAGCAGTTCGCGCACTCCGAAACCCACCGCTACTCCCAAGACCAGCAGGATTTCGAGCAGGACGATCAGCCCTGAGCTCACCGGTGCGAACGCGTATCCGGCCGCGGTCGCAGGACGAGCGGGCTCGAACGCCCGGACGCCTCGGCCGCCGGCGCTCGAGTGGAAAAACCCATGAGCAGCGCGATCATGTGTTCGGACCGGCCCATGACGTTCCACCATGGCGGAATGGCCGGCAAGGCCCTCCCCGGCGGCGCCATGGCGATCGCGGCGATCAGGGAGACGGCACTGTGAATGGCAGGCTCGGGCAGCGCCGCGAGATCGGAGATCCGCCCGCCCGCGGCCTCGGCCAGCAGACGCATCTTCTGCCTCCGTGAGGTCACGGCCCGATCTTTCACCGGATCGACACCGCGCCCGATCTCGCGCCCGATCTCCCGATAGAGCAGTCGCGCCAGGTTGATGCCCAGCCGGCAGCTGGCCGGCAGTGCCGCCACCCCCGACAGGGATCGGTCATAGAGCAGCTCGGCATCGGCCAGCAGCCTGGCCACGACGGCCTGGATCTCTGGACCGTAGCGGGGCGCCGCCAGCCACCCCTCGGGGTCGACACCGCCGTCCCGCAGCCAGCTCAGGGGCATGTAGATCCGCCCGTTTCCGGCGTCCTCGCCGATGTCGCGGGCGATGTTGGTGAGCTGCATGGCTACCCCGAGGTCGCAGGCGCGCGCCAGCACGTTCGGCTCGCGCCGCCCCATCACCAGGGTCATCATGAAGCCGACGGTCCCCGCGACCCGCACGGCATAGGCCACCAGATCCTCCAGCGTCTCGTAGCGCCGGCCCTCCGCGTCCCAGGCCAGCCCCTCGATGAGCGCTTCTGGAATCTCCCGCGGAAGTGCGAAGCGCTCCACGACGTCGGCGAAGACCCTCTCGACGAAATGCGGCCCGGGCCGGTTGCGGTAGATGCGATCGAGCATTTGTCCGAGGATCCGGATGCCCTCGATGCCGCCTTCGTCGCGATCGATGAGGTCGTCGGCCATCCTGCAGAAGGCGTAGACCGCGTAGGCCGGCTCGCGGATCGCCACCGGCAGCATCAGCGAGGCCATGTAGAAGGATTGCGATCCCTGCCGGATCGATTCGCGGCAGGCGGCGCAATTCGCCGGAGTGGAGAAGCCGCTAGGCTGCGAGAGCGGAGGCATGAGGCACCACCTTGTCGAGGATCTTGGCCGAGGACAGGACGCCAGGAAGCCCGGCGCCCGGATGGGTTCCGGCGCCCACCAGATAAAGACCGCGAATGGTCTCGCTGCGATTGTTCGGTCGGAACCAGGCGCTCTGGGTGAGAACCGGCTCGAAGCCGAAGCCCGCACCCCTTTCCGACAGCAGGACGTCGCGGAAATGCAGCGGCGTCACGAAGGATGACGTCACGATCTCGTGCTCGAGCCCAGGCAGCAGCGTCTCCGACAGCCTGCTCATGAGAGCCAGCCGGAGCCTCTCCCCCTCCACCGCCCAGTCGGTCCCGGAATCGAGATTGGGCACGGGGCTCAAGGCGTAGAAGGCGTCGCACCCGGCCGGCGCCACGCTGTCGTCGGTCGCGCTCGGCCGGTGCAGATACACGGAGAAATCCTCGCTCAGCCGCTTGTGCTCGAAAATATCTGTGAGCAGCGCCTTGTAGCGCGGACCGAGCAGGATGGTGTGATGGCCGACCTCGTCATAGCGGCGCCACGTTCCGAAATACCAGACGAACAGGCCCATGGAATAGCGGGCGCGGCCGAGCTTCCTCTGCGTCCACCGCGTGCGCGTCTTGCCGCCCACCAGGGTGCCATAGGTAAAGGCCGCATCGGCATTGGAGACGACGATAT
This sequence comes from Rhodoligotrophos appendicifer, assembly GCF_007474605.1. Lineage (NCBI taxonomy): Bacteria > Pseudomonadati > Pseudomonadota > Alphaproteobacteria > Hyphomicrobiales > Rhodoligotrophaceae > Rhodoligotrophos > Rhodoligotrophos appendicifer. Next base: position 108,348 of record NZ_VHKL01000011.1, on the reverse strand, counting down.
CGGCGGGGATCACTTCGCCATCCGCCAGGGCGACCCCGCGGGCATGCCCTCCCTCCACCAGGATTCGCGTCACATCGGCACCGTAGCGCACGCTGTTGCCCTGCCCTCCGATCAGGCTGACCAGGCCGTCCACGAGCCTGCCCACGCCGCCCATCGGATAATGGACGCCCCAGCGGCGCTCCAGCGCGGGGATCAGGCAATAGATGGCCGGCGCGCGGAACGGATTCCCGCCGATGAGCAGCGGATGGAAGCTCAGCATGACCCTGAGCTTGGGGTGTCGGACGAAGCGCGACACGAGCCCGTGGACGCTGCGATAGCCTTCCAGCCGCAACAGGTCGGGCGCGATCTTGACCATGTCGAGGGGTGACCCGAAAGGCTGCGTGCCGAGCCCCTCGAAGCCGACCCTGCAGATCTCTGCGGACTTTCTCAGGAACGCCTCATAGCCTTCGAGGTCGGACGGCGCGATCCGCAGCACCTCCCGCCGCATCGCCGCATCGTCGGCCGAACAGGCAATCTCGTCGCCATCATCGAAGCGGATGCGATAGAAGGGCGTCATCGCCTGCAGATCCACATGCTCGGACCGCGTTTTGCCGCAAAGCGCCCAGAGCTCGTCGAAGAGGAAGGGCGCCGTCACGATGGTCGGGCCCCGGTCGAATGTGAAGCCGTCCTGCCGCAGCACGCCAGCCCGGCCTCCGGGGCGATCCAGCCTCTCCAGCACCGTGACCCGATAGCCGCGCGCTCCGAGCCTGATGGCCGCGGCCAGCCCGCCGAAGCCGCTGCCGATCACCACCGCATGCGGCATGACCGAAGCCACGGGAGCCAAACCGTTTCGCTGGTCCAGTCTCGTCAACATTAAATGACACTAAAACAGTAAAATACTTTTTACAAACGCCTAATGAACGCCCGCCTCTTGGGCTTGCTCCCCGATCATGTCGGCGATGAGTTGGGGCCGCTCCTCATGGAGCAGATGCCCGCCATGGTCGATGGCGATCACCCGCACCGTCTTGAAACGCCGCGCCAGGAACTTGGCGTCGAAGGGCGGGATGGCCCTGTCATTGGCGGCCGTGACGAGAATGAGGGGCACCCGCAGCGCACCGATCGATTGCTCCAGGGATTCGAGGTCCCAATGCGCCATCATGCCCAGTGTCGCCGCCACATGGCCGGCACGCTGGAAGAGTGAGGCATAGAGATCGACCCCACGGTCATCGAGCCGGGATCCCGTCCCCTCCAGGAGCCGCCGCGTGGCATCCCCGCTCGTCGCGCGCCACGCGAACAGCCGGGGCATCACGGGATTGAGGAACAGCAACTTCGCCAGCGGCGAAAACAGCGCGGCCCGCCGCATCGGTCGCAACGCCCCGTTGAGGGCGATGATCGCCTTGGGGCGGATCAGGCCCTCCAGGGTCATCTGGACCAAAATGGCGGCTCCTGCCGAATGGCCCACGGCGATCGCCGGAGTGAAGGCGAGCGTCCTGACCAGTTCGCCCACCGCCCGCGCCATGCCTGGCAGCGACAGCCGTGCAGGGTCGGGCATCTCCGTGAATCCATGCCCGGGCAGATCCAGAGCCAGGCTGCGGAATTGCGTGGCGAGCGCCGGTTGCAGGCTCCGGAAGGAATGGGTCGCAGCCCCCGTCCCGTGCACCAGAAGCAGGTCGGGCCCCTCCCCCCATTCCTGCACATGCCATGACAATCCGCCCGATGTGACGAAGCGGCTATGCTCCCGGTTGGGCCAGTGGCGCCCCTCGATCGCCCATGACGGACTGTCGTGACCGCGCGCCATGCGTCCTCAGCCTTCCATGCGGGCACTGATCTCATGCGCCAGCACATGCGACCCGCCCCGTGGCAACGCCAGATATTCCGATCCGAGGTCGCGCGCCAATGCCTCCGCCCGCGCCTGCGGCCGCTGCGCCGTGTCGATCACCATGGACCGGATATTGCCGGCCCTGAACCGAGAGGCGCATTTCAACGTATCGTCCGCCACGCGGTCCCGCACGGTCGTGCCGTCGAGCCCGACATTGCCGCGCCCGTCCGTGAGGAAAATGGCGACGACGCTCTGCCCCTTCCGCGACGACGCCTCCGCCATGGACAGGGCGGCCAGGATTCCACCCGCCAGCGGGGTACCTCCGCCGCCCGGCAGGGCGGACAGGCACCGCTTGGCCCGCAACAGCGACCGGGTCGGCTCCAGCAGCACCTCGGCCTGCCGGCCGCGAAAGGCGATGAGCGCCACGCTGTCACGTCGCACATAGCATTGGCCGAGCAGGAGTTCGACGGCCCCCTTCGTCTCCGCCAGGCGCTCGACGGCCGCCGAGCCCGAGGCATCGACCGCGAAGATCGCCGTGGTGCCCGTCTTCTCCCGGTATCGGATGTAACGGAAATCCTGCCGCCTGATGAGCAGCCGCGGCGCGACCACAACCCCTTCGGCGGCCCGGGCCCGCGCCCGCATCCTTTGCCACGGCGCGGCTTGCCGAAGCGTGGACAACACGTCGAGACGCGCGCCGGGCGTGGGCGGTGTGGTCGCAACGCCCGCGCGCCGCCCTCTTGTGCCTCGGTTGCGCATCGCCCCCGCTTTGCCAGCCGATGCTTGCGATCCGCGGGCAGCTTTTGCGAGGTCGAGACCCGCCAGCAGCCGCTCCGGCAAACGCGCCTCTGCCGCCGCCACGATGCTCTCCTCGAGCCCCTCTGCGGTCGATCTCTCCCGCTCGCCGGCCGACGCCCCGCCATCCGCGGCGTCCGGTTCGCCCTCGGGCCGATCCTCCTCTGCGAGGTCCTCCTTCACATCCTCCGGCAGGGACGCCGAGGCCGTGAGGCCCAGCACGAGGCGGATCGCCGCCGCAGCATCCTCGATCTCGACGGCGATGCTCCCCCTCAAGGCCGCCGCAGCCCGCGCAGCCTTCGCCAGATGCAGGGACGTCCTCATAGATCCGCGCCCGCCGGCCATGGCGACGCTGCACAGGGCCTCCATCATCTCCTCGGCAAGGCCGACCGACGGCAGCAGCGCCTTGGCGCGCGCGATCGGCGGCACATCCCTCACGCCGTCGCAATCGCGCCAGCCGATGCCATTCAGATCGACCTGCAGACCGAGGCGGTCCGCCAGCACGGGCGACAGCGCTTCGTCGGCCTCGACGCCCTCATCCATGGCCACCAGCGCGAATCGCGCCCCTTGCAGAGCGGAGAGCCCGTCGCGCTCGATGGCGATCCTGCCCGAATCCAGCGCCATGCCGATGATCCCGGCTGCATTTGGCGTCAGCCGTTCTGCCATGGCGACTAGGACCACCCCTCCATCCGCTGCGGCCAGGACCCCGGTCTCGATCACCGGCCGTCCTCCTTCGAGCGTGGCGCCGATGTCGAGCCCTCCCGTCAGCCTCGCTTCCGCGACGCCCGAGGCGATTCTCCGCAACGGCGCGTCCGCCGGAAGCATCGCGGCCATTTCGGCCAGCCAGCGGTCGCGCACCGGCGAGGCTCGAGCGCGAAGATGGATCCCGCCAAGCCCCACGGGATCGATCACCATCAGGGCGGCTGCGAGCAGGGCATCCTCCCACGGCGTCGGGCCGGTCTTGCGCGCGCTCGTCATGCCGGCTCGACCTCCGCCATCGCCCGCTCGACCCTCAGCCCCGATCCCGCCTCGTCCATGGGATCCCGCCGCAGGCGGTGGCGCAGGGCCGACACGGCCACCGCATGGAGCTGCTCGCGCCCCACTTGGCGCCTGCCCTCCACGGCCGTCAGTGCACGGGCAGCCCGCATCAGCGTGAGTTCGCCGCGAAGCCCGTCCACCCCCAGCTTCAGGCAAAGGCCCGATGCCGCCTCCAGCACCGCATCCGGGACCTCGACGCCGTCGAGTGCCTCCCGTGCCTTGCGAATCGTCGAGCGCAACGCTTGGTCCTTCCGCTTCCACGCTTCCACGAAGCCTGCCGGATCGCGGTCATAGGCGTCGCGCCGCTTCACCACCTCGACGCGCGAGGCAATGTCCTTCGGCGAGGCGACCTCCACCGACAGCCCGAATCGGTCCAGCAGCTGCGGGCGCAGCTCCCCCTCTTCCGGATTGCCGCTGCCGACCAGCACGAATCGCGCGGGGTGGCGGATGCTCAAGCCCTCTCTTTCGATGATGTTGACGCCGGAGGCGGCGACGTCGAGCAGCAGGTCCACCAGATGGTCCTCGAGCAGATTGACCTCGTCGATATAGAGGAACCCGCGATGGGCGCTGGCCAGCAGGCCGGGCTCGAACGCCTTCTCCCCCGACACCAGGGCCTTCTCCAGATCGAGCGCTCCGGCCACCCGGTCCTCGGTCGCACCGAGCGGCAGGTCGATGACCGGCACCGGCACCTTGCGCGCCTTCAGCCTGCCATGCCGCGCATCCTCCCGGCATTGGGCGCAATACTGCGACACCTGCCTCGGATCGCAATTATACCGGCAGGTACCCGCCACCAGCATCGGCGGCAGCAGGCCGGCGAGCGCCCGCACCGCTGTCGATTTTCCAGTGCCGCGATCGCCGAACACCAGGATCCCGCCGATCGAAGGATCGACCGCGGCCAGGATCAGGGCGCGCTTCATCTCCGCCTGCCCGACGATCGCAGAAAAAGGATAATTCACGCTCATCCCGTCCGGCCTCCCGAGCCGATCCGTCATTGCCCCTGCGGCAACAGCTCGCCATGATTTGTCGCGCTGACAGCTCGATGTGTCCAATGAATTTTACACCAATCGACTTGACACACCTCCCCCATGACCATAGCGTTCCTGCCGATCAGAGTCGCCAGGAGGAGCGCTTTATGTCTCGCGTAACCCGTTTTTTTCTAGCAGCGGCGTTTCTGGCCGGTGCGTCGGTGCCGGCCGCAGCCCTCGATGGCAACGCCGATGCCGGCAAGAAAGTCTTCGCCAAATGCCAGGTCTGCCACACCATCGGCGACACCAAGCGCACAATCGGGCCCAACCTGAATGACGTCATCGGCCGGACCGCGGGCACTCAGGCGGAATTTCTGGCGAAAGGAGCCGGCGGCTATTCCAAGGCGATGATCGCCGCAGGAAAGGCAGGTCAGGTCTGGACGCCCGAGGAGATCGCGATCTACGTCGCCGACCCGAAGAAGAAGATCCCCGGCAACAAGATGATCTTCCCCGGCCTGAAGAACCCGCAGGACGCAGCCGACGTGGTGGCCTACGTCGCGACATTCTCCAAGACCCAGTAGCCCCCGCATCGATCGCGCAAAATCCAAGGTGGAATGTGGCTATCCGCATCGGAACCCGTGCGAGCCGGCTAGCCCTGGTTCAAGCGCATGAAACCCGGCAGCGCCTCATCGAAGCCCATGGCCTGGCGCCCGATGAGGTCGAGATCCTGCCCATCTCCACCGCCGGCGATCGCATCAAGGACCGGTCGCTGGCCGAGATCGGCGGCAAGGGCCTCTTCACGAAGGAGATCGAGACCGCATTGATGGAGGGGCGCATCGACCTTGCGGTCCACTCCATGAAGGACATGCCCTCGGCTCTCCCGGACGGCCTCGTGATGGGCGCCATGCTGCCCCGCGAGGACCCGCGCGATGCCTTCCTGAGCCTCGTTGCACCCGACATTGCCGGCCTGCCTCGCAATGCCGTCATGGGCACCTCCTCGGTCAGGCGGCGGGCGCAGATCAAGCGGTTGCGACCGGACATCGGCACGGTCGAGTTCCGCGGCAATGTTGACACCCGCCTCGCCAAGCTGAGTGCGGGGCTGGTCCACGCCACCTTGCTCGCCAGCGCCGGGCTGCGTCGCATGGGCATGGCTGACAGGATCACCGCCCTCATCGAACCTGAGGAGATGTTGCCCGCGGTCGCCCAGGGGGCCATCGGCATCGAGCACCGCGAAGACGATGCGCGCACGGCCCGCCTCCTGGAGCCGCTCGATCATCGTCCGACTTCCATAGCCGTCCAGTGCGAGCGGGCATTTCTCGCCGTCCTCGACGGCTCGTGCCGGACCCCCATCGCGGGCCTGTGCCTCATCGACGGAGAGGATCTGTGGTTCCGCGGCATGGTCCTGGCCTTGGACGGCGACAGCGCCCACGAGATCGAGAAGCGCGGCGGACTGGCGGATGCGGAGCGGCTGGGCCGCGCGGCCGGCGAAGAAATGCTCGGGAAGGCCGATCTGCAATATCTCACGGCGGCGGCCCCCGCCTGATCGGCCTTCAGGCGGGCGCGACGTTCATGCGCCAGACGGTCCAGTTCAGGGCCCCGGCGATGGTCACCCAGATCAGATAGGGCACGAAGAGCAAAGCCGCCACTGTCGAAACGCTCGCCGCTGCGATGACGAAGCACAGGACGGACAGCCACAACACGACGATATCCGCAAAGGCCAGATCCATGCGGCGCTGCCCGAAGAACAACGCCGACCACAGCGTATTCACGCCCAGTTGCAGGATCCAGAACCACATGGCGGGGCTGGAGGGCTCCTGCCGCCACACCAGCCACCCCGCGATGGCGATCATGATGTAGAGCACCGACCAAACAGGACCGAACACCCAGCTCGGCGGCGTCCAGGACGGCTTGCGGAGCGCCGTGTACCACTCGCCCGGGCGGAAAAACGCGCCGCTGGAGGCGGCTGTGACCACCAATATGAAGAACACCACAAGCGACCAGTCGAACGACATTCGCAACTCCTCTGATTCGATCATCGCCGCAGCCGGCCGAACCGTCAACGCATCAGGCCCGCGACAGGCTCCCGATCGCCGCTAACCTTCATTAGGAGGCGAGGATCGGAAACGTCACCGAGATCGCCCAGGCGAAGAGGATGGCATTGGTGACCGCTCCGACCAGGGGATGGCCGGTTCGCTTGTAGATCCACGAGCTGATGAGCCCGAAGATGATGAAGAACGCCAGGATGACCGGCGTGATGATGATGAGGAAGAACAGCCTGCTGGGACTGAGGGCGATCGCAGCCGCCAGCGACGCGACGAAACAGAACTTCGTGAACAGATAGGCCCCGCGCGGTGCCGTCTCGCCGCGGGTCAGCCATTCATCCGCCAAGAAATACGGCAGCAGGCACAGCGTCAGCACCACCACCAGCGGCAATCGCAGCGGCGTCGGCACGAACGAGGTGATGAACAGGTCGACCGGCAGATAGATCGCGATCAGGCAGAAGCCCGTGGCTGCCGCGATGCTGCCGACCGCCTTGCCCCACGCCACCGGCAGCACATCGAACCGCCGGCCGCTTCCCACCAGGAACAGGCCGATCCCCGTAAGCAGGCCGAACACCAGAAAATGCACGGACAGATAATCGGCCACCGGCACCGGCAGGAAATCGACCGGCGCCTTCCACAAGAGCAAGGGTGTGGCGATCGCCGCGCCGACCCCCACCGCCGCCAGCCGCGTCCATGCAAGCCCGCAGCCCACGGGCCGCTCCGCCAGGCGCGGCAGGAGCTCCGAGGCGAAGCGCGCGATGACGATGACCCCGAGGAAGAACAGGGCCAGCGCGAGTCCGCGGGCCTCCACCGGACCCGTCTGCGTCTGGCCGAAAGCCTGGATGAGCCAGTCCCGCGCTTCGGCCAGGCTCTCGCGGGCATAGAGGACGCTGATATGCTCCACGCCATCGGAGAACACCGCGCGCCGGGCGGAACCGTCGGCGAAGGAGCCATAGGTCACCCCGTCTTGCGCAGGGCCTCCGGCCCCCAACCCGACGGCGCGCAAGGCCTCGTCCCGCAGACCCGCCTCCAGCGAACCGACGATCACCAGGAGGTTTCGGGGCGCATCGGCCGTGACCACCGGCGAGAACATCGAGACGGCGACGGTCGCCCCCACTTCCGGATGGGCGATCGCATAGCGCACCGCGATGTCCGAGGCCATGGAATGGCCCAGCACCGCCAGCCGTCCGTCCGATCCCGGCAGGCCGCGCGCGAAATCCGCGACGCGCCCGAGCTCCGCCACCAGATTGGCGGTTGCCCCGTCTTCGCGCATCACATTGCCCGCCAGGGCTTCGGGGTTGCGGCCATGCCCCAGCAGATCATAGGTGACTGCCACGAAGCCGCTCCGCGCCAGGGTGATCGCGAAGGGCTGCATGAGCTGCTGCGAGCCGGCAAATCCATGGGCGATCACCACCACCGGTGCCCTCGCCCCACCCTCCGGCGCGAAGACGGTAACCGGCGTGCCGGCCACCTCCGAGTGGCTGATGGTCAAGCCTGCCGTCGCGGTCGCAAGCCGCCAGGCTCCGAGGCCGGCGGCGAGACAGGCAGCCACGAAGATCAGCCAACGCAGCTTGCTGAAGCCCGTCACGCCATGGTCCCTATTTCAGTGATCTGACAGCTCGGATCGTAAAGTAAACTTTACGGTGAGCCTCTCGCCTTGGCAATGACGACCGCGCCAGCCTGCACCCTGATTGAGGCGCCGCCTCCCGGGTCGGCCTCGCGGCCTCAGTCGTTGCCCGCGATCCCGAACCGGTTCATTTTGAGGTAGAGCGCCTGCCGGCTCAGTCCCAGCACCTTGGCCGCCGACGCGCGGTTGTTGTCGGTGAGTTTCAGAGCCGCCTCGATGCACATGCGTTCGATGACGTCCGTGGTGTCTCGCACGAGATCCTTCATCGGCACCCGGCCGATCATTTCGATCAGGCTTTCCGCCGTCCGCGACAGGTCGCTATTGCCGCGCCCCTGCCGCTTGTCCTGTGCACCGACACTGCGCATCACGAACCCGAAGCCGGGCGGTGACCCGTCGGGCATGGAGATGGCCGACAATTCCACATCCGTGGTCTGGCCGACGGCTCCCCTCACGGTGCCTCCAAACGACTGCACGCGCCCATGCCGCTCCACATTGGCCAGCAGCATATCCAGCGTCAGTCCGGACCATTGGAAGAAATCGTCCAGCGACTTCCCATGGGCACGGGCGGCCACCGGGATCTGCGCCAGGGCCAGGAACGCCTCGTTCGTCCACAGCACCAGCCCGGAGACGTCGGTGAGCACCACCGCTTCTGCCGCGTTGCGCACCAGGCTGGCGAGGTTGGCGTCCGGCAGCACGGCCGTATCGTCCCCATTCCGGCGCGACGTCACCTTGATCATGACCAGCTTGAGGTCGCCCGCGCGGAACAGTTCCGCACCGAGCACGATGTCCTCCTTGTCGTCGGTCCTCCGCACGACCAGGGTTTCCGGCGCCCCCATGGCGTGCACGCGCGCCAGCAGCGTCTGGATCTCCCCCTGCTCGGGCTTGGCGAACAGCGACACCAGCTTCTTTCCGCTCATCTCGGAACTCGAGGCCCCGAAGATCCGCGACACCCGCGGATTGGCCTCCCGGATCCGCCCGCTCTCGGCATCGACGATGATCAGCGCATCCGAGGTCGTCTCGAACAACAGCCGGTAATGCGCTTCGATCTGCTTTTGGCGCTGCGTGTTCTGTTCCAGCGACTGCCGGTTCGACAGCAGCCGCGACTGCAGGTCGGTGACCAGGCTCATGTCGCGGCCCAGCAGCACGATCTGGCTCTCGCCGCCCACCTGCAGCGCCGAATATTGGATCGGAAGGTCTTGCCGTCCGGGAATCGGATGGCTGATGTCGAAGCGCTCGAGAGGGCTGCCGTTCCGCGCCGAGCGCAGCATCTTGCGCAGCACGGATTTGCTGTTGCTGTGCACGACGTCTTCCACCGGCCTGCCGCGCCAGGACTGGATATGCGGCGTGGGCAGTGCACCGAGACTGTGCGTCAGGTCCGTGATGATGTCGTCCGCGCCGATCACCAGCGTCAGATCTGAGGATGCCGCAATCAGGCTCGCCGCGATTTTGGATTCCGATTGGAGGAGGGAAAGATCCTGGCGCGCCGCGTTCGAGATCATGGACTTCATAATCCTATTCTGAGGACGTTTCGGCGATCCGGACTGCTGTCTCTTCGTCAGTCTGGATACCGGGAACGCCCTTCACGAACCATAAGATGGATTGCGCCGCACCCGGTGACCTTCTTCTGTCCTTCGGTTTGTTTTGTCCAGCGCTGGATTGCCGCACATGTCATGATGGAGTTACACTGCCCTGTGTCGCTGAAGATGGTCAACCTTGGGGATGGCCACAAGGGCTGAAGAGCCGGCGGATGGGGAGGAACAGGTGACCACCATGCACAGATCGAAGGAGGAGGGATTCCGCTTCGTCCTTCGCCGGGAGACGCGCTCCGATCATGAGGCTCTGGACGATCATCCGGCATTCCGGGCCCTTCTCGACGGCACATTGAGCCCCGAGGCCTATCTGCAGTTGATGACTGTGCTCTACGAGCTCTATCATGCCCTTGATGATGCGCTGGGTGAGGCCTGCGAGCGGTTCTCCTCGGCGACCGAAGGGTTCGCCTATGCACCCAGGACGCCGGTTCTGAGCAGCGATTTGCGGGCTCTGGGCCTTGATCCTGAGGACTGGGACGGACAGGGCCAGGTCACCCATCCCGCTCTCCCGACGGCTGCGTCCTTGGCCGGAATGCTCTATGTTGTCGAGGGCTCTCTCCTGGGGGGCGCGGTGTTGCACCGGGCGACCGAAGCATTGCCGAACCAGGTTCATTCCGGTGGCAATTCCTACTGGCGCTGGTGCGGGGAAGTCGGAGGCAAGCGCTGGGCCATGACCTGCCGCCTGCTCGAACATTTGGCATCGGACCCGGAAAGGCGCAGCGAGATGATCGGATCGGCAGTTTCGGGCTTTCAGCTGTTTTCACGAAATTTTGCGCGATGCGCTGTCGGCCGGACCATGGGAACAGAGGCATCGTGCTGAATCGCCCGGTTGATCTGACATCCTGCGACACCGAGCCGATCCACATGATCGGCGCAATCCAGCCCAATGGCGTCCTGGTCTCGGCTGACAGCGCCACCCTCATCATCGAGTTTGCCAGCAGCAACACGGAGGAGTTCTTCGGCCAGCCGGTCGGGCGCGTCTTGGGCCAGCCCCTGTCGCTGCTCCTGGGTGAGGCAGGCTGCGCGGAGCTGTTGACGCGCCAGTTGACGCCGACCTCCCCCGATGTGCTGCGGCCGTGGTTCGTCACCATCCCCAGGCTCGGCGCGTCTCCACTTGAGCTCGAATGCTTCCCCCATGAGTATGAAGGCCAGCTGATCCTGGAATTCGTCCATCGCGAGGAGGGTCCCGCCGCGATCTGGGAGGAGGATCTTGTTCGCCAGCGTATCATTTCCGACCTGATCAAGCGGGAGACCCTCACGGGACTGGCGCAGGTGAGCGCCCAGATCATCCGGGACGTGACCGGCTTCGACCGCGTCATGATCTACCGTTTCGCCGAGGACAAGCATGGCGAGGTCATTGCCGAAAGCACCGTCCGCCATGACAGCTTCCTCGGCCTGCATTATCCCGCCTCCGACATTCCCGACCCCGCGCGGCGTCATTTCGTGCTCAACATCATCCGCTCGATTCCCGATATCGAGGCGGTGCCGGTGCCGATCTTCACCTGGTCGGGGGGCATCGCGGATGCCTCCTCTGCCCATCCGCTCGATCTGACCTTCTCGAAGCTGCGCGCCGTCGCTCCCGTTCACATCGAATATCTGAGCAACATGGGCGTCGGCGGCAGCATGTCGATCTCGCTCACCGCCAACAACGAGCTCTGGGGCTTGGTCGCCTGTCATCATTACGGCCCCCTGCATCTCTCCTGGAGTCGCTTTCGCTTCTGCGAGCTCCTCGGCGGCACGATTTCGTCCCTGCTTCAGAGCCTCGAAAACACCATTCAGTTGCGGCGGAGCATTCGCGCCGAAAAGACCGCCTTCGAGATCGAGCGCGCAGCCAACCATGAGGCGCCTCTGTTCGAGGTGATCCGGATGCACGCATCCGAGCTGATGGACCAGTGCGGGTCTCATGGCATGATGCTGAAGCTCGGCGACGAGAGTTTGGAGATCGGCTCCGTGCCTCCCCCCGGGCAGGACTATACCGCCCTGAACGAATCCCTGGTCGACGGCATCGCCACCTCCGACTACATGCCGGCCATCGTCCCCAATGCCGAGGCCTTCGGCAGCGAGATCGCGGGCGTCGCCCTCGTGCAGCTCTCGGACGATGGACGCGATGTCCTGATCCTCTTCCGGGAGCCCTTCGAGCAGACGATCCGCTGGGCGGGCAAGCCGGAGAAGATAGAGACGAGCCTGGATGACGGGACCGTCCGCCTCTCGCCCCGCGGCTCCTTTGCCTTGTGGCGGGAGGAGCGGCGCGGACGCAGCAAGCCCTACACTTACATCGACCGGGAGGTCCTCCGGATCATCCGCCGCGCGCTCTTTGCCCTGAACAGCCTGCAGCGGGAGCGATCGGCGCTGGCGGCGCAGCGACAGGCGGAGACCGAACAGGCGCGCATGCGCTTGATCTTGCTCGACGCCTCCCGCAACCGCTCCATGGGCGAGTTGTCGTCGGCCCTGGCCCATGAGCTGATCCAGCCCTTGAGCGCGGTCACCAATTATGTGAATGCCTGCCGTCAGGAGCTGCGCAATTACGGCATCGCCATTCCCCCTCCCATCATCCGCCTCATAGACAATGCGGTCGATGAATCCTCCCGGGCGGCGGATCTCGTCCGGCGCATGCGCAACTTCATCGGCCAGGGCGAGATCGCCGTGGAGGAGATGGACCTGCACGCCGTCATCCGCCAGGCGGTGGAACTGGCGCTGGTCTCCACCGCCGACGCGCCCCCCCGCATCGACTTCCGCCTCGAGGATGCGCTTCAGCCCATCCCGGCCGATCCTGTCCAGCTGGGCCAGGTCATTCTCAACCTGGTGCGCAACAGCCTCTCGGCGATGGAGGCCTCGCCCACGCGGGTCTTGACCATCTCCACCCGGGCAGCGCTCCCCTATCTCGAAGTGAGCATCCGCGACACCGGCCGCGGGATTTCCAAGGAGGTCGAGAAGACGCTGTTCGAACCCTTCCACAGCTCGACCACCAGCGGAATGGGCATCGGCCTGTCCCTGTGCCGCTCCATTGTCGAGGCCCATGGCGGCCGGATATCGACGCGGCCAGTCTCGGACGGCGCGGAGTTCGTTTTCACCCTGCGGGTCGCGGGGCAGAGCGATGGTTGAAGCCGTGGAACGCCGCCTGATCTACGTGGTCGATGACGATATCTCTGTCAGGAACTCCCTCTGTGCGTTCCTGACGGCTCACGGCTTTCAGACGGCCGCCTTTTCGTCGGCGGAGGATTTCCTCGCCGAAGGGAATTTCGAGAAATGTCTCTGCGTCTTCCTCGATCTGCGCATCGGCGGCATGGGCGGAATGGAAGTGCAGAAGCTGCTCACGAAGAAACAGATCGCCATCCCCGTGATCATTCTGACGGCCCATGGCGACGTGCCCTTGGCCGTGGAGGCGATGAAGGCCGGCGCCGTCGACTTCATCGAGAAGCCCGGCTCGGCAGCGCAGTTCCTCGAGGCCATCAAGGCCGCCGCCAACCTCCTGGCCGACCGGCCGCAGCCGGCCGTGCCGAAGGCCGTTGTCGCCGAGCGCCTCGCGCGGCTGACGAGCCGTGAGCGCGTCGTTCTCGACCATCTCGTGCTCGGCATGACCAACAAGCAGATCGCCGATGATCTGGGCATCAGCCAGCGCACGGTCGAAATTCATCGGGCCCGCATCCGTGAAAAAATGGAGGCCCGCGGCCTCTTCGACTTGATCCGTTTGATGAAGTGAAACGGAAGTCGGCCGCCCTATCTCGGTAATAAGCATTTTATACGTAGCGGTATTTCCGAAATAGCAGGACCTGGAAAGGACCATGTAAGCTTCACTTGCGAGGAAATGGATCAGTCGCGCAGCGGTGAAAACATCGCGCTGTACTGAAGGAAACAGGGGGCTGTCATGACGTCGATCGAGACACCCGACCAGGAAGATCTTCACGCGAAGAAAATGGGGGAGCGCGATCCCAGGCGTCACCATCTCCTTGTGACGCTCACCGACGAGAATCTGGAAGCCTTCGAGGGCTGGCGGCAGGCGAATGGTTTCGACGATCCATCCGAAGGGCTCCGCGAAATTGTTCGCCTCGGGCTGCTGAGCGAAATAGCGAAAGTATATCGATCATTCTCCGATGATCGAAGATGATTGACAGTCTTTTCTGTCAATATGCGGCGTGCCTCAGCTGTAGCGACGCTGTCGAACCTCTAAAAATCGACAACTTGTGTTGCGAATGACTGAGGTGTTGGGAACGATGATGGGACATCGGGGCTTATGGCGATGTGGAGTGTTTGGAAACATTCGTCAGAGGAGCTCTTCAATGTTTTATAGAGGCTTGTTGATCCTGACCGTTGGCATGGGCCTTTTGGCGTCCCCGGCCTGGTCCCAGTCCCAGACGGATTCTTCCATTCCCACCATTCCAGACTCGCAGCTTGAACCGAGAAAGGTCTCCTCGCCTTACGAGTTTCTGTCTGCGGCGACCTCCGTGGATGATTTCCAGATCAAGGCGGGCACCCTGGCCCTGCAGCGCGCGCAGTCGCCTGAGGTGAAGGACTTCGCGGCGAAAGCCGTCGCCGATCACCAGGCTCGGATGAAGGAGGTGATCGCGGCAGGCAAGGCCGACAAGGTGGAGATCGCGGCTCCGTCCCCGGATGGCGAGCAGCAGGGATTGCTGAACAAGCTTGAGGCGGCTACGGCGACGGGTTTCGACCGGCTTTACATGCAGACTCAGATCTTCGTCCATCAACGGGCGATGGCCCTGCACGCCGGCTATGCGAAGGGTGAGAGCAACCTGAACAAGTTTGCGGCAGAGGCTCTATCTCGCTTGAAAGCCAGCTTTGCGACTGCTGAGCAGCTGGAGAAAGAACTCACGGCCAAATCCAGTGTCCAATAGGAGTTTCGCAGTCTCTGAGAATTTTCGATCGCGTAAACCGCCTGCCCCTCCCCTTGCTGCTGCCCCGCTCGGCGTCCGCCGAGCGGCGAGACCCATGAATTTCTGACGTGTTCCCTCTCGCCACTCCATGTCGAGGCGCAAACTGCTGCTGCGCGCCAAGCTGGTCCCTCCGCCTCACACGGACGTAAAATGACGGTTTTGATTTTCGCGACCTTCGCGCTTGCCCTCTTGCCCGCCATCCTTACGCTCCGGAACCTCAAGGCCCTTGTCACGCCGCCTTTGCCCGCAGGGGTTCCGAGCATCTCCATCCTGGTGCCCGCCCGTGACGAGGAGGCCACCATAGCCGCCTGCGTCGAGGCGGCGCTGGCCAGCGTCGGAGCCGACATCGAGGTCGTGGTTCTCGACGACGGCTCCACCGACCGCACCGGCGAGATCGTCCGCGAGCTGGCATCCCGCGATCCTCGCGTCAGGCTGGAGACCGCACCTCTGCTGCCGCCAGGATGGGCCGGCAAGCAGCACGCCTGCCACATCCTGTCGACGCTGGCGAACAATCCCGTCATGCTCTTCATCGATGCCGATGTCCGCCTCGATCGGGAGGGCGCCGCGCGGCTCACGACAGCCTTGGAGACGGCGGATCTCGTCAGTGGTGTTCCCCATCAAGAGATGCTGACATTTTCCGAGCGGCTCGTGATCCCGATGATCAACGCGGTTCTGCTCGGCTACCTTCCCGTCGACAGGATGCGGGAGGACCCCAATCCGGCACTGGCCGTCGCCTGCGGCCAGTTGATCGCCGTCCGGCGCGAGGCCTATCGCGCCTGCGGCGGTCATGGCGCCATCCGCACCACGCTGCATGACGGCTTGAAACTGCCGCGCCTGTTCCGGCAGTCGGGACTGAGGACGGATCTCGTGGACGGCACCAATTTGGCGACCTGTCGGATGTATGACGGCGGGCCGGCCATCCTTCGCGGCTTTCTCAGAAATGCGACCGAAGGCATGGCTCGGCCGGTCGCCTTGCCGATCTGGACCATCCTCCTGTTCGGAGGCCACATACTCCCCTGGATCCTTCTGGCCTGGGAGATCTCGACGTCCCGGTCCTACCTTCTCCCGGTCGTCTTCATTGCGTGCTTTGCGCCCATCGTCGCACGCCTGCTTCAAGCGCTGCGCTGTAGGGAGCCCATTGCGTCGACCTTCCTTCATCCGCTCGGAGTGGGCGTCACCCTCGCCATCCAATGGGCCGCCCTCATCCGCCGCTTCCTCGGCTCGGAGACAGCATGGCGCGGGCGAGCATACCGCGCCCAGACCTGATCCACGCTCCACGGCTCGCGATCGCTTTCGTCGACATGCATCCAATAAACCGCTCACGCGTTGGAACCTTTTGAACTCCGGCACGCGAGGTGATGTGGAAGTGAGCGATGAGGAGCAGGAACCGACGACCTTGAGTGAGGTGCTCGATCAGCTGGAGCAACTGGTCGACGGCGACACGGTCACGATCGACCAGATGGTGCAGCAGATGGGCTCGCACTCCTTCGCGTCCCTGATGCTGATTTTCGCTCTGATTTCCACCTCCCCTGCGAGTGCCATTCCCGGCATCACCACACTCGTCGCACTCATCGAGTTTGTGCTGGTGGCTCAGATCATCCTGGGGCGCGAGGTTGCCTGGTTGCCGAGCTTCATTTCCCGCAAGGGCCTGTCCTCGGAAAAATTATGTGAAGGCATCAGGTGGCTGCGCAGACCCGTAAGGTTCATCGAAAAATTCCTCAAGCCTCGCCTGCACATCTTGCTGGTCCGCCCCTGGATTTACCTGCCGCTCTCGCTCATTCTCGCGCTCACCCTCTTCATGCCGCTCATGGAGGTGATCCCACTGTCCGGCTCCATCGCGTCCGCTGTCATCGCCGCCTTCGCAGCCGGCATGCTGACCAGGGATGGTTTGCTTGTCGCGCTCTCCCTATTGCTGCTCGCTGCGGTTCCCGTCGCCGCCGGGTACTTCGGCTTCAGCGCCCATGGGCGGTAAGCCGACCCGCCCTGCACATGATCCAGAACCAAGCGGCCAGACCGGCTGGGAATTGCCGGTCTGGCCTGTTTGCTATTCGCCACTCAGACTGAGAGCTAGTCGATGACCCTCAGCTCGGCTGTTGCATTGGCGTTCAACCGACGGAACTGATCGATCTGGTTCCGGTAGTTTTCCATTCCTTCGATGTCCTCATCGGTCACATTGCTGATGACCAGCCGATCTCCCTGCATGGAGAAGCGGCTCAGGGGAAAGGCTACCTTGTCTTCGCCAATTCCAAGGAACCCGCCATGGGCGAGCACCAGCATGTTGCGTCCGCCGTCTGCATCTCGGATGATGCGATCGACCTCGCCAAGACGCTCGCCGCGCATGTTGTAGACATCCATCTGGGTGATCTCGGAGACCGACAGCGAATCCCTCTGGGCATCGGCAGTGTCGTTCATCGCCTGCGTGTTGACGGGGCCCAGTCGCTCCCGGGCTCTGCGACGATCGTCATCGGTAAGCCGGTAAGGCGAATTGCTATTGTCTTCCGCCACGGTCGAGGAGCGACGCTGATTGGCCAAGTCTTGCCCCTCCTCGCCGGCCTGTGCACGGTCGGAGTCTCGGGTCTGATCCTCATCGGTGATCTTCTCGAAGCGCACCGTCGGCTGTCCCTGGGCCCGGTTGACCACCACTCGCGGCTCCTCACGCTCGAATCGGACCTGCGGCTGTCCCTGGCGCTGCGTCTGCACCCGGGGTTCGCCCTCAGCCCTTGAGATGTCCACCTCCGGCTGCGAGTCCGACATCTCGACCTGCGGACGGTTCTCGGATCGGAGGAGCTGCACTTCCGGGTCCGGCTGATTGACTTCGACCTGCGGCCGGGCCATGGCGACATTCACATCCGGCTCCGGCATGCGCACGGTGATCTGCGGCTGGGGAATGTCGACGGTCACCGTCGGGCTTGGCTGCCTGACCAGGATTTCCGGCTGCGCTTGGCTGACCGTCACATCCGGCTGAGGCTGCCGAACGGTGATCCGCGGAGCGATCTGCGACAGGCGAATGGACGGAGCCCGTTGCTGCACGATGATGCTGCCATCTTCGGCTTGGCGGTTCTCCGCACTCCGCTCGCGATACTGGCCCAGCGCAACCTGCTGCTCATCGCTTGCGTCGCGAACGCCTTGCTGATTTTCGTCATAGGCAGCAAGATTTCTGATCTGGTTCGGCTCTGTGCGGAACATGTAGACATAGTCGTTCTGCAGGCCGTTGACGATGACGCCGTCGATCCGTCCGATTGTCTCGCCATCGGGATCATAGACCATCTGGCCTCTCAGATCCGAAACGCGGGCCTGTCGCGCCCAGCTGGCGGTGTTGTTATTGTTGGCGTTTGCGTTCTGCTCCGTGCGCTGAGCCTGGCTCGTGTCATTGGCCGTCTGTGCCATGGCCCCGACGGGAAGCAGCATTGTCGAGGTTAGAAGAAGGACTGGAAAGATCTTCATTGAGATGACTCCCGTTAGATTTATGTATTTTGAAGCGTTTCGATGAACGCCTCGCGGGGATCAGCGGTCGATCGCTGTATCCATTCTTCAGCATCCGCTCAGTTGGCGGCGCTGGCAGAGTGAGCTATGGGCAAAAGCTGCCGGCATGCTCGTTGTCATTGTGGTAGTCGATAGAGTGAATAGGCACCATCACATGGTCTTTTTTCTCTCCTGTTGATTGGGGTTTTTTTGAGCCTTATTTCGGGCGGCTCCATGGCTCAACAGGAGAAATCCCCGTCCGTTCCAGTTACAGGAGAAAATTTATGTTTCAAAGAAACGTTACTTCTCAGTCTTGCGTATTTAATTAATCTCATACACTCTAATTTTATTGCTATTCAATATTCTATAGTGAACTACATAATATTATAATCCTTATCTCGAGAATATTAGTCACTTTGTATTTGATGAACCCGCCGTCGATATTTGCGCACGAAAGATGCGGCGACGCCGCCAGGCCAGATCAGAATGCCGCCTATGTCCCGCTCACGCCTGATATTTCAGCGACCGGATACCTTCCGCTCCATGCCGCACCGATGCTCAATATTCAGTCGTCTTCCGGTTATACTTTGAAGTCCTTCGCTTCGACCTGGAACCAGCATCGGCAAAGTCTCTTCTGTCTATGACTGGGGTGACGGAAACCAAAACTGAAAGAAGGAATGAGGATGACGGCGCGAAGAATTCTCTTACCCTCGCTGCTGACCGGACTGGCTTTGCTGGCGCCGATCCCTGCGCAGGCGAACTCGTGTGGCGCTCAGACGAAGGCCGCCGCAGGTGAAACAATGCAGGCGATTGCACTGCGCTGCGACGTGGCGCTGGACGACCTGCAAGGCGCCAATCCGAATCTGCAGAGTGGCCCATTGGCAGCGGGCATGGTCGTGGACATGCCGGGGTTCCTCGGCGGCTCCCTGTCCGAGAACGCGCGCAACGCGGTGCGCGACGCCGGCGATCAAATCAAGGATGCGGCAGGCCGCGCGGGAAAGTCGGTGTCGGATTTCCTGCGCGATGAGCCCGATCTCAACCGTGACATTCTGGAGTTCGGCGAGAGCCTGGGCTTGCCTGGCGTGAAGGCGCCCCCTCCGGAGACGGGGGCCGAGGCAATGGTCACCCCCCAGGCAGGACGGCCTGGCGATCAGGTCGAGATCCGCGCGTCCGGATTTCGCGGCGACGTGGCGGTGAAGATCTACGCGACCGCCGCCACGGGGCAACAGGAGCTCCTCGGCAGCGCCGTTGCCGATGCCGCAGGCCGCGTGGATCAGAAGGTGACGGTTCCCAACCGCCCGGCCGGTGAGAAGCTTGTGTTTGCAGTCGAAACGGAACGCATGCGACTGTCTACGGAGCCTTTCGCCGTCACCGGAGCGCCTTGAGGAAGAAGCCTGCCTCCGCACGCAGCCCCTTTGGAGAAGATCCGGGAGGCGATCCGTTGTCCGGAGGCCGGCGCTCTGGAGTAAAGCAAGGAGTCGCCGCGATCTGACTGCCCTGGCAGGGAGTGATGAAGGGGTCGAGCTCTTCGGCGACGCTGCCCGACGAGCTGAAATCATCAGGCACGTTCACTTTTGTGCGGGCAATTCTCCGGGCCGGATGACCGGCATCGCGCCGACCTCGGGAGGCTCGGTGACGAGTTCCGCATCCCCCACCCGAGGCGGTTCGATGACGCCTTCGCACTCCGCCAGTCCCGCCTGAGGCCCGGCGGCGCCCGCAGGGGGAGACTCGCTCAGCGTCGCGGTGCAATCCTTGTCCGTTCGGAGTTGGTCCTCATTCGCGGCCTCGGCCGTCGACGCGAACGCTGCCATGAGGATCACCAGGATCGGACCGGTCATCTTTCGGGGCATCATTTCCTCCTGCATGAGTGTGGGCCGCACGGCCATGACGAGTGATTGGGCGGACAGGGCCGGCGCATCGGACATCGCCAAGCCAAAGATGCGGGAGCATCGTGATGTCCACGGAGCCGCCAGCCCCCTGGAGCGAACGGAACTGCAGGTCTTCGGTTCCCTATGTCCAGATGATCCCTTTGTGAGCGGCCGAGCGGTCTCCCCGCCGGAACCCTGGCCGGGATCTGCCATTCCTTCCAGAGCAGGCGCGCAAACCATGCCCTCCGGAGGGGGCGCGAACCATCGTGCCCGCCATCATTTTTCGAAAGGAAGACTGCGATGAAAATGATCCTTGCGACCGCCATCCTGGCTGCCTCGACCAATCTGGGCCTGGCGCAGGAGGTGAACCCCCCGGCGGCTGATGCGAAGGCGGAGTTTATCAACGCCGAGGGCAAGATGATCGGCTCGGCCACTTTGGCGAAAACCCCTCGTGGCGTTCTCATCCGGGCGAGCTTCTCCGACCTGGAGCCGGGCATGCACGGGTTTCACATTCATGAGATCGGCGAATGCGATCCCGCGACGGAATTCTCCTCCGCCGGTGGCCATTATGCGCCCCGGGGGAACGAGCACGGGTACATGAGTGAGAAGGGTCCTCATGCCGGTGACATGCCGAACCAGTGGGCAGCTGCGGATCGCTCGATGACGGTCGAGGTCTTCAACGACCAGCTGAGCCTTGAAGGCGGTGAGGCTCCCATATTCGATGCCGACGGCTCGGCCATTGTCGTTCACTCCAAGACGGACGACTACATCTCGCAACCGTCCGGTGCTGCTGGCGACCGGATCGCCTGTGGTGTCATTCAAAAGCCCTGAGCAAAGAAATGATCGGGAGGGCCATGGTCGGCACTCGGCGCCATGGGTCCCCTCGCCAGGTCAGGCCGCCGGTCCCTGCAGGCCGGGGGGCGGAATGGCGTCGTCGGCATCCGGATCGCGCCCTCGCGACCGGTCGAGCTGCCGCATGATCGGCGTGACCGTGAGCCCATGCAGCAGGATGGACAGCAGCACGACGAGCCCGACAATTGCCCAGAGCCGCTCGCCGTCCGCCACCTCCATGTGGTTGAGCCCATAGGCGAGGTAGTAGAAGGAGCCGACCCCGCGGATGCCGAAAAAGGCAAGCGTCAGCTTCTCGGTCCATGTCGCCTCCAGCCCGATCAGGCCGACAAGCCCGGCCAACGGCCGCACGACCAGCAGGATGACGACGGCGGCCAGGACCTCGACCCAGGTGAGCGGGGTGAGCAGTCCGCTCACCAGTGAGCCGCCGAACAGCAGCAGCAGGACCATCATCGCCAGCCGCTCGATCTGTTCGGTGACCTCGTGCATCTCGCGATGAAAATCATGGTTGCGATGTGCATGCCGCAGCGTCAGCGCCGTCACGAAGACGGCAAGGAAGCCGTAGCACTGGATCATCTCGGTGAGGCCGTAGGAGATGAAGGTTGCCGCGATCGCGATCAGCCCGTCACCCGTCTGCGAGAGTTTGGTGTCGGCAGGGACGTGGAAGGTCAGCCAGCCGAAGGCCCGGCCGACCAGCCAGCCGCCGGCGATGCCGGCGCCGATCTCCCACAGGACATTATGGGTGAACCACTCCAGCGCCCAGGGTTCGCCGGTGGAGGCGGCAAGGCCGAGCGCAATGGCGAGGTTCACGAACGGAAAGGCCAGCCCGTCATTCAACCCAGCCTCGGAGGTAAGGCCGAACCTCACCTCGTCCTCCTCGCCGGTCTTTGGTGGTCCGACTTGCACGTCAGCGGCAAGGACGGGATCCGTCGGAGCCAGGCTCGCCCCCAGCAGCAGGGCGATGATCCAGGGCAGCCCGATCCACCCTGCGCCGATGAGGGTGATGGCGCCGATGCTGAGGGGCATTGTGATGGCGAGCAGGCGCCACGTCACCGACCAGTGCCGGACACTGAACACCCGGTCGAGCTTGAGCCCGGCCCCCATCAGCGCGATGATCACGACGAACTCGGTCACACGCTCTGTGATGTCCGGGAAGGCCACCGGCAGCGGCTTGTCGGGGACCCTCGGAATCAGGAACAGCGCTGCACCCAGCGCGATGCAGACGATGGGCAGCGACAGCGGTAGGCGCTTGAGCGCCAGCGGCAGCCACGCGACCAGCGCGACAAGGAAACCCATCCCGGTGAGAACAACGATATAGGTGTCGGGATACCAGTCTTGCGGATCGAACATCTCACCTCAACGCCGGGGGATCGATCCCGATCCCAAAAAATAGGGGTGAGGTCGTGTCCGTCGGATCCAGCCTCATCTTCCACTGTCAACCAGCGACACCAGGCGCGAGACGGCCGCGCCGAACTCTGTCCCACCCCCAGGCGTCAAAGACGGTTCGGACCCTCGTCCCAATAAGCGCCCTGGGCCGCCAACTGCTGGAATTCCTTCGACACGCGCTGAACCGCTTCCGTGCCCCCGCCGGCGACGAGGAAATAGATCAATGTCTCCAGCACCGCCATGGTCGGGATGGAAGACTGGTAGAACGAGACGCTGACCCGGGGCGTCACCAGCACATGCTCGGCACCGGACGCGACGGGTGACAGGGTGCTGTCCGTCAATGCGATGACCTTTGCCCCGGCCTCCTTGGCGAACATCGACGCCTTCACCGCATCCAGGGCATAGGGTTCGTAGCTCATCACCAGGGCGCAATCGCCCGGCTCGATGGCGCTGAGCTCATCGATGAGCATGCCGTGGCTGCCCTCGACCAGGATGATCCCCTTCCTGAGGAGGCGCGCGACGTAGAAAAAGAAGAAGGCCGCCGCATGATTGTTGCGGAAGGCGATCAGATAGACGGTCTTTGCATCCAGGATGCACTGAGCCGCCTTCTCGATTTTCCCGATCAGATCCGGACCGAACTGTTCGGCGGTCGATGCCAGCATGGTGGTGATGGCACTGCGCGCCTTTTCGGTGAGAGGATCCTCGCCGCGGGACGCGACCAGCTGCTCGGCGTCGGCCGCGTAACGGCCGGGGCCGGGTGCCCGGGAGATCTCCTGCCGGAACAGGTCGCGGAAATCATTATAGCTGTCGAACCCGAGCTGGGTGGCGAGGCGGACGAGTGCCGAGGGGCTGACCTTGGCGCTCTGCGCGATCGTCCGCATCGGATAAAGCGCGATCTCGGTGGGCGCCGAGAGGACGTATTTTGCAGCACGCCTGATCTGCGGTGTCAGGCTTGGATAACTCTGCTCGATCAGTTCCTGGAGCGATTCTCGATTCATGCCCGTCCTCCTCTGCGCTCTCTCTACAGGAGAGTTGACGCGTCAGGCCATGGGGTTCCTGACGGCGGCGCGTCCCGGCTTTTCGCCGGAGAACCATAATTTCCTAAAATTACCTTCTTGACAAATTTGTTTCGCAACGCTGCAATGAGACCGCTGAGCACGAGTCTGTCGAGGCGGCTCGGCACGCAGGCGGCAAGCCGGCGGCAGATCGACAGGGGACCGTCCGGTCTGGCGTCGCGGCCAGGACTGAGCGCGGGCGATGAAGCGGGTGGGCATGAAGAGACGAGACATCCTTGCGCAGAGCGTGACGCCGGTCGAAGAGCGGATCAGGCTCATCGAATCCGCGCCTTTGCCGCCGAACGTGCCCACGATCCTGGAGGACGCGGCCGCTGCTGTTCCCGACACCGTGGCGCTGAACTTCTTCGAGGAGGGCGTGTCCCTCACCTATGCCGAGCTGCTGCGATCCGTCCATGGGCTGGCCCGTGGATTTTCGGCCCTTGGAATCGGCCCGGGAACGCGCGTGGGCGTCATGCTTCCGAACATCGTGGCCTTCCCGATCACCTGGCTCGCCCTGGGACGGCTGGGTGCGGTCATGATCCCCCTCAACATCGGGTATACGAGTCGCGAAGTGGCCTATGTCCTCGGCGACGCCGGGGCGGAGTGGCTGTGCCTCCATGAGGATGCGGTCGCCGTCATCGAGCAGATCCCGGTTGGCCAGGGGCGGCCCGCGGATGATCGAACGATCGTCGTGGGAAAGGCGGCAGGTGGCCGGCATTCCTGGGACCAAATATCCGAAGCGGGCACGAAATCCTCTGCCGATCTGCCCGCGCTCGCGACGATCGAGCCCGACCGGCTGCTCAATATTCAATACACCTCCGGCACCACCGGCATGCCGAAGGGATGTCTGCTGACGCATCGCTATTGGGTGACCAGCGGAACGGTGAACGCCTTCCGCGACGGACGTAAATACAAGCACATCCTCGCCGCCGTGCCGTTCTTCTACATGGATCCCCAGTGGCTTCTGCTCATGACGCTTCTCCATCGTGGCACGCTGTTTACCGCTCGCCGGCAAAGCGCCAGCCGGTTCATGCACTGGGTCCGGGACTTTCGCATCCACTTCACCCTGTTTCCGGAGATCGTGTTCAAGCGGCCGCCGGAGCCGGAGGATGCCGACAACGAGATCATCCGCGTCAATGTTTATGGCTTGAGCCGCGAGACGCACCAGGCCCTCGAGGAGCGATACGACGTCATCGCGCGCGAAGCCTTCGGCATGACCGAGATCGGCTCCGGCATGTTCATGCCGATGGAAGCCACGCAGATGGTGGGATCGGGGTCCTGCGGCCGACCCAGCCCGTTCCGGGAGGCACGGATCGTTGGCCCCGACGGCCGGGTGCTGGCAGCAGGCGAAGCGGGCGAGTTGCAGATCCGCGGACCCGGCATCCTGCTCGGCTATCACAACAAGCCGGAAGCCACGACTGCAGCCTTCGACGACGGGTGGTTCCGCACCGGTGATCTGGCGCGCCAGGACGAGGAGGGCTTCTATTATATCGTGGGACGGCTCAAGGACATGATCCGGCGGGCCGGCGAGAACATCGCGGCCAGCGAGGTTGAGTCGGTCCTACGATCGGCGCCCCAGATCGTCGAGGCCGCAGCCGTTCCGGTCCCCGACGAGATGCGCGGCGAAGAGGTGAAGGCGTTCATCGTCCTCGGCGACGGCTTTACCGCCGACACCGTCCCGCCCAAGGAGATCTTCGATTTCTGCGCGCAGAAGCTCGCCAGGTTCAAGGTGCCCAGATACCTCGCCTATCGGGGCCCGCTGCCCAAGACGCCGTCGGAGAAGATCGCCAAGCAGGTCCTGCTGCGGGAAGAGGAGGCAAGCCCGAGCGCGACCTATGATTTCGTGGAGAACCGCTGGACCTGATGCCCCTGCATCTGCAGGGCGGAGGCCAGGGTCAAAGTGCCATTTTGCCGGATCTGGACCGGCACGGGGAGGGAATGCCGAACGAGCTGCTCAGACTGTCAGGCGTGAATGCCGGCTACATCCGCAGCGATGTGCTGGTCGGCGTCGACCTGACGATCAACGAGGGGGAAGTCGTCTGTCTCCTGGGCAGCAACGGTGCGGGCAAGACGACGACCATCCGCACGATTTCGGGGGAGCTGAAGGCGAGGCAGGGGAAGGTGATCTTTGCCGGTCAGGAGATTCAAGGCCAGTCGCCGGCAGCCGTGGTCCGGGCGGGGATCGCCACGGTGCCGGAAGGGCGCAGCATCTTCCCTCAGCTGACGGTGAAGGAAAATCTGCTCATGGGCGCCTATTCGCGGAAGCGGAGCTTCCAGCGCTCGGAAATCGAGCGCGCCTTCGAGATGTTTCCGCGATTGAAGGAGCGCCAGAACCAGGCAGGCGGCACCTTGTCCGGAGGCGAGCAGCAGATGTTGGCGATCAGCCGGGCCCTGATGGCCAAGCCGAAGCTCCTGCTGCTGGACGAACCATCCATGGGGCTCGCACCCATCCTGGTTGAAATGGTGTTCGAGACGGTCACGAAGCTGGCGGCCGAGCAGGTGACCATTCTTCTCGTCGAGCAGAATGCCGAGGCTGCATTGGAAGTGTCGCAGCGCGCCTACGTCATGGAGCGGGGGCGCATCGTGATGCAGGGCACATCTGCCGAGCTTCGCGACAGCGAGGGAATTCGCGCCGCCTATCTCGGCGGCGTGTCGAAGTGAGGGTCGGGCAGGATCGCTGCCCGGAAAACGAGGAGGGAGAACAATGACCAAGTCGAAGTTCTACCGTTTGCTGCTGACGGCAAGCGTTGCATCGTTTCTGGGCCTTCCGCTCGGAGCCCAGGCGGAAGACATCAAGATCGGGTTCGTCGGCCCCTTGTCGGGTCCTGTGGCGGTCTATGGTTCGGAGCCGTTGCAGGCCTCCCGGGTCGCCGTCGAGGAAATCAATGCCAGCGGCGTCCTTGGCGACGACAAGCTCGTGCTGATCCCCGCGGATTCCACGGCCAATCCGGCCCAGGCCGCCCAGGCTGCGCGGCGCATGGCGCTCAGCGACGAGGTGATGGTGATCGTCGGCGGCCATACCAGCGCCGAGACCCAAGCGGTGACGGAGGCCACCCGGCCCCTGAAGGTTCCGGTGCTCTCGTCCTTGGCTCAGGATTCGAAACTGACGAGTGTCGGCAATGAATGGTTCGCCCGCATCTGTCTCAGCACCGACCTCTGGGGCAACGCCATTGCCCGCTGGCTGAAGGAGAAGCACGCGCCTAAGACGGTCTACATGCTGTCGCGCAATGATGGCTACGGCCAATCCCTGGGCAATTCGATCGCCGCCGGGCTGAAGTCTGAAGGCATCGAGATCCTCGCCAATGTGGCCTACGATCCGCAGACGAAGGAATTCAAGCCGATGCTGGCGGAGGTCCAGAAGGCCAATCCGGATTTCATCGTGATCAGCGGCTTCTACACCGATACCGGGCTCATGGTGAAGCAGATGGCCGAACTCGGCATCGACAAGCCCTATTTCAACAATACCGCACCGGCGATCCCGCAATTCAAGGAGATCGCAGGGCCGGCGTCGGAGGGCGCCTATGGGGCGACCTACTATCTGCCGGGCTCCATCGACAGTCCAAAGGCGGCCGCATTCGTGGAAGCCTGGACCAAGCGGGCGGGCAAGGCGCCGAGCCAGTATGAGGGCATGGGCTACGACGCCATCTATGTGGTCGCCGATGCGATCCGCCGGGCCAAGGAAAAGGGCGAGGTGACCCGCGAAACGGTGCGCGACGCGATCTACGCGACCAAGGACTTCGACGGCGTCACCGGCAAGATCACGATCACCGAGAATGGCGACGTGAAGCGTCCCTTGCCCTTCATCCAGCTGAAGGACGGCAAGCCCGTTCTCGACACGCTGGTCGAGTAGGCCTGCATACGGGGACCCTCCATGTCGTTCGTCGCTCAGATCTTCAGCGGCATCGCGATCGGCTGCATCTACGGGCTCGTGGCCATTGGATTCAGCATGATCTACCGGGCCATGGGTCTCGTGAACTTCGCGCAAGCCGAGTTCATGATGATCGGCGCGTTCTTCGGCTATTCCGTGCTGACGGCATTTCCGGAGATGCCGTTCCTGGCGGTGCTGGCGATCGCCTGCGCGGGGACGGCGGTCTTGGGCGTCGTTCTGGAGCGGATCGCTTTCCGCCCTGCCATCCGGCGGGGCGCGAGCGACATCTATCTCGTGCTGCTCACGCTCGGCATCGGCATGGTGCTCAGCAACGGGGCGCGTCTGATCTGGGGGGCGAACCCCGTCGTCTACCAGATCCCCCTCGCCCACGACATCACGCGCCTCGCCGGCTATCCGCTGCCGACGATGTATTTCTACATCCTGGCCTTCATGGTGCTGCTGCTCGTCATCCTGCAGTGGTTCTTCACCAAATCATGGACCGGCCTCGCCTTGCGGGCCGTCGCCGAGGATAGGAAGACCGCGCAGCTCATGGGCGTCGACGCCGGCTTTGCCTCCTCCTTTTCCTTTGCCATCGCCTCCGCAATCGGCGCCGCGGCCGGCGTCCTCTACGCGCCCATCATCTATGTGTCCTTCGACATGGGGGCCGTGGGCATCAAGGCCTTCGCAGCGGCGGTCATGGGCGGCTTCGGCAGCATCGCGGGAGCCGTGGTCGGCGGCGTCGGCCTCGGCGTCGTCGAGATGGTCGGCGGGCAGCTTCTGGCGCCGGAATACCAGGACAGCGTGGCCTTTGCGGTAATGATCCTCGTGCTGCTGCTGCGTCCCAACGGCCTCATCGGGAAGGGAATTGCCAAATGAGCACGCCCACTCCGATCCCACCCGATGAGCGGCCCCGGCAGCAATGGCTTGTCGCGGCGCTGGTCCTTGGCTGCATCTGGATCCTCCCCTTCGTCCTCGGGGGGTTCTGGCTCTATCTCGGCGCGATCATCGCCTGCTATGCGGTGGCCTCGCTGGGCCTGCAGCTCATGGTCGGCCTGGCCGGGCAGCTGTCCCTGGGCCACATCGCCTTTGTCGGGATCGGCGCCTATACGGGGGTGCTGCTGGAGAAGGAGCTGGGGGTTCCGTTCATTGTCGCCTCCATCGGGGCGGCGCTGCTTGCAGGATTCTTCGGCCTGCTTATGGCCCAGCTCATCCGCCTGTCGGGCGTCTATTTCAAGATCGCGACCTTCGGCTTCGGCATCATCTGCTATCAGCTGTTGCACAATCTGAAAGGGCTGACCGGTGGATCCTTTGGGATCAGCGGCATCCCGCCCCTGGAGATTCTGGGCGTCGATTTCAGTACGCCGGCGGGTGTCTTCACCGTGTCGGCGGTCTTCCTGACGGTCACCTATGTCCTGTTCCTGCGAATGACCAACAGCCGCGTCGGCCGGGCGTTCCAGGCGCTCGGACAGAACGAGCCGGCGGCGCGCAGCATCGGCATTCCGGTCGAGCGCTACAAGATGGCGGTGATCACGGTCGGATGCATCGCGGCCGGATGGGCGGGCGCCTTGATCCCGCATATCTATCAATATCTCAGCCCGGAGAATTTCACCTGGCATGAGAGCCTGGTGCTGCTGATCATGATCACGATCGGCGGTCATGGGAGCCTCGCCGGAGCGGTGATCGGCACGGCCTTGCTGATCATCATCCCGGAATATATGCGCGACCTCGCCGAGTATAAGATGCTCGTCTACGGTCTGCTGCTGATCGTCTCGATGACGCTTCTGCCCAAGGGCATTGCCGGCGGCGTTGACGCCATCGTCGGCCGCCTGCGCGCCAGGAGCAGCAAGCCCGTGCAGGAGGTCGCGTGAGCCCGCTGCTCGAAATCCGCGATCTGCACCATAATTTCGGCGGCGTCACCGCTGCGGATGGCTTGAACCTGAGCGTGACGCGGGGAACCGCCCATGGGCTGATCGGCCCCAATGGCGCGGGCAAGACCACGGCCTTCAACCTGATCACCGGCCTCTACACTCCGGCAGCCGGGCAGATCCTGTTCGAGGGCCAGGATGTGAGCCGGCTTCCCTCCCATAAGCGGGCACGGCTCGGCATCGCTCGCACCTTTCAGACGCCGCGGCTGTTCGAAGACATGACGGCACTGGAGACGGTGCTGGCGGGCCGCTTCGTGCATGGCGAGATCGGCTTGCTCGGAAGCATGTTCCGCGGCCCCGCCAAATGGCGGGAGGACCGGCGCAACCGGGAGGTCGCATGGGCCATTCTCGATCGCGTGGGTCTGCAGGCGCAGGCGGGCACGCTCGCGCGCAATCTCTCCTACGGCCATCGCCGCCAGTTGGAGATCGGCCGCGCCTTGGCGCTGGAGCCGAAGCTGCTGTTGCTGGACGAGGTGGCGGCCGGCATCAATCCGGTCGAGACCAAGCAGATCGAAACCTTGATCCACGAGATCGTCGCCTCCGGCGTCACGGTATTGCTGGTGGAACACGACATGCCCTTCGTCATGGGCCTGTGCCGGGAGCTCACGGTCATGAACTTCGGCAAGACCATCGCGGAAGGCTCACCCCAGGACATTCAGCGGAACGAGACGGTGATCGAGGCCTATCTCGGCAAATCCGCCCGAAAAGAGCTCAAAGAAGGTTCTCTCTGACATGGCAAGCTATCTCAGTGTCGACATCGGCGGCACCCATACCGATTTGATCTTTATCGACGAGGCGGCCCGGCGTGTCGCCGTCGCCAAAGTGCCGACCACGCCCGAAAACCAGGCCGACGGGCTGTTCAACGGAACCCAGGAGCTGGGCATCGACCTTGCCGATGTGGACCTCGTCATCCATGGGACGACGGTCGCGACCAATGCGGTCATCGAGCGTAAGGGTGCGCGCTGCGGCCTCATCACCACGGAAGGCTTCCGCGACGTGCTTGAGCTCCGGCGTCGCGACCGGCCGCATACATTCGGCCTCACCGGCACCTTCAAGCCGCTGATCGAGCGGAGCCTGCGGCGAGAGGTCCGCGAGCGGGTGAGCGCGGAGGGAGAGATCCTGGAGGGCATCGATGCGGATCAGGTGCGGACGGTGGCCCAGGGGCTGCTGGCGGATGGCGCCGAGGTTCTGGTGATCTGCTTCATGAACTCCTATGCCAATCCGGCCAACGAACGCGCAGCCCTGGAGGCCGTGAAGTCGATCTGGCCGAACGACTACATTGCGGTGTCGTCGCAAATCCTGCCGGCCATCCGCGAATTCGAACGCACCAGCACCGCGGTTGTCAGCGGCTATGTGCAGCCCTTGCTGTCGCGTTATTTCCGGCGGCTGACCGATCGGCTGCAGCAGCACGGCTATAAGCGCGACTTGCTCATCGTTCAGTCCAATGGCGGGCTGATGAGCGCCGAGGTCGCGCCTCGTCTCGCGGCCAATACGATCCTGTCGGGTCCGGCCGGAGGTGCGACGGCGGCGGCGGCCATCGCGGAGGAGATGGGATTTGCCGACGTGGTCTCCGCCGATATCGGCGGCACGAGTCTGGATATCTGCCTGATCCGGGGCGGACAACCGTCCCTCACCCAACAGAAGGCGCTCGAATTCGGCATCCCCCTGGCCACCCCCATGCTCGATATCGATGCGGTGGGTGCGGGCGGGGGCAGCCTCGCCTGGATCGACAAGACGGGCATTCTGCAGATCGGCCCGGAAAGCGCGGGCTCCGATCCGGGTCCCGCCTGCTATGGACGCGGCACCCAGCCGACCATCACGGATGCGGCCCTGGTCACCGGGCTGCTCGATCCTCAAGGCGGCATCGGCCAGAAGCATGGTCGACAGATGAACCCGGACCTGTCGCGGCGGGCTGTGGACGAAACCGTGGGCGGCCCCCTGAACTTGGACACGCTGGCCGCGGCGGAAGCGATCCTGACGGTCGCGGCCCACAAGGTCTCAGGCCACCTGCGTCGACGGCTGGTCGAGCGTGGCCACGATCCCAGGGGGTTTTCCCTGGTCGCCTTTGGCGGTGCCGGGCCGCTCTTTGCGAACCGGATCCTCCGACAGGTGGGACTGGCGCGCGCGATCATTCCCTATTTCCCCGGGATCACTTCGGCGCTCGGCTGCCTTCTCGGCCAGCTCCGGCACGATTTCGTCCGCACCGTGAACATCAACCTGGCGGAGCTCGACCCCGAGAGCCTGCGCGCCATCTATGACACCTACGAGCAGGAAGGGCGCCGGCTGCTCCTGGAGGAAGGGGTCGCGGACGCGGATGTTCGGGTGCAACTCGGTGCCGACATGGCCTATCGCGGTCAGACCCATACGATCCAGGTTGCCTTTCCCGCGGACATGCCGCTGACGCCGGAGGCGATCCGCAAAGCCTTCGATGCCGCCTATCGCGAGCGCTTCAGCGTGCTGCTGGATCGCTCCGGCATCATCCTGGCGAATGTGCGGCTCACGGTGTCGAGCAGCCATCGCCCGCCGCGCCTGTCGGAGCTGATCATTGCGCCGGATCCATCGATTGCCGTCCAACCATTGAAGTCTCAACAGGTCTTCTTCGATGGCCGCTGGCATGCGAGCACAGTCTTCGATCGGCTCGCACTGCCGCGCGGCGCCACTGTCTTAGGACCGGCGATCCTCTCCCAACCCGACGCCACCACCTTCGTCGAGCCCGGCTTCAAGGCCGTCGTGCATGAGAGCTTGAACATCGTCATCGAGGCAGCGTGATGAGCACCATTGATCCCGTAACCTTGACCGTCATCAAGGGTGGACTTGACCAGATCGCCGAGGAAATGGACGCGGTGATCGCCGCCTCCGCCATCTCGCCCGTCATCGCGGACGCCTGGGACCGTGCCAGCGGCATCTATGACGGGGTGACCGGAGAGGTGATCGTGCAGGGCACGACCGGCATCCTGCTGTTCACGACGGTGATGCAGCACACGGTGCAGGAGGTCATCAAGCGGCATGATCCGGCAGGCATGAAGCCGGGCGACGTCTACGTGATCAACGACCCCTATATGGGGGGAACGCACACCATGGACGTCAAGTTCGTCCGCCCCTATTTCCATGACGGCAAGGTGGTGCTGTTCGTGGCAAACACCGGCCATTGGCCCGATGTGGGCGGCATGACCCCCGGCGGCTTCACGCCGGTCGCCACCGAGATCTACCAGGAGGGTCTGAGGCTGCCGCCGGTCAAGATCTATGACGGGGGCGTCCTGAACCAGGGCCTGCTCGAAGTCATGCTGCTGAACATGCGGGTCAGCGAGGACCGCTACGGCGACATGGCAGCGCAGATCAACGCGCTGGAGATCGGCGTCAAGCGGCTGGACGAGCTCATCGCGGTGCACGGCAAGGACGTGCTGCTGCGGGCGACGGCGGAGCTGAAGCAGCGCTCCGAAGCCCTGATGCGCTCTCATATCGAGAGCATTCCCGACGGCAACTATCAATTTTCCGATGTCCTCGACAGCGACGGCGTCGAGGAGGGCCAATTGCTCATCGACCTGGTGATGACCGTCAAGGGCTCGGAGATCACCTTCGATCTCTCGGGCAGCGCGCCGGCCTGCCGGGGCCCGTTCAACAGCCCGATCAGCTGCACGGTGACCGGATTGATGATCGCCATGAACCATGTGTTCTGGGACGTGCCCGTCAATTCCGGCTGCTTCGTGCCCTTCCACATCATCGTGCCCAAGGGCTCGATGCTCAATCCGGAGCCGCCGAGCCCCTGCAGCGGCTGCACCACCGAGACCACCCAGAGGCTGATCGGCGTCGTCATGGGCGCGCTGTCCAAGGCGATCCCGGACAAGGTCCCCGCCAGCGCCTTCGGCACCGGCACGAATATCGGCATCGGCGGGCTTTCGCCGAGCAAGGGCCGCTATGCGACGGTGTTCTTCTTCGGTGGCGGCTATGGCGGGCATGGCGATGGCGACGGGCTGACCAACGGCTCGACGATCGTGTCGTCCTCCCGGAACAGCTCGCTGGAGGTCCTGGAGCAAGCGGTGCCGATCCTGTTCAGCCGCTACAGCGTGCGCGAAGGGTCTGCCGGCGACGGACAGTTCCGCGGCGGGCTCGGGGTCGAGGCCGCCTTCACCCTGCGCGACGGCGAGGGCACCATCACGCTGCTCGGCGATCGCGGCACGCGCGGCGCTTACGGGTTGCAAGGCGGGGCTGCCGGCGAGCCGGCGCGCCATAGTTTTCATGCGGGAGGGACGGAAACCACGCCGCCCCATCTCACGAAGATCGACCGCTTCAGGGTCAAGGCCGGCGACGGGGCGCATCTGCGCACCCCCGGCGGCGGGGGCTGGGGCAGTCCGGAGAAGCGGGAAGCAAAGGCCCGCGAAGACGACAAGCGCAATGGCTATAGCTGAGGAGGACGAGAGTGACCCCGGATCTGACCGCCTACGAAACCAGCATCGAAATTCGCGTCGACAGCCATTATTCGAACCATGTCGTGTCCCTCGGGACGATCGTCGAGCTGTTCGGCATGGCCGGCACGAAGCTCGCCTATCTGCTCGATGGCGATGGCGGGTTCATGCGCGCCATGGACAAGGTCGAGTTCCTGGCACCGGCCTATGAGGGCGACTTTCTGAAGGTGACGGCCAAGCTGCTCTCCGTGGGGCGAACCTCGCGCAAGCGGCAATACGAGTGCTGGTGCGTGGCGCGCACCTTCGGCATCGGGACGGAGCCCTCACACGGCGAGGTGCTCGAGCAGCCGATCCTCATCGCCAGGGCCGAGGCTGTGACCGTCACGCCGCTCGAGTTTCAGCGAACGACCCCGACCGCCTTGCGCGCCGAGATCGAACCGTGAGTGCACCGGGAATCGTCGAGCAGCAGATCATCGGCCGCGCCTTGCATGCGGTCGCCGAGGAGATGGGGATCAACCTCCTCCGCAATGCCTTCTCCTCCATCGTCCGCGAAGCGAAGGACATGTCGACGGCCCTGTTCGATGCCGACGGCGTGCTCATCGCCCAGCCCGACCACATTCCCATTCTTCTGAGTGCCATGACCACCGCCATCGGCGCTTGCCTTGAACAATTCGATCCCGATGAGATGACCGAGGACACGATCCTGGTCACGAATGACCCTTATCGTGGCTGCCATCACCTGAACGACATCGCGCTGTTCATGCCCGTCTTCGCCGAGGGGCGGCGGATCGCCTTTGTCGGCTCCATTGCGCACCACATCGATGTGGGGGGCGCCGCACCGGGAATTCTTCCCCGTGCTTCGGAGATCTATGAGGAAGGCAAGATCATCCCGCCTCTGCGCATGAGGCTCGATAATGGTCGTTTCCCGGCCTTGTTCGAGCAGCTGATCACGGCAAACGTCCGCGTTCCCGATGAGACCACGGGTGACCTCAACGCCCAGCTCGTCGCCCTGTTTTCGGGTCGCAGCCGGCTGCAGGCCCTGGCCAGGCGCTACGGCAGCGACACCATCTGCGCCACCATGACGGCGCTCGTCGCAGCCTCCGAGAGCGTCATGCGGGCAACGCTCGAATCTCTCGATGATTTCGACGTGGAAGGCAGCGCCTGGCTGGATGATGACGGCATCGGCGGCCCCGAAATGGTGGTGCGCACGCGTCTGACCAAGACCGGCGGCACGCTGGTCATCGACTTTGCCGGCACCGATGCCCAGCGCCCGTGCATGATGAACGCCAACCTCTCCTCCACCTTGGGCGCGGTCTGGACCATCGTCCGGCAGGTCCTGGGGGCTGGCATCGAGATGTGGCACAATGCCGGCGCCGTGCGTCCGATCGAGGTGCGGGTCCCGGAAGGATCTTTCCTCAACCCGCTTCCGCCGGCCAGCGTCCATGGCCGGATCATCACCGCCTATCGGGTCTATGACGCCGTCATGGATGCGCTGCAGAAGGCGATTCCCGACCGCGTGATGGCCACGGGCTTCAATTCCTCCATTTGCTTGGCGCTCAGCCGCATGCGGGACGGCCGCTTCGACATCTTCGTCGAGGTGCTGTCCGGAGGCTGGGGCGCGCGCAACGGGAGCGACGGGCCGAACGCGCTGCCCTTCCCCCTGAGCAACTGCTCCAACGCGCCCACCGAATATGTGGAGCGCCAATTTCCGTTCCTGCGGATTCGCCGCTACGGGCTGGAGCAGGATTCCTGCGGGCCCGGGCAATGGCGCGGCGGCGCGGGCGAAATCCGCGAATATGACGTCCTCGAGGATGATGTCCTGGTCACGGTCTTCACCGACCGCTTCAAATACGGCGCCCCGGGCGCGGCAGGCGGTGGCGACGGCCTGCCGGGCCGCATCGAGGTGGAGCGGGGCAACGAACTCATCCCCCTCGCATCGAAGACGGGCTTCCTCCTGAAGTCGGGGGACCGCTTGCGCATGGTCGGCGGCGGCGGTGGCGGCTATGGGCCGCCCGGAAACCGGGCTCGGGCGGCCTCCCGCGAGGACCGCATGTCCGGTCTGGTGACAGCAGAATCGGTGATGTGAGGGACCATGCGCGTGGGTATCGAAATCGGTGGAACATTCACCGACCTGATCGCCGTGTCGGACAGCGGACAGATTGAATCCGCCAAGGCATTGAGTACGCCTTCCAACCCGGCGCTCGGTGCCCTCGACGCGTTGCTGCGCTGGCGGCCGGACGCCTCGGGCGTCACCAGCCTCGTCCATGGCTCGACGGTAGCGACCAATGCCGTGATCGAGCGC
This sequence comes from Rhodoligotrophos appendicifer, assembly GCF_007474605.1. NCBI lineage: Bacteria > Pseudomonadati > Pseudomonadota > Alphaproteobacteria > Hyphomicrobiales > Rhodoligotrophaceae > Rhodoligotrophos > Rhodoligotrophos appendicifer. The sequence continues at coordinate 72,490 of NZ_VHKL01000011.1, read as the reverse complement.
AAGGGCGCCCCCACCGCCTTGCTGGTCACCGAGGGCCATCGCGACATCCTCGAGATCCAGCGGCACGAGAAATCCGACATCTTCGATATGCACTACACCGCGCCGCAGCCTTTGGTGCCGCGCCAATGGTCCCTCGAAGTGCGGGAAAGACTGGACGCGACCGGCGCAGTGGTCACTCCCCTGAGCTGTGATCTGCGCCTGGAAGCCGAACTCAGGCAATTGGTCGAGCGCGACGGGATCTCTTCGGTCGCCGTCTGCCTGCTGCACTCCTACCTCGATCCGCGCCACGAACGGGAGCTCGAGGACTGGCTTCGCGAGCGTTTCCCCTCCCTCCAGGTGAGCCTGTCCTCCGTGGTCAATCCGGAATACCGCGAATATGAACGCGCCAGCACGACGGTCATGAGTGCCTATTTGCGGCCGGTGGTCGCCGGCTATATGGGCGAGATCGAACGGCTGATGCAGGACAACGGCCTGCAGGGCAACATCCAGATCATGCAATCCTCCGGCGGGATCATTCCGATCCAGGCTGCCAAGGAGAAGGCGGTCAATGTCGTGCTGTCGGGACCGGCAGCCGGAGTGGTCGGCGCCGTCTTCATGGGCGGACTGTCCGGTGTCCGCGATTTCATCACGCTCGACATGGGCGGCACCAGCACCGATGTCTGCCTGGTACGCGACCTGCAGGCGACGCTCTCCTATGACAACAAGGTCGATGGCCTGCCCGTGCGCGCGCCCACATTCGACATCCAGGTCGTCGGCGCCGGCGGCGGATCGATCGCCGCCGTTGACGCGGCGGGATATCTGCGGGTCGGACCGCGCAGTGCGGGCGCCGATCCGGGTCCCTGCTGCTACGGGAGGGGCGGAACGGAGCCGACCACCACCGATGCCACCGCACTCATGGGCATCCTGCGACCGCACCGCTTCTTCGGCGGCGCCCTGGAGCTTCGCCTCGACTTGGCCGCCGCGGCCATTGGCAGGCTGTCGCAGACGCTGCAGCTCTCAGCCCTGGAGGTGGCCGAGGGGATTCGGCGCATCGCGAACTCCAACATGACCGAGACCATCCGGCTGATCTCCATCGAGCGCGGCCATAACCCCCGCGATTTCGCCCTTCTCGCCTTCGGTGGCGCCGGGGCACTGCATGCCTGTGAAGTCGCCGATGACCTCATGATCGACACGGTCGTGGTGCCCGAGCACCAGGGGGTCCTGTCCGCCCTCGGCCTGCTCGCCAGCGACTTCACCGTGGACCTGGTGAAGGCGCATCCGGCGGACGCAGTCGCACTCGACATAGACGCCCTCGCCGCGGCCTTCGACGCCTTGGACCAGGCGGCGCGCACGGAGTTCGCCCGATACGGTCTCGAGACGAAGGAGATCCTCATCGAACGCGCCGTCGACATTCGCTATCGCGGCCAGGCCTCCGAACTCTCCGTGCCGGTCGCGGACTCGGCGATCGGACCCTCGGCGTGCCACGCTTGGATCGCGAATTTCCACGCCCTCTACAAGGAGAGGTTCGGCCACAGCTTCCCGGAAAAGCAGGTACAGATCGTCAATCTCAGGCTTGTGGCGCGAAAGGAGGCCGGCCGCATCACCATGGCCTCCAAGCCCGAAGGCGCGGCGCCCCGAGCCGAGCGGTCCGAGATCTACTTCGGCGGCCAGCTGCGTCAGGCGGAGTTTTTCTGGCGCCCCGATCTCCCCGCGGGCTTCACCTGTGCCGGCCCCGCCATCGTCGAGGATCATTTCGCCACCAGCTTTGTGCCACCCGACTGGAGCCTCACGGTGCACGACACCGGAACATTGATCCTGACGCGATCCGCCAGCGCCGTGGAGGCTGCGCCATGACCCGCGTGAACGGCAGCATCACCGAGCTTCCGCCACGGATGCGCGCGCATCTGGCGGCAGCCTCCCCCGCCGCCACCCAAGCCTGGCCCGCCTGTTTCGCCATCCTCGACTCCGGCGGACAAAGCCTGGCGCAGCAGCAGGACCTGCCGATCTTCTCCACGATGCTGGACGCCGTCGCCCGAACGGCCCTGCTGCGCGATCCCGGCGACACCTGGCGCGACGGCCAGCTTTACCTGAGCAACGATCCCTATCTCGGCGGCGTGGGGCTGGCCACGATCGCCATGGTGGCGCCCGTCTTCGTCCAGGGCCGCCTGCTGGCCTTCGCCGGTGGTGCCCTGCGATTGTCCGATATCGGCGCCATGCGGAAGGACATTTTCACCTTCGGCCGCGAGATCATGCATGAGGGCGTCAGGCTGTCGGGCCTTCGCGTCGACCTCGAGAGAGGACAGCTGCCCGAGATGCTGCAGCACTATCTCGCGGCCAATGTCCGCGACCCGCGCCTCATTCTCCCCGCCCTGAACCGGCTGGCGGCGACCCTGGTGGAGACCACCCTCGACACCGATCCCGCAGCCCTCGAACGCCGGAGCCGGGAGATGCACGACGCCGCCGCCAGCGCCCTGGCCAAGCTCACTCTGGCGCCGACGGGCCGCGCGCAGGAGGGCACGGACGCGGGCCTCGAGCTCCAGTTCGAAAAGACGGATTGCCAGATCCGCGTGACCGGAAATGCCGTGCCCATGGACCCCGATGGCCGCAACGCACCCTTGTCCGCCATACGCGCCGGCGTGGTTTCAGCCCTCGCCGAAGCCGCCGGGGAATGCCCCTCGGTCCTGAACGCGTCCGTGGTCCTCGACATCCCCGCAAGGTCGCGCTTCAACATAGCCTATCCCGCCGCCGCCGCCGGCGCGGGATGGGGCGCATTCCTCTCCTACCAGGCCACCGCCCAAGCCCTGGACCGCACCCCCGCCCTCGACCCGACTCAATTCACCGGCGCCCCCCCTCCTAGCCCGCCCCACCCCACCGCCGAAACACTGCGCGGCGCAAGCCCCCGATGCACAACGGCTGCCGCCAACCCAAGCCGCAGCTGGCCGAAGACCTAACCGACAGCTTTGCGCTTCACTTTAGTCGTCCATGCGGGGTTGGCGATCTCCTGAAAGCTGCAAGTCCGCTCTTGTGACTGGTGGTCTGTAACTGGTGGAGAGCGGAATGGCGGCTCTCAAGCTGGCGGACCAGAAAGCCGCCAGCAGTTGGCGTGAGAGTCCGCCGTAAGCGAGCGAATTTTGCCTCTGACTTTGCGATGGAAATCCGCTGAAAAATCAGCGCCGGCAATTTTGTCGCGAAACTTAGAAAATACGCGACACGCGCTTGCGATCTCCGTTGACCAAATCCAGCAGCTTCTATAGGAGTGAGACAGGTCTGTATCATATAGAGCTCTGCCATGCCGCTTCGCGCCGACGCTGCCGAAAAGCGCCAACACATTGTTGAAACCGCCTATCGCCTTTTCAAACGCAACGGCTTTCACGCCACCGGCATAGACAAGATCATTGTCGAGGCCGAAGTGGCCAAGATGACCATGTATCGGCACTTTCCGAGCAAGGATGGGCTGATTGTCAAGGTTCTGGACTGGCGGGCAGAACGCTTCAAGCGTCAGCTCGACCGGCTCTCCGAAGCGGCGATGACGCCGCATGAGAAGATCACGGCGATTTTCGACTGGCACGAACGGTGGTTCGATAGCCCCGATTTTCACGGCTGCCTGTTCCAGCACGCCCTTGCCGAGTTCGGAGAACCGGCCCATGCCGTGTTCGAGGCGGTCGCGCGGCAAAAGCACGATTTGCAACAACGGCTCCGGGACATTCTAGCACAATCCCTGCCAGGTGATCGCGCCGAGCACGTTGCAACAACGCTGTTTATGCTGATCGAGGGGGCAACGGTGCTTGCCCATATGGGGCAAGGCAAGACGGCGATCGTCAGCGCCCGAGAGGCGGCGGCCGATGTTCTAGCGTCAGTGGAACCGCCTCAATGAGCGCGGTTGTCATTGGCCTTGCCCTGTTCGCCGCGATCCTGCACGCCGCATGGAACGCCTTCCTGCGCAGCGGTGGCGATCGGCTCTGGACCGTGACTGTGATGAGCTTCGCCAGCACGGTTTTCGCGCTTCCGTTCCTGTTTTTCTACCCTCTGCCGGCGTCGGGAGCTTGGCTCTACATCCTTCTTTCGGCGGTCCTTCAGGTCGGATACAGTGTCTTCCTCGTCGCGGCCTATCGTTACGGCGAGTTGGGGCAGGCCTATCCGATCGTGCGCGGAACCGTACCGCTGCTGGTGACGCTCGGCGGGTTCGTCATCACCGGCGATAAGCTCACCTCCTATCAGATCGCCGGCGTCGTCCTTGTCGCCGTAGGCATCATGAGCCTCGCGCTTGGGAAAGGGCGAGCCTCTGCCTCCTCCATTCTGTTCGCACTGGCGACCGGCGCAATCATCGCCGCCTATGCTACCGTCGATTCCATCGGGGTGCGTCAAACCGGGCAGAGCGGAGCTTATATGGCTTGGGTGCTTGTTCTCTATGGAGCATTTCTGCCGGCCGCGTTCCTCGTCATCCGTCGGCGGCTCATAGTCGATTTTCGCGCGCCTGAAACATGGAAGGCGCTCGGCGGCGGGCTGGTCGCAATGATCGCCTATGGCGTCGTGGTCGCGGCCTTCGCCCTCGGGCCGGCCGGCCCGATCACAGCGCTGCGGGAAACAAGCGTTGTGTTCGCTGTTCTGATTGGCTGGATGTTTCTTGGTGAAACCTTGACCGCCCGGCGTATTCTCGCCTGCATCATTGTTGCTGCCGGCGCGATCCTGCTCGGGCATTGAATCCTGTCGCGAAAATCCCGATCAAAGCGACAGTTTTGCGACCGATTTCTGTGGCAAGTGTGGCAGCGGAAAATGGCCATCTCCAAGGTACGCTTTCAGCCTCATCAATTTCCGCCATGGACGGCAGAGTTGAGGTCGTGGGTTGCCGTCAGAGCGCCAGCGATGACAAGGCTGTTTCCGCAGCTTTTTCACAAACCGCCAGCCCGGTCTCAGCCCCAAACTGCCCCCACGACCCCGTCTTCCAACCTGCGTCATCCTCCGAACCCAAGCGCGCGCCTCCGCACCCATCGACCCCCTCCTTCAGCCCTCTCCCAGCAACATCCGATCCAGCATCCGTAAGAACATGTCCGGGGGCCCGAGCTTGCCCGACTTCAGGCAGAGCCCGAGCAAGGGCGCGCTGGCGCTCACCGCCCGGGCCACGCCCGCTTCCTCATAGATCCCGACATGCATCTGGCGCACCCCCAGCCGGTCGAGGATCGTGCCCGAGGTCTCCCCGCCCGCGATCACGAACCGTCGCACGCCCGCCTCTCTCAGCAGCACCGCAAGGGCGTCCAGGATGCGTTCGGCGCGCGCGGCAGACCCCTGCAGTCCGAAGTGAGCCTGGGCCTGCGCGACCCGCTCGGGCGAAGCCGAAGTGGCGATGGCCACGGGCCCTTCGGCCAGAAGCGGCAAGGCCCAGCGGCGGGCGCTGGCGATGAGCGCCTCCTCCTCGCCCGCTGTGATGTCGATCGTCAGAACCGGCCTGTGCGCTGCGAAATGGTCCAATTGCCGTAAAGTGACCTCCGAACAGCTTCCCGCCAGCACGGCTCCATATCCGTCGACCATGGGCAGCACCGGAACGAATGGTTCAGGGGCGATCCAGCCCTTGCGCCGCCAATGCTGGGGAAGATGCTCGGCCACCGACGAGCCTCCGGTCATCAACGGCCATTCTGCGCAAAGAGCAGCGATGCTCGTCAGATCCGCCTCCGACAGGGCATCGGCGATGGCATGCCGGACGCCCGCTTTTTTCAGCGCCTCGATGCGCAGGGCGCCTTGGCCGGCCTGCAGGATCTCCAGCGGCAGCAATCCGACCCGTCTCTGGGTTTGCGCCTGCAGCACCCTGACCAGATCGGGATCCAGCATCGGCGTCACCGGATCATATCGTTTGGGCGACTCCGACACGAGACGGTCCCCCACGAACAGATGACCCTGAAACACGAACCGGCGGGCCTCTGGAAATGTTGGGCAGAAGAGCGTGAACTCGGCACCGGTCTTGTCCATCAGCACATCGGCGCAGGGTCCGATATTTCCCGCCGCAGTGGAGTCGAATGTGGCGCAATATTTGTAGAAGATCTGGCGCGCCGGAGTGAGAGCGTCCCACCCTTGTGCGAAGGCATCCTGCGCCTGATCGCCCGGAATGACCCGTGTCTTTTGCGCCAGGACGATGGCGTCGACCTCGTGCCGAACCCTCTCCACCAGGCGCCAATCCGTCAGGAAGGCGCATCGGACGCCTTGTCGGGCGAGGAGGGCCGCGAGTTCCATGCCGCCGGTAATATCGTCGGCAAGCGCACCGAAAACCAAAGACATGCCGTCCCCATTGGCGTGATGTCGATCACCGCAAGCGAGATTTCACTCCTGACGCATGATATATCATATTGACAAAAATCCCGCGACGCCAGATCGTTTCACTCACACGGGGGGCAAGGAACGATGCCGCAGCAATGGACATTTGGCGCAGTCGGCGACCTGTTCTTTGACTGTGCCGATCCCGCCTCGATCCTGCAGCCGGCACTGGGCGCTCCGCAAGCGGCGAAGACTGGTTCGTGATCGCGGAGGGCTGATGAACACATCTGCACGCCGGAAAATGAGGATTGGCGCTTTCCTGAAGCCCAGCGGCCATCACGTGGCCGCGTGGCGACATCCTTCCTGCCAAGCCGACAGCGGCATGAATTTTGAGCATTACGCCGCGATGGCTCGGACGGCCGAGAACGCGAAGCTCGACATGATCTTCCTTGAGGATAGTTCCGGCATCCGGGGCGGCGACAAGCCGGACTTCATTCGCCATACGAGCTGGTCCGCGGTGTTGGAGCCCTTGACCCTCCTGGCCGCGCTGGCCAGCCGCACCAGTCATCTTGGGCTCGTCGCCACAGCCACCACGACCTATAACGAGCCCTATCACCTTGCCCGCAAATTCGCATCCCTCGACCACATCAGCGGCGGCCGGGCCGGCTGGAATCTGGTGACCTCCAACAATGAGCTCGAAGCCATGAACTTCGGCCGCGACATGCATGTGCTGCACAGTGAACGCTATGAACGGGCCAAGGAGTTTGCTCAGGTCGTGGCGGGGCTTTGGGACAGCTGGGAAGACGACGCCTTTCCTCGCGACCGACAGACGGGGATGTTCTTCGACAAGCAGAAACTGCACACATTGGACCATCGGGGCGACCATTTCACCGTCCGTGGCCCCCTGAACATTGCGCGCCCGCCCCAGGGTTATCCTGTCCGCGTCCAGGCGGGTGCTTCGGGACCCGGGCGGGAGATGTCTGCGCGCTGGGCGGAAGTCATTTTCGTTGCCAGCCCGACGCTGGAGCAGGGTCGCGCCTTCACGCGCGAGATCAAGGAGATGGCCGCAGGCTGCGGACGCAACCCCGATCATGTGAAGATCATGCCGGGCCTGTTCTGCGTGGTGGCGGAGAGCCGCCAGGAAGCACAGGACAAATATGCGGCACTCCAGGACTTGATCTTGCCGGAGGTAGGCCTCGCCGAACTGTCCGCCTCCCTCGGCGGTGTGGACCTGACCGGCTTCGACCCCGACGGTCCGCTGCCACCCTTGCCCGAAACCAACGGCCCCAAGAGCCGCCGCGACTTGCTCATCGACATGGCTGCACGGGAAAACCTGTCGATCCGTGATCTCTATCTGCGTGTGGCCGGTTCCCATGGGCATTTCCTCGTGATCGGCTCCGGCAAGGAGGTTGCCGATATCATGGAGGAATGGTTCGAGGCCGAAGCCGCCGACGGCTTCAACGTCATGCCGCCCATCCTCCCCACGGCGCTCGATGATTTCACCAGGCTCGTCGTCCCGGAACTGCAGCGTCGGGGCTTGTTCCGCACTGAATACGAAGGCCGGACGCTACGCGAGAATCTTGGCCTGCCGAGGCCGGAACATCCGTCCCGTCATGTCCGCTAGCAGTCGGAGCCCGAGATGACCTTTCAAGTCTGCCTGGATATCGGCGGCACCTTCACCGACTGCCTCGTTGCATCAGAAACCGGGGAAGTGTCGATTTTCAAGGCCCCGACGACTCCCGGCGAGTTCCACCGCGGTTTCATCGATGCGCTATATGAGGCGGCCAAGGGCTTTGAGCTGGAGCCTCGCGATTTCATCGCTCGGATAGATCTCGCGCTGCATGGATCCACAGTCTCGACCAATGCCCTGGTTGAACGTCGCGTGGCGAAGACCGGGCTCATTCTCAATGAAGGACACCAGGACATTCTGGTCTTGCGCGAAGGCCCGCGGAAGCGCGCTTTCGAGTGGCGCTTGGATTATCCGGACCCCTACATTCCCCGCGGCCGCACGCGAACGGTTCGCGGCCGCATCAATTCGCGCGGCGAGGAAATCTTCCCCCTTTCGGAGGACGACATCCGCGATGCACTGCAAGACTTCCGCCGGATCGGTATCGAAGCCATTGCCGTCGGCCTCTTGTGGTCCGTCGCCAATCCAGCGCACGAACTGGCTGTCCGCGACCATATCCACGCCGCCTGGCCCGAGATCCCGATCACCTTGAGTCACGAGATCAACCCCATGATGCGCGAGTACAAACGCATCATCGCGGCCGCTATCGATGCCTCCATCAGTCCGATCATCAAGGCCTATGTTCAAGATCTTGAGCAGGCGCTCGCGCAGGAAGGGTTTGCAGGCAAGTTACTTCTTGCGAATTGCCTGGGCGGAATGATGCCCGTCGCGGACATGCTGCGAAAGCCCATCTACAGCGTGATGTCGGGCCCGACCTTGGCACCCATGGCCGCTTTGGCCCTCAGCGAGGAGCCGGACATCATCGTGGGTGACATGGGGGGCACCACTTTCGATGTTTCGGCCCTGCGCAACCATCAGCTCATCGTCACGCCGGACTCCATGATCCATCAGGACTCCTTGGGGATTCCGAAGGTTGACGTGCGCTCGGTCGGCGCCGGCGGCGGCTCGATTGCCATGGTCGACGAGGGCGGCTTCCTGCATGTCGGTCCGCGCAGCGCCGGAGCCAGGCCGGGCCCGGCCTGCTATGGCCTCGGCGGCACTGAGGCGACGGTCACCGACGCGAACGTCGTGCTCGGTCTGATTGATCCGCACTACTTCCTCGGGGGGCGAATGGTGCTCCGTCGCGACCTGGCGGAAGCGGCCATCGCGAGGATCGCTGCACAGATGAACACCAGCCTCGAACAGGCCGCGCACGCGATCTACACGACGAGCAACCACAACATGGTCACGGCCATTGAGGAGATCACCATCCGCGAAGGCTTGAACCCGCGCGACAGCTATTTTGTCTGCGGGGGTGGTGGCACCGCGGCCCATATCGCCGAGATGGCCGACATTCTCGGCCTAAAGCGCTACATGATCCCACGGTTCACCGCCGGTCTGAGCGCCTTTGGCGGCTTGATTTCCGACATTCGCTGGGAGCAGAACGGCGTGCTCCAAACCGATGGCGCGCAGTTTGATTTGGCTGGGGTCAATGCCCTCCTGCGCCGTCTTCGCGACGCCGGTGAGGACTTTCTCGCCTCAGCCCAGATACCCTCTGAACGCCGGAGCTTCGAATACGCCGTCATGGGGCGCTACGAATACCAGTCCTGGGAGATCGAGGTTCCGGTGAATTTGAGGGAAGGCGAACTGACGCCGGCCGACATTCCGATGCTGTTGGAAGGCTTTCACCAGATGCATGAGAGGATCTATTCGATCCGTGCCGACGCCGATCTGATCGAATTCACGGCGTGGAAAGTCCGCGCCAAGGGCCATCGCTTGCGACAGAACGCCTGGCGCGACTTCACCATCACACAGCAGGACGGCGAGCCCCGGGCCAAGGGATCTCGCGCGGTCTATCTCCATGAAGAGGGCGGCTCCGTCCAGCTCCCCATTTATGACGCCCCGTCCCTCGGGGCAGGAGCCAGGCTGGCCGGACCATGCATCCTCGAGGCGCCGACATTCACGGCCGTGCTCAAGCGCGGCAATGACGCGGCTGTGGATCTCCATGGCAATGTCCACGTCACCGTGGCGTCCCTCTCTTCCGTCGAGGCACAGCGATGACATCGGGAAGCGACACGTCGAAACTGGACCCTTTTCTCCTGTCGGTGCTCAAGAGCAGGCTGGAGGCCATCGTCCGTGAGATGACTCTGGTGGTGCTGAAGGCAAGCCGTTCGGCCGTCATCAAGAACGCGCGGGATTTTTCCTGCGCGCTTCTCACCTATGACTGCCGGCTTGTGTCCATCGAAGACGCTTTGGCCATCCATGTCATGTCCATGGAGACCGCGATTTCTCATATCGTCGAGCTCTTCGACGATATCGAGGAAGGAGACCTCTTTCTCAACAATTGTCCCTATACCGGCGGCACTCACCATGCCGATCTGATCCTCGCGCAACCCGTCTTTGTCGATGGCAGGCCGCTGTTCTGGGCTGTGGCGCTGTCCCACCATGCCGACATCGGCGCACCCGTCGCCAGCACCTACCTTCCTTACGCGAAGACCATCTATGAGGAGGGCATGCATTTCCCCTGCGTGCGGATCGGGCGGAACCACAAGCCGCACCAGGATATCCTGCGCATGGGCCTCTACAAGATCCGCGCATCCGACATCTGGCTCGGAGATCTGCGTGCGCAAATCGGTGCCTGCCGCACTGCGGAGACGCGGCTCCGCGACGTCGTTGGTCGTTACGGTCGGGAAGTGATCGCCGATTTTGTCGAAGAATGGTTTGCCTATGGCGAGCGCCGCGCCATCGCCGAGATCCGCAAGCTCCCTGCCGGCACTTTCGAATATGAAACGCGTCACGACCCTGTTCCGGGCGTCGCCGACGATGGGATCCCTGTGCGGGTGAAGATGACGGTGCTGCCGGATGAGGGGCGGATTGTCATCGATCTCAGGGACAATATCGACAACGTTCCCGGTGGCCTCAATCTTTCAGAGAACACCTGTCGCGGCGCCAGCCGCATCGGGGTCTTCAATAATCTCGACGCCTCGGTCCCGCACAATCACGGCAGTCTCAGCCGCGTCGAGGTTCTGATGCGCGAGGGAAGCGTCGTCGGAAGACCGAAATATCCGGTCGGCACGTCTGTAGCGACCACGAACGTCAACGACCGTTTGATCATGGCCGCGAACTGCGTCTTCGCGGAGATGGGCGAGCCCTATGGACAGGCGGAGGGAGGTCCGCATCTCCCTGTCGGGATCGCTGTCATCTCCGGTGCCGATCCCTTCAAGGAAGGCCGCACCTACGTCAATCAGGTCTTTATTGGATACGCCGGCGGGGGCGCGCTCCACGGCCATGACGGCTGGTTGACCTATTGTGGTGCCGCGAATGGGGGAATGATCTTTCTCGATTCTGTGGAAGTCGACGAATCCATGTATCCCATCATCATAGAGTCGCGGGGCGTGGCGCCGGACAGCCAAGGCTTCGGGCAGTTCGAGGGGGCGCCTGGCGTCTCGGGCGTCTTCTATCCCGTGGATCACACGATGACGGTGATCTACGCCGCCGATGCCACCACGAACCCCGCGAAGGGTGTGCTGTCGGGCGCAGCGGCGCGCCCCGTCCGCAGTGAGAAGCAATTACCCGGCGGCGAGCGCGTCACCTTGCCGGCCTTCAATGAGGAGCTTTGCCGAGCCGGCGAGAAGATGGTCTTCCAGACGTCGGGTGGAGGCGGCTACGGTGATCCGTCTCGCCGCAATCCAGCCCGCGTCCTGGCCTCGATAAATCGTCGTTGGTTGTCGCCGGAAATGGCTGAACGGGCATATGGTCTTTCGGTCACCTTGGATGCGGCCACTGGAGACTACGTCTTGGCAGAGCGCTGAGCCCGATCGCTCCGACCAAAAAACTGACACATGCTCTCTCGACAAATCAAATGTATGATATATCATAAATCGAGATCCTTTTGCGAGGCGTCATGAACTACGAGATCGGCGTCGATATCGGCGGCACCTTTACCGACATCGTCTGCCGCAGCAGCGATGGCACGAACCATTCCGCCAAGGTCATGAGCTCGCGCGCCGATCCAAGCCTTGCGGTCGCCGACGCGATCACGTTGCTGCGCAAAGAGCTCGACATCGACCCCAGCGATATATCCCAGTTTCTCCACGGAACCACCGTGGCGACAAACGCGATCCTCGAGCGGTCGGGGGCCCGCCTCGGCGTGCTTTCCACCTCCGGCTTCGAGGACACACTGGAAATCGGCCGGCAATGGCGCCTCTCGCGCGACATTCTCTATGCGTCCATTCTGACCCCTCAGACGCCGATCTTTCTGGCAACCGGCGAATACCGCCGTGGCATTCGGGAGCGGATCTCAGCCTCCGGAGAAGTTCTCACCCCCCTCGATGAGGACCAGCTCCGCATCGAGCTTCGCGATCTTGTGGCCCGCGGCGTTCAGGCCGTAGCGGTCTGCTACCTGTTCTCCTTTCGCAATCCCGTGCACGAGCTTCGCACGAAGGAGATCATCGAAGCCGAGTTTCCGGAGCTGAAGCTCTCCGTCTCCCATGAGGTTGATCCGATCTTCCGGGAGTATGAACGCACCGTCGTCACGTCCTTCGACGCCTACATGAAATCGGTCGTCGATACCTATCTCTCGCGAGTGGAGAACCAGATCCGTGACAATGGCCTTCATTGCGAGCTGAAGATCATGCAGTCGCGCGGCGGTCTCGCATCTTCTCGCGTGGCGCGCCATCGGCCGGTCCGCCTGTTTCTCTCAGGACCTGCAGCTGGCGTCGCGGGGGCATCCTCCATTGGTGCTGCTTCGGGCGTCAGGAACATCATCACCGTCGACATCGGCGGCACCAGCTGTGACATCGCCCTCATCCGGGATGGTGAGCCCGAGATCAAGCAGGAAAGCCTGATTGACGGCTTTACCGTCCGCGTTCCCTCCGTCGATGTGAACGCCATAGGCGCTGGCGGCGGATCCATTGCCTGGTTGGACCAGGCGGGCGGCCTTCATGTGGGGCCGCAAAGCGCAGGCGCCGATCCCGGTCCGGCTTGCTATGGTAAGGGTGGCCAACTGCCGGCCGTGACGGATGCCTCCATCGTTCTCGGCTTTTTGGACCCTGCATACTTCGCCGGCGGCACCATCCCCCTCCAGCCGGAGCTCTCGGAAAAGGCCATTCGTGAGCATGTCGCCAAGCCGCTGGGTCTTTCCCTCGAGGAGGCGGCCCTCGGAATCCACCGGGTGCTCAATGCGCAGATGGCGGAAGGGATCAAACTGGTGTCCGTGAAGCGCGGCTATGATGTCCGCGACTTCAGCCTGATGCCGTTTGGCGGCGGCGGCGCGGTCCATGCCACGGCGTTGGCCTCCGAGCTTCACATTGGATCGGTGGTCGTGCCACGGCGCCCGGGGGTTCTGGCTGCGCAAGGCCTGCTTACAGCAAACATGCAGCAGGAAACCGCGGCGACGGTCTCGGAGCGTCTGTCGGCTTTGTCGGATGAGCAGTTCCAGGAGATTCTCGCCGCCATTGACAAGACGGGCGCCGAGCAGTTGCGGCGCGAGACCGATGGCCGCGCGATCACGTCGACGACCTTCTGCTTTGACATGTGCTTCGAGGGTCAGTCCTACTACGTGGAGGTCCGCATCCCCGGCGGCCCCGGCAAGGACATTGATCGATCGGTTCTGCGCAACCGCTTCCTTGAGGAGCATACGCGCATTTATGGCTATGCCGCCCGACACGAGGTGAAGCTCATCAACATTCGATGCATTCACGAAAGTCCCTCCAGCGAAATCGATGCCGATGATGTCTACATGCCCAATGGCAAGGACCCGGTGAAATCCGAGCGCCAAGTCCGTTTCATCGGCCATGGGGAGCGCCTGCCGACGCTGATTTACGACCGTCTGGCGCTGCCCGTGGGGTTCACCTTCAAGGGTCCGGCGATCGTCGAGCAGCCGGACACCACCACCATCGTCGAGCCCGGCTGGAAAGGTCGGGTGAATACCGAAGGGCTGCTGATACTGGAGAGGATCTGATCAATGGAAGCTGCTCTCGCGATACGTCCTCCTGTGCCGGCTTCGACGCTCGACACATTGGATCCCATCACCCGCGAGGTGATCCGTCACAAAGTGGATGGGATCGCCGAAGAGATGGAGATCACGCTGATCCGCAGCGCCTTCTCGACCATCGTGAAGGAAGGCCTGGACGCGTCGGCCAGCATCTTCACGGTGACCGGCGAGACACTGGCACAGTCCGTGGCGAATCCGACCCATCTGGGCACGCTGATGCCCATGATGAAGGCCTTCATGCGCGACGTTCCCCTGGAGGACATGAAGGAAGGTGACATCTATCTGACGAACGATCCGGATTATGGCAGCAGCCACTTGCCGGACTTCTCGCTCTTCGCGCCGATCATGGCTCATGGCAGGCTGATCGCCGTGGCGGCGGTCCTCACGCATCATCAGGATATCGGCGGCATGGCCCCCGGCTCAACGCCGACGAATGCCACGGAGATCTTTCAGGAAGGCATCAGGATTCCCTTGATCAAGCTGGCTGAGAACGGCGAGGTCAAGACCGACATTCTGAAGCTGCTGCGCAGCAACAGTCGCGTCCCCTCCTTGTTTGAGGGCGACATCTGGGCCCAGATCGCAGCCTGCGAGATCTGCAAGCGTCGGCTTCATGAGCTTGCTGAGCGATACGACTCCGAAACTCTCCGCCTCTACTTTGAGAGCCTTCTTGATCACTCCGAGAGGATGATGACGGCCGCCATCGCCAAGATCCCGGAAGGGATCTACGAGAATGTCGACTTCATGGACAATGACGGCGTCGACCTCGACAAGCGCATCAAGATCGCGACCCGTGTTCACGTGAGCAATGGCCGCTTGACCCTCAATTTTGATGGGTCCAGCCCTCAGGTCCGCGGCCCGTTCAACTGCGTCCCTGCCGGCGTTCACGCCGCCGCCTGCTTTGCCCTGAAGTCCTTCACGGACCCGAAGGGCGAGATCCCGATCAATGGCGGCTGCTTCCGCAATTTCGAGCTGGAGTTGCCGGCCGATACAGTGGTGAACCCGGGCCGCGGTGCTGCGATCGGGTGCCGGGCCTCGACCATCAAGCGCATCGCGACCTGCATTCTGGGTGCGCTTCGGAAGGCGGCGCCGGAACGTGTGCCGGCTGATCATGCCAGCGTCGAGCTCCTCATCCATTTCGGCGGTCGGAATGCCGACGGCAAGACCTTCGTCACCTCCCAGATCCTTGTGGGGGGCGGCGGCGCCGCCTCCGACCGCGACGGTGTGGACGCCATCGAGAGCGACACCACGAACTGCATGAACATCCCGACCGAGGCCTTTGAGATGGACGCGCCCATTCGGGTGAACCGTGCAGGTCTTTGGACAGGCTCTGGTGGCGCCGGGGAGCATCGCGGAGGCCTGGGACTGGACGTCGAATACGAGTTCCTCGCTGACGGGATCACCGTCACCTTTCGGGGCGAGCGCCATTTCACCCCGGCCAAGGGTCAGCTCGAAGGAGGCGACGGCAAGATGTCCGAGGCCTATCTTCAAAGGCCCGATGGCAGTCGTGATGTGATCAAGTCAAAATCGGTTCTGCATGTCGGACGGGGAGATCGCCTCGTCGTCAAGACGGCGGGCGGAGGTGGATTTGGCGCCGTCGCCAAGCGTTCTGGAGCTCTCCTCGATCGTGATTTCGCTGATCGCAAGACGGGTGCGCCAGCAAACGGCTGATGACAAGGCTCGGCAGAGAGCGTTAACAACGCGGAGTGACGTCAATGGCTAACCGCCGCGAGGGCAATGTTGTGAAGATCGAACCACTTGCCGCTGTCAGCCGGGACAACCTCACGCAACGTGTCTATGCCCAGCTGCGCACCGCACTGATGGAGGGACAGTTCAAGCCCGGTCACCGCTTCAAGATCCGGGATCTGGCAGAAAGCATGGGGGTCTCCGAAACACCCATCCGCGAAGCGCTGATGCAGCTGGTCTGCGAGCGTGGTCTGGACATGCAGGCATCGAGGTCGATCACGGTCGCGACCCTCACCTATCGTCAATACGTGGAACTGCGCGAGATCCGGATGCAGCTCGAAGGGCTTGCTGCCGAACGCGCAGTGGCCAATATCACCGAGGATGATATCGCAGAGCTGGAGGCCGCCCATAAGCGCCTCGTTGCCGCCGAAGCGAGCGGTGAATGGCGCGAGGCCGTCCGGGCGAACTGGCACTTCCACTTCATGTTGTTCCGGAAGGCCGAGATGCCGGAGTTGCTTGCCATCCTCGAGGGCATCTGGCTCCGCAACGGCCCGCTGATGAATTTCCTCTATCCGCATGCGAAGCCGACTTACGCGAAGCGCCATCAGCACCTCAATGTCATAGACGGGCTGCGGAAGCGAAGTGCAGCCCGTGTCCGCGCCGCGATCCAGGCGGATCTCGATGAGGGAGGCAAGTCCCTGATGCTCTATCTTCAACGGCTTGAAGAGGAGCAGCTTGCGGCTGCCCAGGCATAACCATTCAATGAACTGGAGGTTCGAGTGATTAAACGCAGCGGCCCGATGAAGATCGGCCACAAGGGTGTTGAATATGGAAAGACGGTCTATGTCGGCGGCGTGATAGCCAACGATCTGACCTTGGACATGAAGGGTCAGACGAAGCAGATCGCTGAGAAGATCGATGCGGTCCTGGCAGAGCATGGCACCTCCAAGGATCGCCTCCTGTCGGCGACCATCTTTGTGACCGACCTCAATCAGCGTCCTTTGATGAATGAGGCATGGGCCGAATGGCTTGACCCGGCACAGCTGCCTGCACGGGCCACGATCGGCGTTAACGATCTCGGCCCGAATGTCCTGATTGAGATCACTGCTGTAGCTGCGATCTGATCGCGCCGCTGCGGAGTCCTCACATGAAATCGCCCCCAAGCTCCTCAGCGCCCGTTGTCATTATTGGCGCCGGCATCTTGGGGGTGTGCTGTGCTGCCTATCTCGTTCGGGAAGGAGTGCCCGTGGTCATCCTCGACCGGCGGGGTCCAGGCGAGATGACGTCATTCGGCAATCTCGGCGGCATCCAGAACTTGGCGACGCTCCCGATTGCCATGCCGGGCATGCTTAAGGATGTTCCGCGCTGGTTGACCGAGCCGGACGCGCCTTTGCATGTTCGACCATCATATGCAGCAAAAGCGGCACCGTGGCTCTACAGGTTCTGGCGCCAGTCAACGCCGGAAAGAGCGATCCGGAACGCTAAAGCGTTGGATGCACTGAACCGCAATTCCGTTGATTGCCATCGTGATTTGGCGAAATGGGCCGGTCTCGAACATCTCCTGCACATTCCTGGACAATTCTACCTCTGGACCGACCGGACATATTATGACCGCAGCACGTTCTCGCGCAGCCTCCTGGACGCGACGGGCCAGTCCTTTCGCGAGGTGTCCGCAGCCGAAATTCACGAGCGCGAACCTGCACTCTCGAAAGCCTTCGAAATCGGTCCCGAGATCCCGGGCAACGGTTATTGCAGCGATCCCTATGCCCTGACCAAGGGCCTGCTGGCGAAGGCGACATCGGAAGGCGCGACCTACGTGAATGCCGACGTCAGTCGATTGCATCATGATGGCGGCACCATTACCGGCATCGAGACGGATCGCGGCATCATCAAGCCCTCCGCGGTCGTCCTCGCCGCGGGCATGTGGTCTCGACACCTTGCCGAGTCCCTCGGCTTTCGCATCCCTCTCGAGAGCCATCGCGGATATCACGTGACCATACCGGAAGCACGCATTCAGCTGAGCACCATGTGCCTCGTCATCGACAGGAAGGTCGCCATAACGCCCATGTCTCAAGGCCTGAGAATTGGCGGCATGGTCGAATTCGCCGGGCTGGATGCGATGCCGGACTACCGCCGCGCCCAGCAATTCTTGAAGTTGGGCCGTGAGCTGATCCCTGGTCTCGCCACCGCCGCGCACACGGAGTGGATGGGCCACCGTCCCTGTCTGCCCGACAGTCTTCCCGTGATCGGCAGAACCGCAAGTCACCGAAATCTGTACTGCGCTTTCGGCCACGGACATATGGGTCTGATCGGCTCGGCTCCGACCGCGAGGATCATTGCCGACCAGATCGCGAACAGGCCCGCCGGCATCGATCTCGCACCTTACGCCATCGAGCGGTTTGCATCGGGAGCACACTGATCATGCCGCTCAACGGACACGTCCTGCACTCCTTTAGAATATATCAAGCATCATATGCGGGAGCGAAGTATGCGCCATAACTCCCTGGACCAGCAGATCAGACAGCGGGCGGCTCGAGCCATCCCTGGCGGCATGTGGGGGCATATGAGTGCTCGTCTCTTGCCAGAAAGCTATCCGCAATTCTTCGCCCGCGGCGAGGGCTGTCATTTGTGGGACGTCGACGGCAATGAATATATCGACCTGATGTGCAGTTGGGGGCCCATGGTTCTGGGCCACCGGCACCCCGTCGTCCAGGCGGCTGCCATGAAGCAGCTCGCCGAGGGCGACTGCATGAACGGCCCCTCCCCGTTGGTCGTCGATTTGGCGGAACGGATGATCGAACTGATCCCGCATGCGGATTGGGCCATGTTCCAGAAGAACGGTTCCGATGCCACGACATCCTGCGTGACCATCGCGCGCGCCGGCACCGGGCGCCGTAAGATCCTTGCGGCCCGCGGCTCCTATCACGGCGCCGTCCCCTGGTGCAGCCCGTCTTTGGTGGGCGTGACCTCCGAAGATCGCGCCCATGTGATTCAGTTCGAATACAATGACATCCCGAGCCTGGAAGCCGCCGTGCAACAGGCCGGAAATGATCTGGCCGGCATCATCGTGACCGCCTTTCGCCACGATCTTGGTCGCGACCAACAGCTTCCGACACAGGCCTTCGCGGAAAAGCTGCGGGCGGTCTGCGACAGGTCGGATGCCGCGCTCATCCTCGATGACGTCCGCGCCGGCTGCCGTATTGATCTCGGCGGGAGCTGGGAACCCCTGGGCGTCCGCCCGGATCTGGCGGCATGGTCGAAGGCCATAGCCAATGGCTTCCCGCTCGCCTCGGTCACCGGCAATGATCGGTTCCGCGAGGCGGCCGCGTCCATATATGTCACCGGCTCCTTCTGGTACGGCGCAACTTCCATGGCCGCGGCGCTGGCGACATTGTCGGTGCTGGAGGAAGACGGCGTCATCGGCCACATGGTCAAGATGGGCGAGCGGCTGCGCAACGGCTTCGAAGCCCTGTCGAGATCCCATGGAATTGGTATTCGTCAGACGGGTCCGGTTCAGATGCCCATGGTTCTTTTCGAAGATGACCCCGATTTCAGAAAAGGCTTCCTCTTCTGCGATGCGGCTCTCTCTCGGGGCGCTTACCTGCACCCAAAGCATAATATGTTTCTGTCGGGCGCTCACACGGAGCAGGACATCGACCGCGTCCTTGATGCTGCTGATTTCGCCATGCAGCAACTGGTGAAATCTTTGCAGAACGAAGAAGTTTTTCAAGAGAATTAAGCATTGACATTATATGATATATCAAAATACGCTTTGATCAGGTGAGGGTTTGTACGACGCGCACAGATCGTCGAAAACGGACCACGAAAACAAGGATCACGGCGATGCTGCGCCTGGCGGGGGCATGGCACGGTTCAGTGCTGCCCAATCTCGGCAGGATGCGAGCTATTGGCCCGACACCCAAGGAAGCCTTTTTAAGGACAGGAGTTTGACCATGCTTCGCAGACTTGCACTCACTCTTACGGGGATGGCTATTCTTTGCACCGCTCTGCCATTCGCAACAGCTCGCGCCCAGTCTCCGCAATTCGTGGCCAAGATCGTCAAGGCCGCGGGAAACGCTGAATCTCTCGAGAACGCGACGCTGCTTCGGATGGCGCAGCTCGTGAAGGAGCGCACCAAGGGCGCAGTGGAGATTGAGCCTCTGTTCGGCTCCCAGTTTGGCAGCGAACCGGAAATGCTCGAAAATGTCCGCCTTGGCTCCATACAGGCCGCCTATGTGACGACTGCGGGCAGCGGAAGCCTCATTCCTCAGGTCCTCGTCCTCGACCTCCCCTTCCTGATGACCAGCTCGGATCAGGCCTTGGCTGCCACCAATGGCAAGGCCTTCGATATGCTGAGCAAATATTATGACGAGGCCGACCTTCATCTTGCGGCCTTGTGGGACTATGGATTTCGCAATCCCGTGGGCACCTTTCCCATCGCCACCATGGATGACGTGAAGGGCAAGAAGATCCGGGTGAAGGAGAGCAAGCTTTCCGTCGCCATGTGGGAAGCCATTGGCGCCAATCCGACCCCCATGGCATGGGGCGAGGTCCAGAATGCCCTCCTGACCAAGACGATCGACGGCTATGACACGACCGGCTCCGCCTATTGGGATCTGAAACTCTACGAAGCGGCACCTTATTACACCAAGCTTCCCATGACTTACGTCGTCTACACGATTGCATTCTCGAAGGCGTGGTGGGATCAGCTGCCGGCTGAGTATCAGAAGATCATCGATGAGACGGCACGTGAAATGGCCCCCGTCACCCATCATCTGATGGAACTTGAAGCGGTCAAAGGACCCTTGCGGGCCGCATCACAGGGCGGCGCCAAGATCGGTGAGATTGCCGACCTGACCCCCTATGTGGAGAAGATGAAGCCGCTTTGGACAAGCTGGGCTGCCGAAGTGTCTGGTGGTCAGGAGCTCATCGACGCAGTCGTCGCCGCCGGCAAATAATCTGGTTCGTCCAAGGTGGGGCAGCCGGGGAGGCTGCTCCCATCTCGCCTGCAGGGGACACAGCGTGAGCATGGCAGAAGCCGCACATTCCCAAAGCACGTTGAGGCGCGCACTCTTCCGCATGGATGCCGCTCTTGAGCAAGGGGTCTCGGCTCTCGCCGTCACTTTGATGGCCGCCATAGTGGTCGACGTGGTGCTGGGCGTCGTCTTCCGATATCTGCTCAACACGTCGATACAGTGGACGGAAGCCGCAGGCCGGTGGCTTCTGTTGTACCTGATCTTTGTGGGCGCCTGTCTTGCCGAGCGTCACGGACGTCACATTGCTCTGGAGATTGCGGCCACCCTCTCCCCCCCGCCGCTGCGCCGCGTGCTCAATTTCGTCATCGAGGCGATCACGGCTGCAGTCCTGTGCGCCCTGATCGTGTTCGGCTACAAACTGACATTCTTCGTCCGGGGCAACGAGGCCCTGATCGAACTGCCCCTGTGGCTGAAGATCGGCGTCATTCCGGTCACCATGGCGATTGCGCTGTTTTTCCAGTTCACCCGTTGCCTCGAGGCGGGCCGCTCACCCCTCTTGACGCTCCTCGCCATTCTCACCGGCGCAGCCACCATCGTCCTGATGTTTCCGACGGTGCCCAGACTGTTCCCGGGGATCGACCCCAGCCTTCTTATGTCGCTGGTCTTCGCGACAACCCTATTGCTCGGCGTTCCGGTCGTTTACTCCATGCTCGCTGCGGCCCTCGTCGCAAATTTCGCTGGCATGGTTCTGCCGCCGGCGGCAATCGTCCAGAACATTGTTTCTGGCACCGGCAGCTTCCTCCTGCTGGCCATTCCATTGTTCATCTTCGCCGGCGTCGTGATGGTGGAGGGCGGTCTCGCAAAGCGGCTCCTGGACATCGCCCAGCTTCTTGTTGGCCGGGCGCGCGGTGGCCTGGCCCAGGTCAACGTTCTGCTCAGCTTCATGTTCGGCGGCATTTCTGGCTCGGCCAGCGCTGACGTGGCCCTGGATTCGAAGATCCTGGTGCCGGAGATGATCAAGCGCGGCTACCCGAAGGAATTCTGCTGCGCCGTCACCAGCGCGTCCTCGATCCTGACCAACGTGGTCCCGCCGTCCACCGCCATGCTGATATTTGCCGAGATCACGGGAGTATCGGTGATCGACCTGTTCATTGGCGGAATCGGACCCGGCATCCTTCTGACCGCCTTGATGATGATAACGGTTTACGCAATTTGCGTCCGCAAAGGCTATGGCGATCTCGATATGCCGACCGTGCGCGTCGGCTTTCTCCGGGCGCTGATGAGCGCGATCCCCATCCTCGGCCTGGCCGTAGCCATCATCGTCGGCATCCGGTCCGGCGTCTTCACGCCCGTCGAGGCCGGTGGCGTCGCCGTCGTCTACGCTCTCGCGCTGTCGATTTTCCCGCACCGGAAGCTCTCATGGACCACGTTGGTCGGCTTCCTCAAGACCGCCGCCATGGATGCTGCGATCATCGGCCTCCTGATCAGTGCTGCGCGGCCCTTCATCAATATTCTCTACGCGCAGTCGGTGCCGCAAAAGATCATCGGCATGGTCTTGAGCGATGCCGCCTCGCCCATGGCGGTCCTTTTTTCGGTCATCGGTGTGGGGCTTGCCCTCGGCACGATCCTTGACCTCTCCGTATCGATCCTTGTCCTGGTTCCGCTCGTGATGCCGCTCCTATTGCATCTGGGGTTCGATCCGACCCATGTCGGCGTCATTATCGTGGTCACGCTTCTGGTCGGCTCCATCACGCCGCCCGTCGGCCTCATGGTCTATATGAGCGCATCCATGACGGGCGCGAAGGTCTCCGCTGTGTTCCGCGCCGTGACGCCGTTCACGATCGCCATCCTGTTCGGCATTCTGCTGATGGTGTTCTTTCCGTGGATCGTGACCGGCCTGGTCCACGCCATGCATTAGGTTCATTTCACGGCGGGGAGAGGCCAAACCCGTCTTCATTTGCGCTCAACATTATGATATAACATATATCGTAAAACTCCGGAGGCTGAGGTGGCGTCGCCGCAAACTGATCTGACACCGTCGAGCCAGGAGCTCGAATTCCTGACCGACCGCGCCTTGTTCGTGCGCCTGGAGACGGTGCGGCTGATCTCGATCGCCAAGGTCGGCCACTACGCCTCGGTCTTCTCCTGTGCCGAGATTTTCGCCGCCCTCTATTACGACACCATGCGTCTCCGCCGCGGAGAGCCGGACTGGCCCGATCGGGATCGCTTTCTCATGGGCAAGGGACATGCGGCCGTCGGCCTCTTTCCGATCCTTGCGGACTTGGATTTCTTTCCGAAGGATTTGCTGGATAATTACACGCGGCTCGGCAGTCCGTTGGGCGATCATCCCGATATGCGGCTGGTGAAAGGCGTCGACTTCAGCTCGGGATCGATTGGCCATGCTCTCTCCGCCGGCCTGGGAATGGCGCTCGGCGCCCGCATGACCGGTAGGAACTTTGACACCTTCGTCCTGCTCGGCGACGGCGAGATGCAGGAGGGCCAGGTCTGGGCCGCGGCGATGGCGGCCAGCCATCATCGCGCCGGCAATCTCGTCGCCATCGTGGATCGCAACGTCGTGCAACTGGACGGCACTGTGGACGACATTCTGGCCATCGAGCCCTTGCCTGAGAAATGGCGGGCCTTCGGTTGGGACGTGGTGGAAGTGGAGGGCCACGACATCGCCTCCGTCGTGTCCACCTTTCGCGAAATCAAGGCAAATCGCGATCGTCTCCGACCGGTCTGCGTCATTGCACATACGGTAAAGGGCAAGGGCATCAGCTACATGGAAACCGAGCCTGGCTGGCACCTCGGCTTCTTGGGTCCGAAGGACGAAGCCTTGGCGATGGAAGAACTGAGGAAGGGCCTGTCCCGATGAAGGGTCCGATCGATCCCGGCTCCTGGCACTACCGTCAGATCAACGAACGCGCCCCCACCCTGCGCGTGCTCGCCGACACGCTGAATGAGCTGGCCGCCGAGGGGTACCCGGTCGCGGCTTGCACCGCCGATCTTCAATATTCCAACGGCCTGGTGGAGTTTGCCCGCGCGAACCCCGAGCGGTTTCTCCAATTCGGCATTTCCGAACAGAATATGGTCTCGGCCGCCGCAGGGTTGGCGACCACGGGCATCATGCCCTTCGTTGCCACCTTTGCGTCCTTCCTCTCCCTGCTCTGCTGCGAACAGATCCGCACCGATATCGCCTACTCCGCCCTGCCCGTCCGCCTTGTCGGCCACCACACCGGCATTGCCATGGGTTTCTATGGCACCTCGCATCACGCGACCGAGGACCTTGCCATCATGCGCTCGATTGCGGATCTGACCGTGGTCGCACCGGCAGACGGCGTTCAGTTTGCGGCCGCCATTCGCGCCTCGATGACGCATCCCCAGCCGATTTATTTCCGCATCGGCCGCGGGCACGACCCCCAGGTCTATGACACCATGGAGGAATTCCGCTTCGGCAAGGCAGTGACGCATTTCCAGGGCAAGGACCTCACCATCATTGCCACCGGGTCCACGGTGCATCCTGCCTTGACGGCCACGAAGAGCTTGCGCAGCCAGGGTCTGGAGATCGGCTTCATCGACATGCATACGGTCAAGCCGCTTGACCGCGATGCCGTCGTCTCTGCCATGAGATCGAGAATGATCCTGACCGTCGAGGAGCACAACATCCTGGGCGGCCTGGGCGGAGCGGTGGCCGAAGTCATGAGCGAATTTGGCGGTCAGGCACGCCTGCTTCGCCACGGGATCAAGGATGAGTACAGCCTCATCGCCCCCCCGAGCCACCTCTACGCGCACTATCGTCTCGATGCTCCCGGCATCGAAACAGTCGCGAGAGAAATGCTGAGCTCATAGCCAGAATTGTACCTTGCGGCTGATCAGGAGTGCGCACGCCACGACGTCACGCAAGCCGAAACAGACCCAACACGAACCTCAGCAACATCCAGCCGATGAACGCGACCACGAAGGCCGTGGCCCAGAACCTGACTTTGTAAAACATATCCGGCCTTTGTTGCCTGTGCAGCTCCCCAATACGGGATGGCCGTCACTCTCGTCAGCAACACGTTCATGCTCCACGACGTGTCGAAGTTCCCCATCATGGCAAGTGCAGCCACGGTTCAAGCCGCAATACTGGCATCCCACGCGATGAGCTGCCAAGCCTGCAAGAGGCAAGCCAGGCAGGATGGTGACTGCACTCAGCTCGAGTTTTCCCTCGTCACTCTCCCAGAACGGCAGTGCCAGGCAGCCGTTCCGTCGAAATGACCGAGCGGCAATAGGCTTCGAAGACCCGAGCCGATTGGGTTTTGCGCAAGCCTTTCAGGCTCGCGATCCCAAGCACCATGGGGTTGTAGTCTCCTTCCAAGGCGACATAGGCGAGCGGCTTTCCATCGAGGGCGGCCTTGTTGGCGGGTCGTGCCGTCAACAGGGAAAACCCGAACCCACTGGCCACATAACTGCGCACCGTCTCTGGATAATCCGACCGGGCGGCGATGGTGGGGGTCAGGCCCTCGCGCTGGAACAATGACAGGAAATATTCTCGGCTCAGCGGCATATCCAGGAGAATAAAGGGCTCATGCATGAGATCGCGCAGAGCAATCGAACGATGCTGGGCGAAGGGATGATCGGCGGACAGGAGGATGTAGGTCGGCAGCTCCGCCAGCGGTTCGAATTCAACTTCGTCGGTAATGTTGAGCACGTAAGTCAACGCGAGTGAAATCTCGGCGCGCCGCAGCCGAACCAGCAACTCGGCCTCGTCGCCTTCCATGACGCTGAGCTTCACCCGCGGATAGAGGTCCAGAAATCCCCGCGCGAGCCCGGGCACAAGAAGCGGCGACAATGTTCGAAACGAGCCGATCTGCAGCGGCCCCGCCACTGCGCCCGCAACCTCGTCGGCAAGGTCGTGCAGCTCCTCGGCCTGATGAAGCAGCGCCTTGGCCGCTTGGAGGAAACGCTCGCCGGAGGCCGTCAGGGAGAGCCCCTGTGCGTGGTGTCGCACGAAGAGCTGCAGCCCGAACTCGGCCTCCAACTGCGCAATAGCAGCAGAGATCGAGGGCTGCGAGATGTTCACCCGCTCGGAAGCCAGTGTGACGCTTCCTGTCTCTCCCGCCGCAACGAAATAGGCGAGCTGCCTGAGCGTGAACCGCATCGATGCCGATCTCCCTGATACAAGGGCGGCAGTCTATGCGATTTTTTTCAGAGATCCCGCGTCAAAGATCTCCAGGCACGCCATAAGTGGGTGCCGTCCCCGGATCGAGGGCGCGCGTGATGTAATCTCGCATCTGCGGCTTCCAGAGATGCCACAGCTCGGCCAGAGATCCGATGGGGTCGGTCTCGTGCCAATCCAGCCGCAGATCCGCAACCGGCCACTCGACCTTGTCGACCAGGAGCATGCCGGCCGAGTGAACCGTTCCTTCCTCGCCACCGGCGTCGAGTCCGGCCTGCATGGCCGCAATCAGCCGGTCGCCGAGATCATCCGCCGCGGAAGCCTCGAAGGCCGCCACCATGGCCTGGGGTACGGCCGTAACCGCCAGCAGATTGCCGGCCGCGATAACATCCGTGCCCTTGGCCACCGCGTGAAGCCCCAGGGTCTTGTCGCCCGAATAGCCCGCGCTCTGGCCTCTGGAATCGATCAGGGCCAGCTGGCGATAGGCGATATGCGGCGCATCGGCCGTGATCTTCTCCAAAGCTTCAGCCGCCGACAGCCCGGACTGCATCAGGTCCAACCCCCGGCGTCCGAGCGTCGGATCCGTGATGTTCTGCGTCGCGACTGCGCCGACACCCGCCCGGGCATGCGCGCAACGCGCCGCAACGCAGGGCGAGGATGACGACACCGCAATCCCGAACATTCCCGTGCGCGCACAGCGCCCGGATACCGAAAACGTCATGACCTCTCCCTCACACCTTGGAAAATGGATGGCATCGCCGCCGTCTTAGTCAGGAATGACGGCTGTCACCTCGATTTCGACGACCCATTCCGGCCGCGCCAGCGCCGGCACGACGAGGCCGGTCGAGCACGGGAACACACCCTTCAGCCATTTGCCCATTTCCTGATAGACGGCCTCGCGATAGCGGATGTCCGTCAGATAGACGACGATCCGACAGATATGCCCCATTTCGCTGCCGGATTCCTCCAGCAGCATCTTGATGTTGGCCATGGCCTTCGCGGTCTGGCGGGCCGCGTCGCCGACATGCAGGCTCTGCCGGCTGTCGAGATCCTGCGCCACCTGTCCGCGCAGGAACACCATGGTTCCCCGGGCGACCACGGCCTGGCACAGATCATTGTCGAGCTTCTGCTCGGGATAGGTTTCCTTGGTGTTGAAAGGCCGGATACGCTTGTGTGTCATGGTCCCCTGATCTCTTTCTTCTGCACTTACTCAGCCGCCATGGCCTTGTGTCCATAAATACGATCCGAAAGACCCGCAGCTTCCTTGGTGAATCGGAGCGAATCGTCCCAATCGAAATTGCGGTAGACAGCGGCGAGATGGGCGAAGGGCGGTGACTGCGCAAACAGTTGGAATGTGAGCCTGTGGCCAGCATAATCCGAATTCAGCAGATCGCGTGCAAAGGCCAGCAACTTGCGACGGTCATCCGACTGCCAATTGTCGTTGAGCGTGTAGAACTTGTCGAGCCACTTGCCCGCCTCCGGATCCCGAAAGCTTGCAGCATCCGGCGTGATGCAGATCTGGCCTCCGCAGAGCTCGCGGGCGAGGTGCATCATCAGATGGAGTTGCGAGCAGGCAAACACGCGGCCCGTCATCAGCAGAGACTGGTTCGGCATGGTGAGGCCCGCGGGGCTGGTCTCCGCCGTCGCGATCGAGGCCGTCAGATGGGCGTTGATCCCTTCCCGATAGCAGGCGAGCTGGGCAAGCTTCTCCTGCACCGCCTGCTGCTTTTCAAGTCCGGTCTGCTTCACGTTCCAAAGCGCGGCGCCGATCATCATGTCTGCCAGCTTCAGGTTGCGCTGCACGAAGGCAAAGGCCGAGTAGCGATGCAGAGTGGCCCGGATGAACGCCGCGGCACGCGTGTGCTGATAGAACAGAACGTTCTCCCATGGGATCAGCACATTGTCGTAGACGACGAGCGAGTCGACCTCGTCGAACCGGTTCGACAGCGGATAGTCCTCGATCGGCGCGCGGCCCGCGAACCCGGTCCGGGCGATGAATTTGAGATCGGGCGATGAGAAGTCGCAGATGAAGCCGACTGCATATTCGGAGAGCTTATCGTCGCCCCAATTCGCGATGGTCGGCTTGGTAAAGGCCTGATTGGCATAGGCGGCCGCGGTTTCGTATTTCGCTCCACGGACCACGATCCCCGCATCGGTCTCCTTGACAACATGCAGCAGCATGTCGGGGTCCTGATCCTGAGGTCGCTTGGAGCGGTCGCCCTTGGGATCGGTGTTGGCGGAGACATGGAACGGATCGTTCTTGATCGACAGGTCGATATGCCGCCGGATGTTTTCGGAGAAGCGTGGATCGACCTCGTTCAACACGTCCTGACCGTCGAAAAGCGACCACATCTCGCCGACAGTCTCGTCGCCGACGCGGGTCACCACACCTTTGACCTCTTCGAGGACCGTGTCCGTCGCCAGCCGCTTGGCGTGCCAATCCGCCTGGCTGTAGGGCAGCTTGAGGCCGATGGCGAAGCGCTCGCCATCTTCCTCATAGGTCATGGTCTCACGGTAGCGCTCCTCATGCGCCATGTCGTAGATACGGGCACGAATATCCACCAGCGGCTTGAACATATGATGCGTGGTGACATCATTCACCCGCTCGCCATTGATCCAGATCCGACGGCCGTCGCGCAGCGAGTCGCGGTATTCCTGTCCTGTCCTGATCATTTCCCTGAACCCTTGTCCTCAGCGATCCGTCGGGATCTGTGATGTCGTGCAGTAAGCGCGGCGCGAATGGGCCAGCGGCGCATGGTCGGCCGCCGTCGCATCGACGACGCGCCCCACGAAAATGATATGCGACCCGGCATCGCGTGCCATGAAGACCTCGCAGTCGAAGCTCGCGACCGCATCGGGCAGCCGCGACGACCCCGTCGGTGTGCGGTGCCAGTCCGCGCATGAAAAATCAAACGGCTCACCCTCTGCGGGACGCCCCGCGAAAGTATTGGAGAGCTCCCAATGATGCTGTGCCAGCATGTTGACGCAGAACACGCCATTATCGTTGATGGCAGCGGCGGCCGGGCTCCTGCGGTTGACGCAGGTCAGTACCATCGGCGGATCGGCGGAGACTGAGGCGACGGCGCTCACCGTTAAGCCAAACTGTCCGGCCGGGCCGTCGGTCGTGACCACCGTCACCCCGGTCACCGCTCCGCTCATCGCTTCGACAAAAGCGTTTCGATCAACCGAAGGCAAGGGCTGCATGAAGTCTCCGGCCATCCCATCCCGGTCGTGCACCGCATATACGTTCATCGACATGATATAGCCTTTTCAGCTCAATTTCGCTTCGACAGCATACGGAGCGCACTGAATTGGTAAAATAAAACCATACGAACTTTTGGTTCAGTTTTTTCTATCCAGGCGAGAGGTGCGGGAAGACAAGGCATGAAACGGCAGCGTGCGGCTGCCGTTTCGATCTATGGACCCGATCCGAATGGCCGGACCGGCTCAGCGATCCGTCCAGGCTCCGCCTTTGACCTCCTTGATCTGGATTTCGACAGGCACCTGGGTCTGACCATTCTCGTCGAAGGTCGTGACACCCAGCACGCCATCATACTTGATGGCCCGGATGGCCTCGGCAATGGCGGCCTTGTCCTCGATGCCTTTTTCCTTGATGGCCTGAAGCAGGATGTTCGTCGCGTCGAAGGCGTATTTCGTATAGGGGCTTGTGGGTTCGGCAAATTTCCGCTCCTCATAAGCCTTATACATTGCCTCCTGCTTCGGGTTGGTCGCGGCCTTGGGATAGCTGACCAAGGTGCCGTTGGCGGCATCCCCAGCGATCTTGATGAATTCGGGATCGTAGAAGCCGGAAATTCCGACCAGTGGGATATCGAGCCCGAGCTCGCTCATCTGTTTGCGCAGAATTCCCGCCTCGGTGATGACGCCTCCGAAATAGATGGCCTCAGGCGACAATCCTTTGATCCGGGTGAGGATGGCACGGAAGTCGGTCGTTCCGACCGGCACCGCCTCGGAGGCAAGAATTTCGCCGCCGTCGTTCTTGAAGAATTCGCTGAAGCTATCGGTGTTCGCCTTACCATAGTCGTTGGTATCGGAGACGATGGCGATCTTGGTTGCCTTGAGGTCCTTTGCCACCCAAGTCGCCAAGGGCATGTTCTCGTTGACCAGTGTGGGTGTCACCCGCGTCACGACGGGAAGGTTCTGCTCGGTGATCTTCGGGCTGATGGCACCCCAGACGATGAAGGGCATCTGATAGCGATTGAAGACAGGGATCGTGGCAAGGGCGACCGGGCTGTTCCAATGGCCGATGGCGCCGACGACGCCCGGATCATTCACCAGCTTCAGCGCGGCGGATACGCCGGTCTGCGGATCGGAGGCATCATCAAGAGCAACCGGCTCGATTTTATACGGATAGCCCCCGGCATTGGCCTGCTCGACCGCGAGGAGGAAACCATTGCGCGCGCCCAATCCCTGCTGTGCATTGCCACCGCTGACCGGTCCGATGAAGCCGATCTTTATGGTCTCCTGGGCGGTGGCCGATCCGAATGATGCTGCGCCCATGACGGCAGCCGTCGCCAGTGCGGTAAAGAAGCGTCTCGTCATCGGCTTGAAAGTCTTAGGATTCCCCATTGTACCCCTCCATTTTGGATCTTGCGCCGGATAGCGTGAAGGACGAGCCTGCAATGACGTAAAGACGCAGGAAAATCGGATTTTAAGAACCAGCACCCCGGAATTTCCACATCAATAGGATCTGGAGTTTCTTCGGGAAAATGACCACACTCGCCGACTTGCAAAAAACAGCGGGTGGGGAATGGCAGGCGAACTGCTGCAGCAAGGCCTGAACTGGCTGACCTTGGGGGCAACCTATGCGCTGATCGCCCTTGGTTTCAGCCTGTTGTTCGGCGTTTTGAAGGTCATCCATTTCTCGCATGGCGACGTCTCGCTGGTCGCCCCGTTCATCGCTCTGGCGACGATACAGGGGGTCATTGGTGCGACCTCGGCTGAGCTGGGCGCGGGAAGCTTGCTGCTCGGTTGCGCCGTCGCCATCATCATGACCGGGTTCATCGGCGTGCTGCTGGACGTTCTGGTCATCCAGAGGTTTCGGACGGCGCCCGCCATGATGGCGCTCGTGGCGACGGTCGCTCTCGGCATCGTCTTGCGCGAGCTGATCCGGCATCTCTTCCCCAATGGGAGCAATCCGCACGCTTTTCCTCAACTCGTGCAATCCCAGGTGACATTGGGAGACGGCATTCAGGTCCCCGCCTTCAGCCTTCTTGCCATTGCGATTTCGGTTGCCGCGGTCGCCATCCTGTTCTTCGTTCTCCACAGGACCCGCCTGGGCATGCGGATCCGCGCGGTGTCGCAGGATCGGGACGCGGCGCGGCTCATGGCGATCGATCCACGGCGGATCTTCTTTGCCACCTTCTTCATCGCATCCGCCGTGGGCGGCATCGGCGGCCTGTTCTTCGCCAGCTATGCCGGCGTGGTCCGGTTCGATTTCGGCATTCAAGCCGGGCTGATCGGCTTTTCTGCGGCCGTCGTCGGCGGGCTTGGAAGCATGAGCGGGGCGATCGTCGGCAGCCTGCTGATCGCCGGCCTCGATACCGTCATCCAGGCGACCATCCCCAACGGCGCCGCCTATCGTCTGGTCTTCGCCTTCGTTCTGGTCATCATGGTCCTGGTGTTCAGGCCGGCGGGTCTCTTCGGCCGCACCGTGGTCGAAAAGGTCTGACGGCCATGGCACCCCTCTTCATCGTCATTGCCGTCGAGTTCATTGCAGCCGCAGCGCTGCGGCAGTTTCTTCTGGCCGAGGACTGGCGCGTCGTTGTCGGAATTCTGGTGCTGTTCGGCGCCCTGTTCGGGCTGATGCAGCTTCGTCCCGCGATCGAGCAGAAGATCGCCGACGCCTTCAGGGAGCATCGCCGGCTTGCCGTGATCATCGGCGTCGTCCTCGCCATCGGGTTTCCTGCCGCCTTGGGGGGCAACAGCTACGCCATCCACCTCCTGATCCTGGCGCTCATCTATTCGGTCCTGGCGCTGGCGCTGAACTTCCAGCTGGGCAGCGCCAATATCCCCAACTTCGCCACGGGCGCATCCTACGGCATCGGCGCCTATGCCTCGGCCCTGCTGGCCATCAATTACGGCGTCAGCTTCTGGGTGGCCCTCCCCTTCTCCGCGCTGGTGGCAACGCTTTTCGGTTTCGCGCTCGGCCTTCCTTCGATGCGTACGCGGGAGAGCTATCTCGCGCTCGTCACCATCGCCTTCGGGGTCGTAGTCCATCAACTGCTGAACAATTTCGAGTGGACCGGCGGACCCAACGGTGTGGTGGGCATTCCGGCACCGAGCCTGTTCGGGCACTCCTTCTCTTCTCCGATCAAGCTCTTCGGGCTTTCGCTGCCAAGCCAGGCCAATTTCTACTTTTTGTCAGCCCTGTTGTTGGTGATCGCGATCGTCACCGCAAACCGGCTCCATTCCTCTCGCATCGGCCTTGCCTGGAACGCTTTGCGCGCCGACGAGCTCGCCGCCCGGTGCCAAGGCATCAACGTCGTCTGGTACAAGGTCCTCGCGTTTGCCGTGGACGCCTTTCTCGCCGGGTTCGCAGGCACGATCTACGCCTTCTACGTGAGCTTCATCTCGCCCGACAATTTCACCTTCCTGGTCTCGGTGACCATCATGACGATGGTCATCGTCGGCGGCATGGACAATATCCTCGGCGTCATCGTCGGCGCCTTCCTGCTGACGCTCCTGCCCGAAAAGCTGCGAGCGTTCTCGGATTACCGCATCCTGTTCTTCGGGGTCGTCGTGATCCTGTTCCTGATCATCCGCCCGCAGGGGCTGTTTCCCCAGCGCCTTCGCCGCTATGGCGGTGATTCATGAGCACCGAGGCGATCCTTTCCGGCGAGGGTCTCTCCATGCGCTTCGGCGGGCTCGTCGCCATTGATTCCGTCGATTTCACACTCTCCAAAGGGGAGATCCTCGGCATCATCGGCCCGAATGGGGCGGGAAAGTCCACTCTGTTCAACATGATCACCGGCCTCTACCGCGCCAGTGCCGGCAGCGTGGTCCTGAACTCGAAGAGCCTGATCGGCGTGTCGGCGCACCGCATCGTGAGGCTCGGCATCGCCCGTACGTTTCAGTCGAGCCGCCTGTTCACGGATCTGAGCGTGCTCGATAATGTCGTCATCGGGATGCATACCCAGACCCGCTGCGGTGTCTTCGACGCCCTGCTGCGGCCCAGCAAATCCCGTCGCGAACTCGATCGGGCGGCTGAGCGGGCCGGTGAATTGCTCCGATCCGTTTCAAGCGATCTCCACGACCAGCGCCATAAGCCCGCCGGCGAGCTGGCCCAGGCCGATCGCCGGCGCCTGGAAATCGCCCGGGCGCTGGCCTCCAAGCCGCAGGTCCTGCTGCTGGACGAACCCTCATCGGGCATGGACGATCGGGATACGGACGCGCTGATCGACGATATCCGGACCGTGACTGCGCTCAACCCCGAGCTTGCCGTCATGATCATCGAGCATGACATGCGTCTGGTCGCCGAACTGCCGCACCGGGTCATGGTCATCGACTACGGAAAGAAGATCGCCGAGGGGAAGTTCGAGGAGGTGCGGCTCCTACCGCGCGTGCAGGAAGCCTATCTTGGCCGAAAAGCCTCCACCCATGGGTGAAACGAAATTCATGCTCAAGCTGGACTCCGTCAGCACCAATTACGGTGTCGTCGCGATGTTGCGCGACGTGTCATTGACGCTTCAGCAGGGCGAATTGACGTGCCTCCTTGGTCCAAACGGAGCGGGAAAGACAACCACCTTTCGAGCCATTGCCGGGCTGCTTCCGCTTGTCGGAGGAAAAATTCACGTCATGGGCGCCGATATCTCGACGCTGCGCACCGAGGCTCTGGCCCCACGGGGCATTGGCTTCGTCCCGGAGGGTCGGCGGCTTTTTCCGGACCTCAGCGTCGTCGAAAACATCCGCCTTGGCTTCGATGCCTCCGGCAGCATGGATGTTTTCAGCACAAGGCTCATGGCCGTGTCGGAATTGTTTCCTCACATCAAGGGAAAGCTTCGGCAACAAGCCGGCACCCTCTCCGGCGGTGAACAAGCCATGGTCGCCCTCGCCCGTGCCGTGATCGGAACTCCAAAGCTGCTGATCATGGACGAGCCCTCTTTGGGACTATCGCCCAAGCTCATCGACGAGTACTTCGAGATTGTCGCCGAGATAAACCGTGGCGGAACCAGCATCCTGTTGATCGAGCAGAATGCCGAGACCGCTCTCTCGATTGCCCACAGCGGCTACCTCATCATAAAGGGGAGCATCGTCGCCAAAGGGTCCTCGGCTGAGCTGATCGAGAATGATCTGGTCCGCAAGCTCTACCTCTAGACCGACCCGCCACTGGCGGCCGTTGTTTCGCGGGAGCGAGTATCGTTTCTTGCCTAACGCGGGGCGGCACAAGTCGGGATCTCTCCCTTGGTGAAGTCGAGCGAAACGGACCGGACCGCCCGCGACTGACGCGTCCCATAGGCGACGCCATCATAGAGCAGGAGCCCTTCGAAGCGTCCCGGAACGTCCGACAGCGGGACCAGTGCCTCAGGCTTCACCGTGGCCACTCTGTCGTCGAGGGCGAGCAGCGTCGGTTGCCCATCCTCCGTCAGGGAGAAGACGGCGTAGTCCGCGGTCACCGCGTCCTTGGCCGGGTCGTTGACGGGCCCCGCTATGCCGTAGACCGTAGTCCCAACCGCGGCAAGGTCCCGAATCCCGCGCGGCCTCCCCTGACTGTCGGGACCGAGGCACAGCCGCCTCACCGTGCCGTGCCTGCCCGCTCCCTCGAAGAGATGCGAGAGCGGTATCTCCAGGAGCAGTGCGTCACTCCCCTCGATAGGCGCCCTGAAGCCGATCAGGCCGTCCGTGCCGCGTATGGCGAAGGCCTCCACTGTCATGCCGTTGTCGTCGAGCGGAATGCCCGCCTGCTGCTGGAGAATTGAGCCGACTGGAAGGAACCCGGACAGCGCGGCGGAGTCCTCGATCACCGGCGGCGTCCGGACGGAACCCGTCGCAATGTCGACGGCGCCCCTCTCGAATTGGATACGGAAGATGTGGCTGCTCGCCGACTGGCGTGCGAGATTCTTCTCCTCGTCGCCCTTCTTCTCGTGACGGGGACGACCATGCGAGCCGATCACATAAAAGGCTCCCCCTCCATAGGCGGCGCCCTCTGCGTCGAGTTCCACGGGTTCCGTCGAACTCGTCCTGAATCAGGGGAATGTAATCGCCTGGCGAAAGGGTCCGTGCGGCCCGATCAAGAACCACCACCTGCACCCCCTGCGTCTCGTCGTCCACAAGCAGACAAAGACGCCTGCCACCCTCCTCCGGCGCGCAAGCCATGCCGCTGACGTCCTTGGCCGGTTTGATCTCCCCGCCCTTCGTCTTGCCGTGCAGGGTGGACACGAAATTCCACCCCGCAGGCTTCGCCGTCAGATCGGCAACGCCGCAACCGACTGCGGCGAAACCCAGCGCGATCAGCGCCCTCGCAACACGCATAGGGTCCATCCCCCTTTTATGATCCACGCAAGGTGCGCCCGCCGGCATTCTCAGACCGCCTCGGCGAATGTGATCTGACATCCGATGACTCACTTTTCTTTCGAAGATTATATTTTTTTATGTGGCTCCCCATAATTGCTCTCTCAAGTGACGGGTCTGGTGGATCTGCGGTTCACCTCACATGCAGCCAGTCCCTCTCCCGCCCCGCATCAAATCTTGCAGTGTTTGGTATACTAGGTGTATAGCTTAAAAGGTGGATAGCTTTGCGGGCGGGACCTCCTGAGAGCCCTATGGAGCAACCCACGCGGCTGATCATCGGCAGGGGAGAGGCACATGTTTCGAAGGTATCTTCTAGCGAGCTGTCTGACGCCACTTATAACACTGGGTGTGATTGGCGCGGCCTGGGCACAGAGCCCCACGGATATTGCCCTTACGGAAGCAAAGAAATTTTCCGGAACAACACTGAACTATACCTCGGAAGCGGGACTTCAAGCCCTCGACCCCATTGATTTTTCGGGCCCCCTTTTTGAGAAGCTGACGGGCATCAAGATCAATGTAATCGAACTGCCCCACACTGAAATGTTCACCAAGGTCATGGCTGAACACCAGGCTGGCACTGGCGCCTACGACCTGATCAATTTAGTGCCGGCTTGGCTCACTGATATGGCGAGCGCGGGCGCGCTCGAGCCTCTGGATGCCTTCATCGACAAGTTTGGCTATCGGCAGGAAATTCAGGACATTGCTCCGGCATTCCGCGACAGCTGGATGACTTATCAGGGCAAGATTTACGGACTCCCCGATGATGGCGACGTCCATCTTCTCTATTACCGCACAGACCTCTTCGGCGACGCTGCCAATAAGGAAGCGTATAAGGCTAAGTATAATGCAGACCTAGCCCCGCCCAAGACCTGGGAAGAGTTCAACAACATCTGTGAGTTTTTCACAGAAAAGCTCGGCCCGAAGGTCTATGGCGCGGGCATGATCCTGAGTCGCGGTCAGGTCGAGTATGGCTTCATGTCGCGCTTTAGAGTCGAAGGCGGAAAGTTTTTCGACCCCAACACGATGAAGGCCACGATCAACAGCGAGCAGGGCATCAAGGCTCTGACCGATCTGGTGAAGGAAACCAAGTGCCAACCTCCCGGTGTCCAGGACTGGGGCTACACTGAGGTCCTCAGCGCATGGCTTGCCGGCGATCTCGCCATGACGATGTCCTGGCCTCCTTATGGCCGCTGGTCGGCAGGCTATGGCCTGGACCGCAAGGAGCTGAACTGGGTTCCCAAGACGCAGATTGCTGGAAAGGTGGGGTATGCGCTGCCGCCGGGGGATGCACCCGAACTTGCAGCCGGCATGATTCTAGCCGTTCCCTCCACCAGCAAGAACAAGGAAGCGGCCTATCTGTTTGCCCAATGGATGAACAGCATGCAAACCAGTCTGGAGCGCGTCCAGCTGCCCTATGCTCAGCGTGATCCTTTCAGGACTTCCCATTACGCGAGTGCCGAATACCGGTCCCGCTGGCCACAGGCCGGCCAGTATCTCGACATGCTGAAGGAGGGTGGCACCAAAGGTCTGCTTGATCTCTCCATCAAAGGTACCTTCCAGTACCAGGATGCCCTCGCGCGGGCCATTCAGTCGGGGCTGTCCGGGACCGACCCAAAGGAGGCATTGGATCTGGCAGCCAAGGAATGGGATGAGATCACCGAGTCGATCGGCCTGGAAGCTCAGACCGCCGCCTACAAGGATTGGTCGTCGAAGCCGAACGCCTATCCAAAGTAAATGATCGCTGCGGCGCCGGAACAAACCTTTGTTCCGGCGCCTGCGATCTTTTAATCTGGTGTTGATTGAGGCCCTCACACATGAGCACGCGATGGCAGGGTCGACCTCTGAGGTGAGCTGGACCATAGGCAAGGGAAACCGATGGGCCTTCGTGCTTCCAGCAACCCTGGTGCTCTTGGCCATCGGCTTGTTTCCCCTGATCTACAGCCTAGTCGTCAGCTTTCAGAACATCACGATGACCTCGGGCCAGACGAGCTTTGTCGGTCTCAGGAATTACTCCCGGATGCTGGGCGATACTCGTCTCTGGGCTGCCTTTGGGCATACCCTCTTCATCACCGCCATCGCACTGCCTGTGGAGACAATCCTTGGTCTTGCGGGAGCGCTCCTTTTCCAGCGGCCTATGTTCGGCCGCCCCATACTGCTCGGCCTGTTGATCATGCCGACGGTCATCGCTCCCATCGTCGCCGGTGCGATGTGGCGCCTGATGTTCAATGACCGCTTCGGTCCCGTGAACCAGATCCTCACTTTCCTTGCTGGTGAGCCGGTAAACATTCTCTGGACGGTGAAGCCTGAATGGATCTATCCCGCGATCCTGATCGCCGAAGTGTGGCAGTGGACGCCATTCATGCTTCTCCTCTCGATCGCCGCCTTGAGCACCGTCGATCAAAGCCTGCTGGAAGCGGCCCGTGTTGACGGCGCCTCTGCTTGGCGGATCTTCCGGCGCGTAGTGATCCCGTCGATTGCACCAATTCTGGCTGTGGCTGTCCTTATTCGGGGCCTGGACCTCATCCGGCTCTTCGACATCGTCTGGGTCATGACCCGGGGCGGTCCCGGCTCAATGAGCGAGACCATTTCGATCTATGTCTACCTTCAGGGGTTCAGTGCCTTCTCCACCAGCTATACCGGCGCCTTGACGATCCTCATGGCCGTCCTGTTCTCGATCGGCGTGATCATTGCGATCAAGCGCCTCAGGATCGCCTCATGACCCACGGCGACGGCAGCCTCATTGGCAAGCTTCTGAACACGTTCCTCGCCTTGGCGGTGACGGTTGTCTTTCTGTTTCCGATCTATTGGCTCTTTGCAGTCTCTTTCAAGACTCCGGACGAGATCTTCTCTTATCCGCCGACATGGCTTCCTTCGAGTCTGAGCTTCGACAATTTCATTCAGCTTTTCAGAGGCGGAGATGTGCGCGCCATCGGCAATAGCATCGTCATCGCCGGCGTGAGCACCATCCTTGCCATGGTCATGGGCACGATTGCCGCCTACAGCATCGCCCGGTTCAAAACGGGCGGCGAGAACCTGTCGACCTGGATCATCAGTCAGCGTCTCCTGCCCCCGGTCGCAATCGCCTTTCCCATATTCCTGCTCTACTCGGCGCTTCGAATATCCGACACATATTTCGGCCTGATCCTGATCTACACCGCGTTTAATCTTCCCTATGTAATCTGGATGATGCGCGGCTACATTAAGGATGTCCCCCTGGACCTGGAGGACAGCGCGCTTGTGGATGGTCTGAACCATTGGCAGATCTTGGCAAAGGTCGTCATCCCGATGACCACCGGAGGTCTGTTCGCGACCGCCATGTTCACCTTTATCTTCGCCTGGAACGAGTTCCTGTTCGCCCTTATTCTCACGCGGTCGAACGTGATCACCTTCCCCGTTCAAGTCACACAGTATTTCGGCGCCCAGTCCACCTTCTGGGCGAAGATCTCCGCCATGTCGGTACTAGGAGTCCTGCCCGCGTTCCTTGCCGTGGCGACCCTGCAACGATTCATCGTTCGCGGGATTAGCATGGGTGCCGTCAAAGGCTGAAGATCACTTCCGCCGCGTTGACTGCCAATAGAGCTCCGAAACGCTCAGCAAATGGTCTCGCATAGCCTGTTCGGCGCGGTCCGGCGCCCGATCGGCGACGGCACGATATATTTGCTGATGGTAACGGTTTGCAACATGAGAGGCCCCCGGGACCATCAGGGATACCGTCCGTTGCTTGGTCAGCCACGTCTCGAGACCATCGTGTATGGCTTTGAAGATCGGGTTACGGGGAATCATCGCGAGGTGCCTGTGAAAATCGACGTCGGTACGCTGGAAGGTCTCGATGTCATCGAGCGCCGCCTCGTTGGCATCGAGAGCGGCCTTTAGGCCCTCGACATCGCTTTCGCTGGCGAACTGCGCCGCATGCCGCGCAAGTCCCACCTCGAAGAACAATCGGGCGTCCTGAAATGCCCGCTCGCCTTCGCCTGTAGACAGCATATGCGCAGCCGCACCCGACAGCTCATGAATGAGCCGATCCGCCGAGGGAACGGTGACCCGAGCGCGCGCTCCGCTCGTCAGCGCGACCAGTCCCATCCTCTGCAGGGAGAAAAGCGCCTCCCGGATTGCGGGCCGCCCCACTCCGAAACGCTCCATCAATTCACGTTCAGACGGCAGGATGTCTCCCGCAGCATATTCACCCGAAGCGATCATTTTCTGAAAGCGTTCGCGGACCTCGTCAGAAAGGCGCCGACGCTCGATCTGCTCTGAAGGACGAGTGATTTCCTGGGTCATTGAACTTCCATGATTTTGCCAGCGACGAAGGCTGCTTCGTTGACTTTGGACCAATAGGTCGATACCTTAATGGTATGCCTGTTATACCACTTGCCACTCTCTGAACGTTCTGTCCATGCCGTCCTCCGGCGTCGACTGCTCGCCAAGCGGAATGTACTCATGTCGGACTTCGTAGTGATTGTTCAATTCACGGTTCACGACGGCATGATAGAGGCGTTTTCAAAACTGGTGACAGAGAACGCCAGGGATTCTTTGCGACTTGAAGAGGGCTGCCATCGATTCGACGTGGTTCGAACAGTCGATAACGAGTCTATGTTTTTGCTGTACGAAGTGTATTCCGACGAATCCGCCTTTAAATTGCACCTTGAAACTCAGCATTTCGTGAGTTTCGACCTTGCCACGTCCGACATGGTCAAGGTGAAAGAAGTCACAATCGGTTCTCTGGTGCAATAACCAGTTTTCAGAGGTCACGGCCTTAAATCTATTGGCCGATCTGACCATGCTCCCGCGCATTACGGTCGCGACACGAATCCCTCCGAAAAGTCCTCCGCTGTGGATGCAGTCTCTCTGTCGCTCGGCAGGCCGTAGCCGCCGCCGCCTGGTGTGGTGATCTGAATTCGATCGCCGCGATGCGCGGTCAGGTTGGCGAACTTGCTTGAAGACACCTTGTTGAACACTTGCGTGACCGGCTTCCAGCCCTGCGTGCCCGCCTCTTCGAAGAGGAATGAGCCGGGCTGGCCCTCTTCCCCATCATTGAGGCCCCAGGAACCCCGCTTGTGGCGATCGCCCATATGGCTGAAGGTGATTTCGTCGGCATCGCACCGCACAACTTTCCTGACGCCGAGCCCACCACGAAACTGTCCCGCTCCCCCGGAATCCGGCACCAGGGAGTACTCTTCCACAATCCATGGAAATCGCGTTTCATAAACTTCGATGGGCACCATGGGACAATTCCCGTTGATGCTGCCGACAGCGCTGTTCCCATCTCCCGAGGCCGATCCACCCCAGCCGACGATATGCACGTCGTAGCAGCAGTAATATTCTCCGGTTCTCGGGTCGGTTCCGCCGAACAGGAAGTTCGACCAAGTAGAACCATCCGCAGCAGGCACCCTGCCCGGCAGGCACGTGGCCAATGCACCCAACACCGTATAGGCAATCCTCGGATGACATTCGGTGTTTCCCCCGACTTCGGGGGCGGGATAGTTCACGTTCAGCAACGAACCGGGCGGCGCGATGATCTTGATCGGACGGAAGCAGCCCGAATTTTTCGGAATCGAACCGTCGGTCAACTGAAGGATTGCGTTTTGGGTGGCCGCCGTGGGAATGCTCAAGGGCGTGTTGATGGGCCCTTTCGCCTGCGGTGAGCTCTTGCTGAAATCGGCAACGATCTCGTCTCCCTGGACGAACAGGTCTACATGGATGCGCAGTTCTTGGTCGACCAGACCATCATCCTCCATGAAATCTTGAAATGAATAGTGCCCGTCTGGAATGTCGCTGATCTCCGCGCGCATCCTCTCTTCGGCATAGTCCATCAGACTGGAGGTGATCTGCGTGAAATGTTCTTTGCCATACTTCTGCAGCAGTTCGATTGTGCGCCGCTCGCCCAGATCGACCGCCGCGATCAACGCGCGGTAATCTCCATGATTCGTCCGCGGTGTGCGCACATTGGCGAGGAGGATCTTCCAGACGTCGATATTGTCCTCGCCGCGCCGTTTGATCTTGACCGGCGGGACGCGCAGACCTTCCGCAAAGATGTCGCGCGCTTCAGCGTAGAAGCTCCCCGGAGCCACGCCTCCGATCTCGGCGACATGGCCGATCGCCCCTGAAAAGCCGACCAGCTCACCCTCGAAGAAGATCGGCTTGAAGAACAGATGCTCCGGCGTATGCATGCCGCCCCGATACGGATCGTTGTGGAGCAGGATGTCGCCCTCCTCCATCTCCCCGGGCTCGATCTCCTGGATGACGGTCTTGATGATCATCGGCATACCCGAGATCATCGACGGGCAGAATTCGCCCACAGCAATCATGTCGCCATTGGCCGCGAAGAGGCCGCAGGTGAAGTCGAGCGACTCACTGAAGATCGTCGAATAGGCCGTCTTCATCAACGTGATGCCCATGTCTCGGCAGATCGAGACCAGATTGCCCTCGAGAATTTTCATGGCCACCATGTCGCGGCCCTGAAGGCTTGGCTCGCGTGCCTCACGCGGCAATGGCAGCCGCGGTTCTGCATCGCTTGCAGCCCGCGCGGCCTT
This sequence comes from Rhodoligotrophos appendicifer, assembly GCF_007474605.1. Classification (NCBI taxonomy): domain Bacteria; kingdom Pseudomonadati; phylum Pseudomonadota; class Alphaproteobacteria; order Hyphomicrobiales; family Rhodoligotrophaceae; genus Rhodoligotrophos; species Rhodoligotrophos appendicifer. Next base: position 30,732 of record NZ_VHKL01000011.1, on the reverse strand, counting down.
CCAGTCGACACACCAGTCCGAACAGAATACGTCCCCGCTTCCATCCCGCGCCGCGATGGACGGCCCGTAGATCAGCACACCGCAATTGGCGCATTTGACGTACTTTTCGATATACAGCTTGTTCGCGGAGAACTTCATGGGAGCCTCTCCTATGACTGCGAAAAGGAAATGATGAGATTGCCGTAGGCATCCACACGGGCCGTCTGTCCTGGAGGCAAGGGCGTGACCGATGCGCTCTCCTCGATGATCGCGGGGCCGATGATGTGATGTCCTGCCCTCAGCGAAGACCGGTTAAAGATCCGCGTCTCCAGCCGGCTGTCGAAGGTCACCCACCGCGTCCCTACCGGTTCCGGTGGCCCGTCCGCCTCCGGGAGTCTTGGAATGTCGGGCTTGTCCGTCTGGGCGATGGCGGTGGATTTGAAATTCACGACCTCGATCATCTCTCCAGGAATCCGATAGCCGTAGCGGCTCTCATGGATTCGGTGGAAGGCCTCCCAGAGCCCGTCGATGGTGTCGGGACCGAAAGTCTGCGTCCCGATCTCGACGTCAAGCTCGTGGTTCTGCCCGAAGTAACGCATTTCCAGGGCATTGGACACGGTGATACCGGCACCATAACCCTGCCCCGCAAGATCGTCGCTGCAATCATCGGAAAGCTGCCGCAGCACGGCGTTCGCCCGCTCCGTGTCGAATGTCCGGGACAGCATCGGCACAGAACGATGACGATCCACTCGGCCGTCAGTCAGGGTAAATCCATAGGCCGAGAACTGCCCGGGAAAATTCGGCACGATGCCGGTCGGGATGTTCGCCTCCCGCATCAAATCGGCGATGTGGACAGGACCTGCCCCGCCAAAGGCTGCAAGCGTGAATTCACGCGGATCCAGCCCCTCTTCGATGAGTGCGGCCCGCAGAGCACCCACCATGTTGTTGTTTGCGATCCGCACGATGGAGAGCGCCGTGTCTTCGAGGCTCAGACCGATCCTGTCGGCGACATTGCTCACCACTTGCGCAGCGGCCTCCGCGTCGAGTCGCATGCCGCCGCCAAGGAAGTTGCTCGGACTGATCCGCCCCAGCACGACATTTGCGTCCGTCACGGTCGCCTCGGTGCCGCCGAACCCGTAGCAGGCCGGCCCCGGATTGGCGCCTGCGCTTTGCGGACCGACGTGAAGCATGCCCGCTTTGTCCATCCAAGCGATGGAGCCTCCGCCGGCGCCGATCGTGCGGATGTCGATCATCGGGATCTGGATCGGCTTGCCATATTCGATCTGGAACTCGGTCGTGAAGCGCTCTCGTCCACCGATCACCGTCGCGACGTCTGTCGACGTTCCTCCCATGTCGAGCGTGACGACATTTTCGATGTCGAGCAGCTTCGCCATGACCCGCGAGGCAATGACGCCGCCCGTGGGCCCGGACAGGGCGAGGTGGACCGGCAGCTTCGATGCGGCATCCGCCGTCATCTCGCCGCCATTGGAGCGAATGACGACGAACCGCCCCGTGAATCCCTCGTCCTTCAGGCGCCTCTCCATCGAAGTCATCTGGCGGGTGATCAAAGGTTTGATGAACGCATCGGCGATCGTCGTCGAGGCCCGCTCATATTCCTTCCATTTCGGCAGGACATCATAGGAGATCGACACCGGGAGGTCGGGAGCAAGATCGGACAATAGGGTCCGCAAAGCGAATTCATGCGCCGGATTTGCATAGGAAAAGAGAAGATTGACGGCAACGGCTTCAATCGTGCCCTGGCTCAACAGATTTTCCAGTGTCAGCCGGGCCGAATCCAGGTCCAACTCCTTGATGACACTGCCGTCGGACGTGATCCGCTCGTCGATCTCGACTGAATTCTGCCGCAGACACAGCGGCTTCGGCTTGCGCCAACCGAGGTCGTAATGGGAGCGACGGCCGCCGCGCTGAATGAACGGAACATCGCGGAACCCCTTGGTGGTGACATAGGCGACCTGCGCGCCCTTGCTTTCCAACAGAGCATTTGTGGCCGCTGTGGTCCCGAGTTTGAGATAGTCGACGCTGGCAAGTGAGCCTAAGCTCGACAGGCCGTTGAGAACGGCAGCGGAAGGATTTTCCGGTGTACTCAAAGTCTTCCAGGCGCGGATTGTGCCCGCTGATCGATCATAAGCGACAAAATCGGTGAATGTCCCACCGATATCGACCCCAACGATATAGCTCATTCTCGATCGCCTTCCTCGAGGGCAGCACAGCCGCAAAAGACCGACACTTTGGCATACCTGTTATACCATTCATATTATACGGTCAACGCTCGCTCACCCTCGAGCCAGTCTGATTGACGCAGTCGAGTTTATGTTGGTATACCTGCATGATAGGTTTTTGCAGAGGGAGGAAAGTTCATGTCGGGCGCCACGATTCGTGAACTGCTGGAGACCAAGGACCTCAAGATCGGCACCTTCTTGGTCGAATTCTCCACCCCTGGAATCGGCCAGATCCTTGCCGCCACGGGCTGCCAGTTCGCCTTCGTCGACCTCGAGCACAGCGGCTTTTCCTTCGAGACGTTGAAATCGATGCTTCGGTATCTTCAGGCGGGCAATGTGCCAAGCATCGTGCGCATCCCGTCCAAACGCTACGATCACGTTGCTCGGGCATGCGACATGGGCGCCGAAGGCATCATGGTGCCAATGGTCGAGACCGTCGAAGAGGCGAAGAGCATTATCGACTCCATGAAATACGTGCCGACGGGCAAGCGGGGCGTTGCTTTGCGCATCGCCCATGATCGCTACTCTGGTGGCCCTGTTCTGGAAAAGCTCGACAAGGCCAATAGGAAGACTGCCTTCTTCCCCCAGATCGAAACGGCCTTGGGCGTCGAGAATGCAGACGCCTTGGCCGCCCTGGAGGGCGTGGATTGTCTCTGGATCGGGCACTTCGATCTGACTTGCTCCATGGGCATTCCCGGTCAGTTCGATCATCCCACCTTCATCGCCGCCGAAAAGCGCGTGGCCGATGCATGCAAGAAGCACGGCAAGTCTTTCGGCTACCTCGTCCAAGACGTTGCTGCCGGCGTTCGGCTCCGTCAGGCTGGCGTCGATTTCCTCTGTTATTCCGGCGACGTATGGCTCCTGCAGAGCGCCTTGACCGATGCGATCCAGCAGGTCCGCGAGAAGACCGGCATATGAGCGTCCCGCATGGCGATGAGCGCTTCGTCGTGGCCCTCAGCGGTGACTTTCTGAACGATGCGGGTGAGTTCGCTTATCCGGATTTTGATCTGTCTCCGCTGAGCGGTGACCCCCGCATCGCGATCCGCTTCCTGCCAATGCGCAATAGGATCGAATCCGCGGACCTTGAGGGCGTGGATGCCCTCATTGTAGATGATCCTCTCGTAACGGCCGAAAGCCTCCCCGATGGCGATCGCTTGGCCCTCGTCGCCCGTTTCGGTGTCGGCTTCGACAGCGTCGACGTGGATGCCCTCACGCGCCGCTCAATTGCCTTGGTCAATACGCCTGATGGCGTTCGCAGGCCGGTTGCAACCTCGATCATTGCCTTGATCCTGGCGCTGACCCTGAAGCTGCTGGAGAAGGACCGTCTCGCGCGACGGGGAGCCCGAGGCTTTGCAGAAAAGGGAAGTTTCGTCGGCACTGGACTTGTTGGAAAGACCTTAGGGTCGATCGGCCTCGGCAACATCGGATCGGAGATGTTCCGGCTGCTGAAGCCCTTCGATCTGCGGATGATCGCCCACGACCCCTATGCGAGCACGGAACAGGCAGCAGCGCTCGGCGTGGACCTTCTCGATTTCGACGATGTCCTCGGACAGGCGGACATTCTCGTCATCAATTGTCCGCTCAATGCCGCCACCGAGAAGCTCATCAATCGCCGTGCGATAGGTCTCATGAAGCCCACGGCCCTGCTCATCAACACTGCGCGCGGGCGCATCGTGGACCAGGTCGCCCTGACCGAGGCACTGCAGCAAGGAGCAATCGCAGGCGCCGGCCTCGACGTCTTTGCCCAGGAACCTCCAGCCGATGACGACCCCATCCTGAAGCTCGACAATGTCGTGCTCAGCCCTCACGCGCTCTGCTGGACCAACGAATGCATCGCCGGTAATGGCGCAGCGGATGTGAGGGCGGTGCTTGAGGCGCTCGGCGGTCGCCTTCCTTCCTCAATTGTGAACAGGTCGGTGGTTGATGATCCGCAATGGCGGTTGAAGCTGCAGCGCAATGCCGAGCGGTTCGGGGCGGGTGCTGATGAACCTAAGTCGGTTGATCTCTAAACAAGTCAGGCGCACCGGTTATGGGGACAGTCAGGCTGAGCGGCATCCGTAAGAGCTTCGGCGATCTTCGTGTCGTCGATGATGTGGATCTTGAGGTAGGCGATGGCGAGTTCGTGGTCATTGTCGGACCTTCGGGATGCGGCAAGAGCACGCTACTCCGATCCATTGCCGGCCTGGAACCGATCGATGCGGGGACCATTGAGATCGACGGCAAGGCGGTCAACCGCCTCAGTCCGCGTGACCGCGACGTCGCTATGGTCTTTCAGAGCTACGCCCTCTACCCGTTCTTGAACGTTTATGAGAACATTGCATTCGGCCTTCGAGCCCGTAAATTCCCCAAAGATCAGCTCGACTCCCGGGTAAGGGAGGCGGCCGCGTTGCTTGCACTCACCCCTTATCTGGACCGCCTTCCCAAGCAGCTCTCCGGCGGCCAGCGCCAGCGCGTTGCCATTGGTCGCGCAATCGTCCGCCATGCCCGGGTATTCCTTTTCGACGAGCCCTTGTCGAATTTGGATGCCCAGCTGCGCGAGGAGATGAGGACAGAGATCAAGCGACTGCACGGCGAACTGCGCCAGACGATGATCTATGTGACTCACGACCAGGTGGAAGCAATGACCTTGGCGGACCGCATCCTGCTGATGCGCGCGGGTCGAATTGAGCAGATTGGAACGCCGCTCGAGCTCTACAACAAGCCGCGAACGAAGTTCGTAGCAAGCTTCCTTGGCACCCCAACGATCAATTTTCTGAGCGGAACCCTGTCGCACGGACCAGCTCCGGATGACATCACGATCCGCATGACCGACGGCGACATCTTTCCCCTGCCCAGGGCCAAAACGAGAGACTTGGGTTTAGCGGAGGGCGCAGCTGTGCAGATTGGGATCCGGCCTGATCATATGTCCCGATCCTCATCGACGCCACCGTCCGAGGGTGTGGTGCGCCGTACGATCGTAATCGACATCCTCCAGCCGACCGGCTCCCGCTCATATGCGTCCTTCAAGCTGGGCGGGAGTGTCACGACTGCCGAATTGCCTTCGAACCAACTGGGCGGTGCCAAGACATCCCTCGACATCGACATAGATCTCAACCGTTGCCTGCTGATCGATACGGCCACCGATCTTGTCATTGCCTGACCGAAACGCGGGAACGAGCCAAACTGAGGAAAGCCAATGTCATCCTTGAGTTCGCATGATCACTATCGACGCATAGCCTCATCCCTGACCTTTCACTCCCAGGCCTTCATCGATGGTGATTACACGTCAGGGGGCAGCGACGTGTTCGAGAACGTCAATCCCGCCACCGGCGAAATCCTGGGAACTGTACGCGACTGCAGTATCCAGGACGTTGACCGGGCCGTTGCATCTGCCCGCGCCGTGTTCAAGGCGGGCACGTGGTCGCGTTCGGCTCCCGAATTTCGCAAGGAAGTGCTGCTGAAGCTCGCTGCCTTGGTCCGCGAGAATAAAGAGGAGCTGGCTGTCCTTGAATCCGTGGACAGCGGAAAAACGATCAAGGATTGTCTGCATGAGATCGGCAACGAAGTGCCGACCTTTTTTCAATGGTATGCCGAGGCCATCGACAAGGTTTTCGGCAAGGTCGTTCCCACCGGTGAAACCGTGGCATCCTTCATCGTGAAGGAGCCAGCCGGCGTTGTGGGACTGGTCCTCCCCTGGAATTTCCCGCTCCTGATGTGCGCTTGGAAGCTCGCACCCGCACTCGCCTCTGGCTGCTCGGCAATCGTGAAACCCGCAGAGCAGACGCCCTTGACGGCGCTGCGCCTCGCCGCCCTGGCGACGGAGGCCGGCGTACCGCCCGGCGTGTTAAGCGTGTTGCCAGGCCTAGGGGAGACCACAGGCCAGGCCATCGGTCGCCATTCCGACATCGACATTGTCTCCTTCACCGGATCGACCGAAGTAGGGCGCCACTTTCTGAAATATTCCTCCGAAAGCAATCTCAAGCCAATCGGCCTGGAGATGGGCGGCAAGAGCCCTTTCATCATCCTCGAGGATGCCGACATCACCGACAATCTTGTCGAGAGTGCAGTGAATGCAGCCTTCTGGAACGGCGGCCAGAACTGCTCTGCGAATATGCGCCAGATCGTCCATCGCAAACTGAAGGATGAGTTCCTTCATAAGGTTATTGCGAAGACGAAGACGATGGTGGTGGGCAATCCCCTCGATCCTGACACAGCCATTGGCGCGATGGTCACCCAGGAGCATTTCGAGCGTGTCCGCAACTACATCGAAATCGGCCGTGGTGAAGGCGCCAGTCTCCTGCATGGAGGCCACTCAGAAGGCCACGACCGGGGCTTTTTCATCAATCCTGCCGTCTTCGAGGGTGTTCAAGGCAACATGCGCATTGCCCAGGAGGAAATCTTTGGTCCAGTTCTGGGGGTGATGGAAGTCGCGAGCTTTGAGGAGGCGCTCGAACTCGCCCTCGATACAGACTACGGCCTGCATGCGACGGTCTTCACCAAGAGCATCGACAAGGCCTTCAGGCTCGGCCGTCTGCTTCCCTGCGGGACCATCTCCATCAACGGCTTCAGCGAAGGCGATGTGAAGACGCCCTTTGGCGGCTATAAGAGGTCGGGGTCTCTCGCGCGGGATAAAGGTCTGGAAGCCATGGATCAGTATCTGCAGACGAAGACACTTTGGTTTTCCCTGTCCTGACCTGTGAGGCGGCGACCCAATGCTTCTCGGTTGTATAGCGGATGATTTTACCGGCGCGAGCGACCTGGCGAACACTCTGGCCAAGGGTGGCATGGCGACCACCCAGTTCGTCGGCATCCCGTCGGACGAGGCCGCGATTGGCTGCGAGGCTGGCGTGGTCGCCCTTAAGACGAGGTCGATTGCCCCGTCTGCCGCCGTCGAGCAATCCCTGGCGGCGCTGCACTGGCTACAGCGCCAGGGCTGCACCCAAATTCTGTTCAAATACTGCTCGACCTTCGATTCCACGCCCGAGGGAAACATCGGCCCGGTGGCCGAGGCGCTCGCTGACGCGCTCGGCGCCGAAATCGCCGTGGTCTGCCCTGTCTTTCCCGAGACGGGCCGCACCCTTTACCAGGGTCACCTCTTCATCGGCGACCGGCTGCTGGACCAGTCGGGCATGGAACATCATCCGCTGAATCCCATGACGGACCCGGATATCCGCCGCTGGCTCCGCCGCCAGACCAGAGGCGAGATTGGCCTCGTTCCCTATGAAATTGTGCGCCGCGGGTCCGCAGCCATCGATGCGGCCCTGGCCCAGGAGTCCGCCTCCGGCCGCCGCCTCGTCGTCGTCGATGCGATCACCCCCGCTGACCTGCGCGCCATTGGGGCCGCCATCGCCGGCCACAGGCTGGTCACCGGCGGCTCCGGAATCGCTGTCGGCATCCCGGATAACTTTCGAAAGGAAGCCAGGCTCGGTGCCGGGCGTCGGAGCTTTTCTGGCCTGGCAGGGCCCGGAATCGCCCTCTCCGGCTCCTGCTCGCCAGCCTCCCGCGCCCAGCTCGCCCGCCACCTCGAAGATCATCCGGGACTGGCCGTCGAGCCGACAACCTTGATGGGGGCGACGCTCACGGTGGCCGATGCCCTGCACTTCGTTCGTTCCCATCAGGCGGCAGCCCCCATCGTCTATTCGACTGCCGATCCGCAAACTGTGGCAGAGGCCCAGGCTCGCTATGGCCGAGAAGCGTTGGCCGCGAGGATCGAGGAGTTCTTCGGCACGCTTGCCGTGGAACTCGTTGCCAATGGCGTCGAACGTCTGGCCATCGGCGGCGGCGAGACGTCCGGCGCCGTCGTCACGGCCCTTGGTCTGCGGTCATTGGAGATCGGCCCCGAGATCGATCCCGGCATCCCCGCCTTGGCCGCGAAAGCCGGGGCCCGGGATATCCGTCTGGCTCTGAAGAGCGGCAATTTCGGAGCCCCGGATTTCTACGCCAAAGCACTGCGAGCCCTGGCAGCACCATGAACGAAACCGAACTTCGCGAACGGATCTGCCTATGGGCCGCCTACTATTCGGCCGCGGTTTTACTGTTGGATCCTCCGGAAATATCTCCGTACGCCTGGAGGACGGTTTCCTCGTAACCCCGACCAATGCCTGCCTGGGCCTTTTGGAAGCGCCGGAACTCTCCAAACTCGACGTCGACTGGAACCACATCGCAGGCGCTCCCCCGACAAAGGAACTGCCGCTTCATCGCGGTTTCTACCGGGGCCGCCCTGATACCCGGGCGGTAGTCCATCTTCATTCGACATACGCGACGGCCATATCGTGCCTTGCCGACATCGATCCGGAGAACGCCATTCAGCCCATCACCCCCTACATGGTCATGCGCGTCGGTCGTGTTCCCCTGCTCCCCTACACGATGCCGGGGTCGTCCGAAATAGAACCGCTTGTTCGGGCGAGAGCGCCCACCCATGCCGCTCTGCTCCTCGCCAATCACGGCTCTGTGGTATGCGGCCGGACACTGGACGAGGCGGTATTTGCATCAGAAGAGCTGGAGGAGACCGCCAAGCTTTCAATATTGACGAAGGGCCTTCGAATTCAGCAGCTGACGAACCTCCAAATCAGCGCCCTCGAAGCCAGGTTCGCCTTGAGATGAGGTTCTCACCGTCATGCGATGTCGCCTGCAGGCCACTTCGAACACCCTGAGCTGACCTCCCTCTGCCCCCCTGGCGACCGCGTGCTCCCGCAAGCTGTATCTCGCCGTTCAGAGTTGAAGGGGCGACCTTAAGTGATATGAGCGATTGGTATGGCTGACACACCCCACTTTCGCTGTTTCTCACTCCGTGCTCTTTAAGGTGCGCGTCTCAGCGCCGAAGGTCGGCACGCAAAGAAGCGCCAATCATCTTGGGCATCTTTGTGACGAGCAAAAACAGAGGTTGAGCTGAATGAGAGACACCAAACCGACCGCGGCGCAGAGTCCCCTGCTGACCTGCGACCGTGTTTGGAAGGTTTTCGGCCCCGGAGCGGAGATGCTTTCCAAGGCTGCGGAAACAGACACCCTTACTCTCGCAGCAGCGGTACGCGATGTATCACTGTCGGTTTCGCAAGGTGAGATTTTCTGCATCATGGGCCTGTCGGGCTCCGGAAAGTCGACATTGGTTCGCTGCATGACCGGACTTGTCCCTCCAACCCGCGGCGCTATCGACCTCCTCGGCACCAACATCACGAAGGCAGGCATTGCTGAATTGCGAAATCTTCGTCGTGAAAAAATTTCGATGGTTTTCCAGGATTTTGCACTGCTGCCCCATCTCACCGTGCTGGAGAATGTCGCTTTTCCACTGCGGGTGCGCGGCCATGCGCGGCGACAGCGCGAGGATCGGGCGCGCGAGATGGTGACCCTTGTCGGCCTGGGAGACCGGGAGAGTTATTATCCCCATGAATTGTCGGGCGGTCAGCAGCAGCGCGTTGGCATCGCGCGCAGCCTCACCACTGATCCGCAAGTCTGGTTTCTGGACGAACCATTCTCAGCCCTGGATCCACTCATCCGTCAGGACATGCAGGACGAGCTTCTCCGCCTTCAATCGATCCTTCACAAGACGATCGTGTTCATCACCCACGACTTCGACGAGGCCATTCGTCTGGCCAGCCGCATTGCGATCATGAGAGACGGCGAAGTGGTGCAGGTTGCCACTCCGGAAGATCTCGTGCTCAATCCTGTCGATGATTATGTGGCGCGGTTTACGAGCAAGGTCGCCCTGGCCGACGTCATGACAGTACGCACGGCGATGACAGCGGCAAGTGATGACACCGACGGTGAAATTCTGCACCCGTCCGCGCGGATCCGAGATGTCGCCATCCCTGTGCTCGATGCCGGGCACCCGCTGGCCGTCGCGGACGACGCGGGACGAGTTCTCGGGGAACTCAAGCCGGGCACTGTGATCGATATCCTGGCTGAGCGGCACAAGAGACCATGACCATGGACGCAGGGTCCATAGTCATGCCGGGACGCCAGAATTTTCGTCATGTCGTGCCCCTTGTAGTAATTCTGGTCGCAATACTGGCATCCACCTTCGACTGGGGACGGATCTGGCCAAAGGAATGGGTTCCCGCCGTCGCCCCGGTCATCACGGAATCATTCAAGTGGTTCGCGCGTGACGCAACAATCGGGGGGGTGGAGGTCGGCACCTTGCTGCGCGGTGCCGCAAAGGTCATCGAGTGGCCGATGGTTTTTCTCCAGGGACTTCTCGCCTCCGGGCTCAAGGTGCCGACATGGATCGTTGCCGATGGGATGATGCCACCGCTGTCCTGGTTCGTGACTTTAGGGGCCACGATCACCCTCGCGCAATGGGCGGGTGGATGGCGGCTTGCGAGCTTGCTGGCGGGGACGGGGATATATCTGCTGATGTTCGGTCTGTGGGAGAGCGCCATGATGACCATGGCGCTGGTCACGACCTCCGTGGCGGTGGGAGCGGTGCTTGGCATCGCCCTGGGCGTGCTGGCGTGGCGGAGGCCGGCCATGGGGCGCGTCCTCACACCCGTTTACGATCTGCTGCAGGTCCTGCCGATCTTTTCCTATCTTTTGCCCATCGTCGTCCTGTTCGGGTTTGGTCCGCTGTCGGGCCTCATTGCGACCGTCATCTTCGCCATGCCCCCCATGGCCCGGGTCACCACCCTCGCTTTGCAGAAATTGCCCTGCAGCACCCTTGAGCTCGCAGAGATCAATGGCTGCACCACATGGCAGAAGATCACGATCGTCTGCCTTCCTGCAGCGCGCGCTAATCTGCTTGTCGGTCTCAATCAGGTTGTGAACCTGTCGTTCGCCGTGGCCGCTTTCGCGGCGGTCATCGGTGGAGGAGGCCTCGGGAACGATCTTTTTGCAGCCCTGAAATCATTGCGGTTGGGGCCGGCTCTCGAGGCCGGGCTTGCCCTTACGCTCCTGGCAATAAGCCTGGATCGGCTGTGCCGGGCAGTGGCGCTCAAGCCCACGATCCATGTCGTCGCGAAGCCGTCGGGATTTCACCGGCGGCATCCGCGGATCACTGCGATACTGGGGGTGCTCGCGCTCTCAATCCTGGCAACGGCCATAGATCCGGCGCTCACTCGATTTCCCGCCGACTTTATCATCAAGACCAGCAGCTGGTTCAATATGCTGGTGTCTGCCATCAATGCGGCTGTTGGCGACGAAGTGAGCAGCCTGCGCGACTGGTTGATCATATCCATTCTGCGGCCCTACAAAGATGCCCTCCACGCCATTCCATGGTCGTTGTTTGTCGCTGCAACCATATGCGCTGGCTTTTATGCTGGGGGGGTCCGGCTTGCGGCCAAGCTAGGCATGCTCCTCGCCTTCGTGGTGATTGCCGGCTACTGGTCTCCGGCGATGACGTCGCTCTACCTGGCCTCTCTTGGAGCGTTGATTGCCGCACTGATAGGCTTTCCCCTTGGGATGCTCGGCGCCTTGAACCCGCGCATCGCCATGGTGAATAACCTTGTGGTCGATCTGATCCAGACCCTGCCCACCTTCGTTTATCTTGTTCCGGCCATGATGATCCTCGGCATTGGCGACGTGCCAGCCCTGGCGGCTATTGCCATTTATGCGATTGCCCCCGCCATCCGCTTCACGCAGACGGGCCTGTTGCAAACAGGAAAAAGCATAATGGAGGCGGCGACAATGAGCGGGTGTAGCCGGTGGCAACGGCTGTTCCTGGTTCAGCTGCCGATAGCGCGACGCGACCTGCTGCTTGGGCTGAACCAGACGATGATCATGGCCTTCGGCATGCTTGTCGTCACCGCGATGGTTGGCACCCGCGGCTTGGAGGCGAATACTCTGACCGCACTCGGCAAGATTGATACGGGAGAGGGTCTCCTGGCCGGGCTTTCACTCGTTGCGCTCACCATCGTCTGCGCCCGCTTGTTGGGCGCGCTCGCCGCCCGGTCGCCGCATGCTGAAACCTTGGCACCAAGGGGCGCCGAGGCGCCTTGACATTCTTGCGGAGCTGCCTCTTCTGAGAGGAAGCCAGAAAGAAGCAAAATGGAGGGGAGAATGAAATTTTCTGTAAGCCAAGGACTGACGGCGTCTTTGATCAGTGGCGCCTTGGCGCTGTCATCTCTGTCTGCCTGGGCGGGACAGGCTGAGAGTAAGGACCCAATCAGGCTTCCTCTCATAAACTCGTCGGATTTCGACTTCGTCTCCATGGTCTATGGCGCTGCACTGAAGAAGGCTGGCTACAATGTAGAATTCGCGACGGTTGATTATACCGCTCATTTTCAAGGCGTCGTGACCGGTGACTTCCCCATCACCACTGGGGCATGGGGCACGACGCCGGCCCCGGTGCAGGATGCGCTCTCCTCCGGCAAGGTTGCAGATTTCGGCTCCACGGGGATCGTGGTTCAGGAGGGCTGGTGGTATCCGAAATATATGGAATCGGTGTGCCCAGGCTTGCCCGATTATGAGGCGCTGAAGAAGCCCGATTGCATCAAGGCTCTGGCGACGGCCGAGACCGCCCCAAAAGCCCGTTTCGTCAACGCTCCTGCAGACTGGACGACGGACGTCGACAAACGAGCCGATGCCTTCGGGATTGATATCGAGATTATCTCCGCTGGGTCGCCTGTCGCCCTTGCTGCTGCGATCACCGGTGCTGAGGAAAAAAAGGAGCCTATTCTCGCCTGGGGTTATGCGCCTTATTGGCTGACGACGAAGTATGATGGGGCCTGGGTGGAGTTCCCGAAAGCGGAAGATGCCTGTTTCACGGATCCCGCCTGGGGCACGAATCCTAAAGCAACTTGGGACTGTGGCTACAAGTCCGGCACCATCGGCAAATTGGCGAACAAGGAGTTCATTGCGAAGACCCCCTATGCGGGATCGATCCTGAAGGCACTGACCCTTTCTGCAGACGATGTTGGTCGCGCAACCGAGGAGGTTGATGTGAAGGGACGCGATATGCAGGAGGTCGCCGACGAGTGGGTGGCAAACCACGCCGCTACAGTCGATGCCTGGCTGAAATAGGATCTGCAGTCCCGAGGGAAGGGGCGGAGGCGGACACGACCAGGTGGATATCGAGACCTACAGACGCCTTGACGCCTTGGAGATCGCACGGCGCGTCCGCAGCGGTGAGAGCGATCCGCGCGACATCGCCGCCTGCGCGATCGCCACCGTCAAGGCCCGCAATCCCGACCTCAACGCCGTGGTCTTGCTTGACGAAGATCAGGCCCTCTTGGCGGCTGGGAAGGTGGATCGGACAGCACCCCTCGCCGGCGTTCCCTTCCTCGTGAAGGACAATAATCTCTTTGTGGAAGGGTGGCCGACCACTTTCTCTTGTCGTTTCCTTGAGGATAGCCCGCCGCTGCCTGACAGCGAGTATATCCGCCGTCTGCGGCGAGCGGGGGTGGTCCTGATCGGAAAGACGAGCACGCCCGAATTTGCTTCCGATTGGACGACAGAGCCGACGCTGCGCGGCCCGACGCGCAATCCGTGGAACCTTGACCGCTCGCCGGGCGGCTCCAGCGGGGGATCGGCGGCAGCGGTCGCGGGGGGCATGGTCCCGGTGGCCCATGGCAACGACAATGCGGGTTCGATCCGCGTTCCCGCCGCCCTGTGCGGCCTCTTTGGTCTGAAACCGAGCCGTGGACTTGTGCCCGTCGGACCAGCGTTTCCGGAGCTTGCCGCTGGGCTTAACAGCGAGCACGTGTTGACACGGACGGTAAGGGACAGTGCAGCATTTCTCGACGTGCTGGCTGGCCCTGAACCGGGAGCGCAATATCAAGTCAACCCTGTCGTCGCGTCCTACCTTGCAGTGACAGACGATGCACCCGGACCTCTGCGCATTGGATTTGCGACCGAGAGGCCGGATGGCACCAGGATCGATGCCGAGATAGCGAAAGCAGTCAGGCATGTTGCGGGACTGCTGAGTGCGTCGGGTCATCGCCTTGAAGAGATCGCTCTGCCAAACAAGCCTTGCTTGGGGCTTGCAGCTGAAAAATGTTGGTTTGCGGACATTGTCCTTCTCTTGCGCCAACGATCCAGAGCCCTGGGTCGCGAAGCCAACGCAAATGAGATGGAGGCGATCACCGCCTTTGCCATAGAACGCATGCGCGGGCTGGATGCGGTCGACTATCTCGAGGCGCGCTACAGCCTGCATCGTATCGGCGCCGAAATTCTTGCCGAGTTCTCACCATTCGATGCGGTTCTTACCCCCACGACCGCTCTTCTTGCGCCGCGGATAGGCGAGTTCGACACACGGACTGATGCCTTTGATTACGAAAAATGGTGCAGTCAGGGAGTCCAGTTCGCTCCCTTCACTGACATCTTCAATGCCACAGGCCAGCCAGCCGCATCCGTTCCGGCTGGGCTGTCGCTGGAAGGTCTCCCCATCGGCGTCCAAATCGCTGCACCACCCGGACGGGATGATCTGGTCCTGCGGCTTTCACGGCAGATCGAACGACTGCTCCCACCGAAGCTGTGATCAGGCGGCGTGGACAATTTAGTAAATGTCGGCCTTGGTACATAGCCGCCAGGAGGAACCTGGGAAGGCTGTCCAATAGTGTAAAAGCGTACCATTACAGTATTTTTATAACGGCTATCGTCTCACTATTTCTATCACGGACCACAAGACCCCTAACCAGAAAGCATCTCCCGGGAGATGCTGATCACTATTTCTCTTATGACTTATTCTGAACAGTTTTTCTGCATTTCGAAACGCAATTTTTTCCTTGGTTTCACGCGGCAGATTGACTGCTCGAAACCAGTCGGTTCCGTCTTTCATGTTCACAAACGGGTAGTCGGTTGCAAACATCACCCGATCCACGCTGATGTACTTCAGCAAGAGATGGAGCAGTTCATCCTGGAAGAATGCGCTGGTTGTGAACCAGAAGTTATCATGGAAATACTGCTCAAACGGCTTATTCAGGGTGCTTTTGGTTACTTCACTCATCTTTTCCACGATACGTTCGTAGAAGAACGGAAGGCCCTCTCCCATATGGCCGATAATGATCTGTAGATTGGGAAATCTGTCAAATACCCCTGACGTGATCATTCGAAGGCATTGAGTGACGACTTCTTGGTGCCATCCATAGGCTGAGATGCTGAGAACCTGGTCCTGGAACTCCGTCTGATATTCCGGCCGCATATTGCTGTAGTAGATTTGGAAAACTTCGTCTGGTGGAATGCCTGGATGGATGTATATCGGCACATCAAGGGCTTCGGCACGCGCCAGCACGGGCTCAAAATCGGGATGGTCGAGGAATTTTTTCCCGATGATTCCGTTGGTCAGGGCTCCCACCAAACCATCTTCCCGAACTGCGCGTTCCAGTTCGTCCGCTGAGGCCTCCGGACTCTGCAACGGCAAGGTTGCAAATCCCTGGAATCGCCCCGGATAGGTGGCCATCGGTCCATCGACAAGCATCTTGTTGAGGCGATACGCAAAATCGATGCCCTCCCGACCGGGGACATCCTGCACGCCTGGCGTATTTGCGGAGAGGATTTGAACCTTGATCCCCGCCTCATCCATTGCACCGATGCGGCGCGGGCCGATTTCGGCAAGACCGGTATCCTCGAGGAACAGCCTGTTGTTCAGCACCATCAACTCATGGGTGGAAAAGGTCTCTTCCGTGCCGATAAATGACAGGTCTTGGTCTCGCAACGAGATGTCCGAAATCTCTGTCGCTGCGGCGCGGGAGACACTGGTGGGCGCGGACAATCCGGCACCAACACCAAGTTCAGCCGAGGCATTTAGAAAGCTGCGGCGTCCCAATGCCAGGCTGTTTAGGGGTTTTTCGATCGATTTCATGCCAGTTCCTACTCCGATCTTGCGTAGTGTGGTTTGGGTGCAGCTTTCTCCTGGTAAAGACTTCAATTATTCTAACCTCCCACCATTCGGGACCAGAACCCTATGGGTGGGACTGTTGCATTAATCCAGCACTCTGCAGACCGAGTGTTCTGAGTCTGACGGATATTACCGGCTGCCGCGGATTTCATCGAGAGCGCCGAGAGCCCGACGTTCCCGACGCCATCATCGCCACGCGCAAACGCGTCTTCCAAGCGTTGAATCCAGAAGATCTTCGATTAATCTCTTTAGTATATCCTTGTATATATTACGTATTTCACTTAAATGATAATATATTATTCTTAGCATCCATGACAGATAGGTTTGATTAAATTTCTTTTTTCTTCTTTTATTTAATTTATGAAGTTCCCGATTGGAAGCAGCCCGCGCGCTACCAGCGGTTCGTTCTTGCCGATGACGAGCCCAAGCAGTCCTCGCTCGCCAGGGGCGACCGTCAGGTGGCCAGTGAGAAGCCCATCCTCCTCGCTCACCAGGGTGACATTTGCGCTGTGTCGCAAAGCACCGAGAATCTCGCCGGCATGGAGCACTGTGCCGTGAGCGGAATGGGTCAGATAGGGAGACACGGAATTCCCCATGGTTCCAAGCCGCAATGCGAACCGGAAACGCATTGTCCCGGCCACACCGTCCACGCGTCTTGCCAGTTCGGTCCACGGCAGGCGACCTGCAGAACCGCTATTGAGGGACTCGACGAGGAGGGCCTGGCCCGACTCGGTCGTGAACAGGGTTTCGTGCACATTGCCATCGTGTCGGTAGCGCTGCTGAACCCTGAAGGGCAAGTCGGGCGCGAGACTGAAGAAACCGCCCTCTTCAGGTGATAACAGGCGATCAAACAACGGAGGTGAGTCCATCTCCGGCACGCACCACCAGTCGATGGATCCGTCGGCTCCGCACAGCGCGATAGAGCGACCATCGCCGATCGCCGCGTAGCGTTCCAGCGGAAGGTAACCGTCGTCACGCAAGGCAAGCCGTTGAGGGCAGGATTCTGCCTGAAAATCAGGGCGCTCGTTCATGTCCGCTGACGGATCATTTTTGATATGGCAAGCGCTCCCGCAGTGGCAAGGCCGCCCGCCAGCGCTCCCAACGCGAAATCGCCCAGGGTGCGGTGGCCGCTCGTGAAGATCTGTCCTGGAGCCGAGGTGATGGTCGGCGTCCAGGGACCATCGATCTTGGCTGGCCCGGGGACCGGGTCACATAAATTGCCAGGGCGGTCGTCAGCACGCTCTCCAAGCTGATCTTCCTTGAAGCCGCTCGCTGCACTGTCTGCATAGGCCGGGGCCAGGTCTTGTCCTATTGCGAGACCGAAGGTCCGCCGGCCAACCCATACCTCACGCGTCGGGTTCTGAACGGTTGCAAGCACGGCTTCCGCGCAGACGCGCGGGTCATAGATGGGCTCAGGAGCAATCTGCTCGCGGCCGCTGAGATTGCGGGACCAGGTGAATTGCGGGGTGTTGACCGCCGGCAGATAGACAACAGAGAGGGACACATTGATCTCATCTGCGATCAACTCGGCGCGGAGAGCATCCGTGAAGCCCGACACCGCAAATTTCGCGGCGCAGTAGGGGGCCTGCAGGGGAACGCCGCGGAAGCCGAGTATGGAGGAGATCTGCACGATCAGCCCCTGGTTCCGCGGCTTCATGAAGCGAAGTGCGGCCAGGGTTCCATGAACCTGGCTCAAATACGTCGTAGCCGTGACGCGAGCATAGTCGTCAGCGCTGATTTCATCGGCCGGCGCAATGACCGTCGACATCGCGTTGTTGACCCAAACCCGGATGGGGCCGAGCTCCTGCTCGATTTGGTCGGCGGCTCTGCCGACGCCCGCTGCATCAGCCATGTCGACTGAAAGCGGCAGCACGCGAGCCCCCGTCTCCCGCAACAGTCCCGCCGCCTCGTCCAGCCTCGTCTGATCTCTCGCCAGGATCGCCACTGACCAGCCGTTGCGGGCTAGCCGCTGCGCCGTTGCAAGGCCGATGCCGGCGCTTCCTCCTGTGACGACCGCAATTCCGTCTGACATGCCACCTCCGCGATCACACTCGCGGATGGGTAAGAGCGACAGTGAGTCAAAGTTCCTTCAAGTAAGGTTGATGGGCACGCCTTTGATCACCCTATGGAAAACGACGATGCGGCCACGCGTCAGTACGCCGGCTTATCGGCCAAGGGGTGAGTGCCTCGGCTTACGCCATGCGGAATATGGCTCACGATCGCTTCGACGAACAAAGGCCGCAATGATCTTTTTGTCGATTGCGCCAACGGCACTTTGGCCGTCCGCCGTCCATAAGAGAGTATTTGGTCGTCAATGAGAACTTTACTTTCGTGAACCTTCACATCGGGTTAGTGCGGTATTGGCGTTATGCAATCAGTGCGAGAAGAGGACCGGCAGTCTGAGGTCGTTGAGAACACCCTTGGTCGCACCGCCAAGAATAAAATCACGGATGCGGGAATGACCGAAGCCTCCCATCGCCAGGATTTGTGCCCCCTCCGACAACGCAGTCTCCTGCAACACCTCCCCAATCGCCCTGTCTCCGAGTGCAATGTCGATCGATTTGGCGCGAAATCCCCGCTTCTCTAGGGAGGAGGCAAGAGCTGCAGCAATGTTTGGCCCGCTGAGAGGTTTTTCGTCCTTGACCGTCAGAACCGAGATGCGGCCGCCGTCAACCAGTAGCGGCAGGGCATCACCAAGGGCGCGTGCGGCGACCCGGCTTGCATCCCAGGCTATGGCAAGATGATCGAAAGAAGCGGGACTGGGTATAGCAGGTATCAGGATCGCCGGCCGACCCGATCCGAAGACCACGGCTTCCGCAATATCCTTTGAGCCTACTATTTCGTCGGACCAGGGAAGCAAAGTCAGATCGAAATAACGTGCTTCGGCAGCCGCTGAATTCAGCGCTCCGCCCAGCACGATCTCCCGGCTGGTGCAGTGAACGCCGAGGTGCGGTCTCGAGGCTTCTTCGATTAAGCCTTGCAGCCGATGGCACTCTGCCTTGCTCCTCTCCTCGCTGGCGCGGACAAGTCCAGGAACGTCGATAAGAAATTGGCCTAAAGGTGAATTCAGCTGCGGAATGTGAACGGAGAATGCCGTGACATGAAGCATGCATTTCAGTGCGGAGGCAAACGCAGTGGTGGCCAGAATCGACTCATCCTCAACCGGTTCGGGGTAAGTGACCAAAGGCATGTAGGCGATGCGGACCTGCGGCATTTGTATTTCTCCAGATCAATCAAACTTTATGTTGCCTTCAAGGGGTCTATTCTTGAGGGCATAGTTTGCAAACCACTGGAGAGGAGATTGATCTAAATCATTTTGAGCGAAACCAATCTAAATTCTCAACAAGATGTGAATAGATCTCGGATCGTTTCGCTCGGCCGCCCCCAGGGTTAGAACGGCGGCTGGTCGAACCCTTGACTTTAAGACCGCCCGTGCGAAGCCGACGATCCGGCGGGCGCGCCATGCAGGGGGGTGCCGGTGGCGCATTGGCTCCCGCGCATCTATCTTCTTAAGCCCAGCCTGATCTGCTTTTCGATCTCGATGATCGCGAAGAAGGCCGCCCCGACCGCCAGGATTAGCAGGCCATCGGCCAGTGGCACGGGCCGCGTGCCCAGGAGCATTTGCAGAGGCGTCAGATAGGTGACGGCGAACTGGGCGACGGTGATGGTCACGACCACGATCCAGACGATGCCCGTGCCGCGCGCCGCCGCCCAGGTCAGCGAGGTGCTGTGAATGTTTCGGATGAAGAAGAGATGGAAGATCTCCAGCACCACCAACGTGTTCATGGCCATGGTCTGCGCCAAAGCGAGAGGATAGCCACGGTCCATCGCATAGGAGAAGATGCCGAAGACCGCCGCCAGGAACAACAGGGCGACCAGTGCGACGTGCCAGACGAGCTCCCCGGACAAGAGCGGAGCATTGCGGGGTCTCGGGGGGCGGGCCATAGTGCCGACCTCCGTCGGCTCAAAGGCCAGGGCGATGCCGAGAGTGATGCCTGTGATCAGGTTGATCCACAGGATCTGCACCGCCGTCACGGGAAGGGCCAGGCCCAGCAGCAGGGCCAGAACCACGGTCATCGACTCGCCGGCATTGGTGGGAAGCGTCCAGCTGATGACCTTCTTGAGATTGTCGTAGACGGTCCGCCCCTCTCGCACCGCGGCGGCGAGGGATGCAAAGTTGTCGTCGGCGAGCACCAGATCGGCGGCCTCCTTGGCGGCTTCAGAGCCCTTCTGGCCCATGGCAATGCCGGCATCGGCCCGTTTGAGAGCGGGCGCATCATTCACCCCATCACCGGTCATGGCCACGGAAAGCCCATTGGCCTGAAGGGCGGTGACCAGCCGCAGCTTGTGTTCAGGGCTGGTGCGGGCAAAGATATCCACGCTGGCGACCTCCAGGGCGAGCTGAGCATCGTCGAGCCGGTCGAGATCGGCACCCGTCAGCACCCGATGCGGGTTCTCCAAGCCGATCTGAGCCGCGATGGCGGCGGCAGTTCCAGCATGGTCGCCGGTGATCATCTTGACGCGGATCCCCGCCGCCCGACATTCCGCCACAGCGGCAATGGCTTCCGGGCGCGGCGGGTCGATCAGGCCGACAAGGCCCAGGAAGCTCAGCCCGGTCTCCAGGGCTGCCGGGTCAATCCGTTCATCCGTCTCCGGCCGCTCGGCCAGGGCCAGCACCCGCAGACCGCGGCTCGCCATTTCATCGGCGCGCGCAAGCCATTCTGGCACGTTCACATCGCTGCACATCCGCAGAACCCGCTCGGGGGCGCCCTTCACGTGGGTCAGGCGGCCTTCCGCACCTTCGGTCAGCACAGCCATGAAGCGGTGGCGGGAATCGAACGGGATGGCATCCAACCTGCGCCCATCGCTGCGAAGATCCCCCGCCACCTTGCCCGCGAAGGCGAGAAGGGCCCCTTCCATCGGATCACCCTCAACCACCCAGCTCCCGTCGCGTTGCGACAGGGCTGCATCGTTGCAGAGCGCAGCCGCACGCGCGAGACGCGCGAGGTTTCCCGCAGGCGTGACATTCCCCTCGGGCGCATAGCCTTCGCCCGTGATCTCGAAGATACCCTCCTGGGTCTCGGCCGCGGCGACGACCATCTCATTGCGGGTCAGCGTGCCCGTCTTGTCAGTGCAGATGACGGAAACCGATCCGATCGCCTCGATGGCGGGCAGGCGTCGGACGATGGCGTTGCGGCGGGCCATGGCCTGGACGCCGATGGCGAGCGTGATGGTCATGACCGCCGGCAGGCCTTCGGGGATCGCTGCAACGGCGATCCCGACGACGGCCATGAACATCTCGGAGAAGTCGTGATGGCCGACGAAATAGCCCCAGACCAGCAGGAGTCCGGAGGCCAAGAGGATCAGGAAGGACAACCAACGCGCGAAATGGTCCATCTGCGCGACAAGCGGCGTCGTGAGCTGTTCAACGCCTGCCAAGAGGCCGCCGATGCGCCCGATCTCGGTCGCGGGGCCGGTGGCGACCACCAGCCCGCGGGCGGTGCCTTGGGTGACCAGCGTTCCCGACCACAGCATCGACCGCCGGTCGCCCAAAGATGCATCGGCGGCGACGGCCCCCGGGGTCTTCTCCACGGGCACAGATTCGCCGGTCAGGATCGCCTCCTGTGCCGCCAGGCCGCGCGCTTCGAGGATGCGAAGGTCGGCAGGCACCTTGTCGCCCGCCTCCAAAAGAACGATGTCCCCCGGCACCAGATCGGCGCCGTCCACCGTCATTCGCGCACCATCGCGAAAGACGGCCGCGTGCGGGGCGAGCATCTCCCTGATCGCCGCCATCGCCGCCTCCGCCTTGCCCTCCTGCAGGAAGCCAATGACCGCATTGGCCAGCACCACCGCAAGGATGACCCCGGTGTCGACCCAGTGCTGAAGCGCTCCCGTCACCAGGGCTGCGCCCAGCAGCACGTAGATCAAGACATTATGAAAATGGGAAAGAAACCTCAGCACCGGCCCACGCCCCTGGGCCTCAGGCAACCGGTTCGGCCCATGCTGCGCAAGCCGCCGCGCCGCCTCGGCCCCGGTGAGACCCTGGACGTCCGCCTTGAACGCCGTGAGGCAGGCTTCGGGGGAGTGGCTATGAGGGTCGGTTAGGGGCATGGGGGTGGGCGTCTCCAACATGGCTGCGAAAATTCTCTTGCATCGGCTTCTCGGTGAGACTTGGTGGAGCGCCCGCGTGAGGTGGCGCCGGCCCGCTCAGCTCATCTGTCGGCCCTCAGTCTCGATTTCGGGAATGACCGTCCGACGCTCCTCCCGACTGCCGCACAGCAATTCGACGGCCCGATCGGCAGCATCCTGAAACGGCTCCAGCACGACGTCGGCGCCCGAAGCCAGCAGTGCGCTCGTATCTTTCTCCGTGTGGGAGGCAACGGCGACTCGACCTCGAAACCCCGCAGAGCGCGCCACTTGAAGCAACGTGGTCCGCA
This sequence comes from Rhodoligotrophos appendicifer, assembly GCF_007474605.1. NCBI lineage: Bacteria > Pseudomonadati > Pseudomonadota > Alphaproteobacteria > Hyphomicrobiales > Rhodoligotrophaceae > Rhodoligotrophos > Rhodoligotrophos appendicifer. The sequence goes on along the minus strand of NZ_VHKL01000011.1, from coordinate 8,332 downwards.
TGTCCTCATGGGTCAGGCCCGTCATCTGCTGCGGAACGGTCAAGACCAGCCAGGACGCATGCTGCAAAGGAAGTTCGGCCAGGAACTCTGGATCGGTTGCGTCGCCAAACTGCGCGTCAAGGCCAAGCTCCCGCCAGCGGCGTATGGCGGCCGGGTTGAAATCCACGCCGAACACCTTTTTCCCCTGCCTGTTCAGGCGCAGGCCGATGGCAGTGCCAAAGCGTCCCAGCCCGAACAGGATCACCTGGCCGGAACTGTCCCGATGACGACCGGCCTCGCTGACCTCGCGCGGGGTTCCTCGGCGCTCGAAAATGCCCAGCAAGGGCTCACAGAGCGCATAAAGCTGGTGGGACCATGTGATCATGTAGGTCGAGGCCGCGATTGTCACCAGCCCGACCAGGGTCACGAGCCCGAGTGCACCTTCGTCCACATGCCCAAGGCTCACCCCCATGGCGATGAAGATCAAAGAGAACTCGCTGATCTGCGCCACCGTCAAGCCGGCGAGGAACCCGGTCCGCTTGCGGTATCCCATGGCTCCCATGATCACGAGGACGATCAGCGGATTGCCGATGAGGACGAAGAGCGAAAAGATGATGGCGGCGGTGACATGGGTGCCGAGAAGCGAAAGGTCGAGGGTCGCACCCAGGGCGATGAAGAAGAACAGCAGCAGAAAATCGCGCAAGGGTGCCAAGCGCGCGGCAATGGCTTCGCGATAGGGCGTCGAGGCGAGCGAGACCCCGGCCAAGAGACCGCCGACTTCCTTCCCAAGGCCGATGACGTCACAGAGAGCGGCGAACATCGCCGCCTGGGCGATGGCAAAGACCATCAGAAGCTCAGGCGTGCGTGCCAGCCTCTCCGTCAGCGGCGTGGCGATGTAACGGATGAAGGCGACGACCAACACCACCATGGCAAGCCCTGAAGCGAGCACTTTCGGGACAGAACCGGGACCATGCCCGTCCGCCGCCGCTCCGATGCCGATGGCAGAGAGCACGATCATCGCCAGCACGACGACCAGATCCTGAACGATCAGGAAGCCCAGCGCGATCTGACCATGAAGCGAGTCGATCTCACGCTTGTCGGAGAGCAACTTCACGATGATGATCGTCGATGAGAATGTCAGCGCAACGGCGACATACAGGCTCGTCAGATGGTCCAGCCCGAGAGCAAGGCCGATCCCGTAGCCGATGATGGAGGTGAAAGCGACCTGCCCGAGCCCCGTCATCAAGGACACTGTTCCGAGCGAGCGGACCAATTTAATGTCGAGCTTGAGGCCCACGAGAAACAGCAGCACCGCGATTCCGAGCTCGGCCAGAAGGTCGATCTGCGCGTCCGAACGGACCACATCCAGGACCGAAGGGCCGGCAATCAGGCCGACGGCGATGAAGCTCACGATGAGAGGTTGCCGCAGGATCGTGCCGACAAGGCCGATCGCCGTCGCCAAGACGAGAAGCAGCGCCACTTCGGCAAATGGGCTCAGTATCGGAAAGAGCATTAGGTTCCTGCTGTTTCCCTTGATCGTCGCCGTCTCAGAAGGCGAGGTTGGAAGATCTGCGACGCGGCACCGTCGCAGCGCTGTTTGCGGCGATGGGGGAATGACTTGCCCGCATCAGAGGGCCGCAGCATCGGATCGCTCCCTTTGCCCGATCGTGGCCCATACTAGTAGAGGCTGCGCTTTGACAATTGATCGATGTCAAAGCGAAACCCCGACAGCTTTGCGCCACTCTCGTCAATTCTTGTCGTCACAGCAGGGACAGTTCTGAAACGGTGCCGACTACATCTCTCTGCTCCCACTCGTGCTCGTCCCGAAGGATTTGCGCGAGGTCAAGGCGTCGCCTTGGGATCTTTCTATCCTCGGTCCTCAGTGGGCACTGGCTGTCGCGGTGTCGTCAATAAGGGAGTGGGGCTCATGCCTGGACAGACGATCCGATCCTCTGGTTCGAACAAGTCGGTCGCAAGGATATCGCGAGCGTCGGAGGCAAGAACGCCTAGCTGGGCGAGCTCGTACAAGGCCAATCGTTGTTTTGATTTAAATCAATCAAGATTACGGGCGAGAGCGTCGTAAACCAGCCTTTCGCCGCTCACATCAAGAGCCGCGGGCCATTTCCCTCCGCTTTCTCGCGGACTGCAACGTCCAACAAAGCCAAGTCCCGCGACTGATCCATTGCCCGGGAACAGAGCTGGAACCACCGAAGCACCAGCGAGTTGAGCCAAAAACTATGAGGGTCTCATGCGCTTTAAAGATTTCCTCTTGCGAACTTTTACTTGGTGGAATGGGGAAACCTGGGGAACCCATATGCTCGTGTCGAGACATGGGGAGTTCGTAGGAGAGGATGAGCTCGGCAACAAATATTACAAGCAACGGAACGGCGATAGGCGGTGGATAGTCTACAATGGTGAGGCTGATGCTTCCAAGATCGCGCCCGGTTGGCATGGCTGGATGGCTGGACGGACCGATACTCCGCCGTCGGAAGAGCGTTATGAACCGCGATACTGGCAGAAGCCTCACGCGCCGAACACGACCGGCGTGACGCCAATCAACGTTCCGGCGGGAAGTCTCGTGCGGGGCCTGAATGCAAATGCACCTGCCATGGATGCAGAATACGAGGCATGGACGCCGGATTGACCAAGCTCTGGGTAATCAGTCGATTTTATTGAGGCGATGGAAGCCGGACAGCGAGGGAGGCCTGAGCAGTGAGCCCGGCTTTCCGACGGCGGTAAAATCCGGAGATCCGCTGATCATTTCCAGCGTTTGACCAACTGTGCGGCAGTTGCCAGGCGGCTGCTACTCGATGGCTCCTGCAAAGCTGTAAGCCGTTCGGCTGCTGGAATCGATTGCGAACGGCTCTTTCTGGTCCTAGCTTACAGTGGATACTATATCTGCCCGTTCTGCCAGCGTCAGAAGAGCGTCCGATGAGGGCGCCGGTGCAGCCCTCCAGTACCAGCACCTTTGAAACAGTGCATCGTGTTCTATTTTGTATCCCTTTTTGAAACCTTGCCGGCTTGTCTCGAATTCTTCAAGGGCGCTCACCGCATCGGCGCCGGCCGGCAAGGCCGTCTCCATCATTGTCCATGGGTCTTGCCGGCACGCATTTCTACCTGCCTCATCTTATTCTCAGGCTGTTCAAGATCGCTGCCAGCTTGATGAGTAAGAGTGGGAAAGATGCAGAAATTAGCGGCCGTGTTGCGGATCGGTCCTGAAAATTGCATCAGTTAGAGTTGGTGGGCATCAAAACGGTGATAACCTGTGTTCCGCCGAATTTGATGGATGTATCAAAATCAGCGTTCGACTGCGATATGTTGGGAAAGAATGGTAATCGAGGCTGATCAATGATCATCGTCCCTAAGACTGAAATTTCGCGTCGACCCGAGATCACGAAACGCACTGAGGCGGAAACCGGCATTGACGAGCTTATGATTGAACGCTTGGTGCGGGCCTTCTACAGCCGTATAGGCGCCGATCCAATCCTGGGGCCGATTTTTGCCTCCCGCATCACCAGTTGGGAGCCGCACCTTCAACAGATGTGCGCATTCTGGTCATCGGTCGCCTTGATGACCGGACGATACCATGGGCAACCAATGCAGAAGCATCTGCCATTGCCCATCGATGCCCGACATTTCGATCGATGGCTTACGCTATTCGAGGCAACGGCGAAGGAGGTTTGCCCCGGCAAAGCGGCCGATCACTTCGTTGAACGAGCCCGGCGAATCGCAGAAAGTCTTGAGCTGGGCGTTGCTGGTGCTAACGGTGTGATCCTCGGGCGGGGCGTTCGGTTTATTGCCACGTCTCAGTGACACTGATCGGCAGGCGCCCGATAGCGTCAACAACAACCGGCTGACAGCTATGCTTCCCGAACGGATCCCTCGTTTTGAGCAGAATGGTGACATCGATCTGCAGGCCTCTCCCGCTCGGCTTCTATCGCCCCTTCGGGAGCACCCTTGGGGCAGGATTCAGCTCTCATGACCAGCCTCGTCCTGAACGGCGGCGATGGACAATCGCGTAATTGCTGCGTGGAGGTTTGGACCGCTTTCGGACAGCGCGAGGGTTGAAGGGTAATGGCATTTTCCGGCCCCCCTTGCATGCCGAGCGCTACATCCTGGGTTCTGGAGCCGATTGGGTTTGACGGTAGCCCCCTTCAAATCCGCCGACCTCCACTCCGCTCTTCGACGATCGCACCTTCCAGACCACTTCGCGCTTTGATGTGGTCCTATATCGACGCCGAATTCAGTAATGCTTACGTAATAAAGCTGATTGTCGCCTTTAAGGGCCTTAAGTGCAGCTCAGCAGCGCGCTTTCGCCGAAGACAAATCGTTCCCCCTCGCGCACTATTGCCAATGATGAAAAAAAGGGCAGTTGGGCCCTGTAGGTTCGGGCTTTGGTCAGCAATCCCCATTCGCTTCTCGACTGGCTTACCGCCTTCGCACAGCATACCGGGCGGCGGTCGAAGCCGCTGCCGTTACAGAGTTCGGTTTAGGCTGTGATCAGTCCCGACTGCACCAGATGCTCTCTCGACATATGTGTTCTGTATGCGAGCGCACTTTAGCGTCTTCGTGCACTCAATTAGTACGTTTTCCGACCAAGGCTTTATAGGCGATGCGGTGTCGTTTAAATTTTCAGGTCAAAAAACTGCGTTCGCTCGCAACCGTCCACCAAATGATCACAAGGATATAATTTCTTCTGTTTTATTATACTCTGTTCGGTTTCTAGCTTGTTGAGAGTATCAGTGTAGAGGAGATCCAAAGTTGTTTCAGATAGGAGACAAGGTAAGGTTGGTTTCAACCAGTTATGTTCTACTGCCACCTGATGACTTCGAGATTATTGGCAGACGCCCTGATGCTCAGTCGCTTGAGCGATCCTTTGTCCTCAGGAGCTTGAAGGACGGATCTATAAGGGTAGCAGAGGAGAGCAGTTTAGTCATTTCCAGTGACGAAGATCCTGTACCAAAAAAATTGCTATCAAAGGTGAGATCAGATGGACGGTCCCACGGTGCACAAGGGTACGGTCCTGAATACCTCGCCAGAAAGCATCGGTTGCCCACAGCAGTTGCACGCCACCTCATTGATGAGCTAGGCCCAGACAGAGAGGCCCTAAACGAGGCTGCCGCAAAACTTCAATCCGACAACCAGAAGCAGGCGGTTTCGTCACAATGTGAAAGCCGCGAGGGGGTCTTCCCCATGAAACTTGGGTAGGATTCACACAGATCAGCAATCGTTCTCAGCTGTTGGTACGCTGAATGACCTTCTCTAGTTGAGCAAAGTCGTATGGCTTGGGGATGAACTTGCCATCATCGGCGACCTGCTTGGAAGAGATCCGCGACCTTCCCGAAGTCACGACGAGCTGAAGATGTGGCCAACGCCGGTGAGCAAGCTCTACCAGCCTAGCCAATGGACGGCTTTTACTCCGCCCGCACCGCCATCACGTCGGCGCTCCATGGCCTAATTTGTCACCGCCCTGCACACATCATCGGCGACCTGCTTGGAAGAGATCCGCGACCTTCCCGAAGTCACGACGAGCTGAAGATGTGGCCAACGCCGGTGAGCAAGCTCCGTGAGTTCCAACCCATCCATTGGGCCCGGCATGTGAATGTCCGTGAAAAGCACGTGGATCGAGGTGCCGAACTGCTCCAAAGAGCGTATCGTGTGCAGGGCGGTGACAAATTAGGCCATGGAGCGCCGACGTGATGGCGGTGCGGGCGGAGTAAAAGCCGTCCATTGGCTAGGCTGGTCCCTTTGGGGATCGGCCGGGAATGTTTTCCGTGGAAGTCTATGCTGCCGTCCGGCGCTTTGTGTTTGTCGAGGGCAACAGCCGTCGTGAGGCGGCCCGTGTCTTCGGGCTGAGCCGCGAGACGGTTTTGAAGATGTGCCGGTTCTCGTTGCCGCCGGGCTACACGCGCACCAAGCCTGTGACGAAGCCGAAGCTGGGCGCGTTGTTGCCGGTGATCGATGCGATCCTGGAGGCAGACCGAACTGGCCCGATGAAGCAGCGGCATACGGCGAAGCGGATCTTCGAGCGGCTGCGCGACGAGCACGGGTTTGGCGGCGGCTATACGGTGGTGAAGGACTATGTCCGGATCGCCCGAGCCAGAGGGCGCGAGACCTTCGTGCCGCTGTCGCATCCGCCCGGCCATGCGCAGGTGGATTTTGGCGAGGCGGTCGGCGTGATCGCCGGCGTCCGCTGCAAGATCCACTTCTTCTGTATGGACCTGCCGCAGTCGGATGCCCCGTTCGTGAAGGCGTATCCGGCCGAGACGACGGAAGCGTTCCTGGACGGGCATGTGTCGGCCTTCGCCTTCTTCGGCGGCGTGCCGCTGTCGGTGCTCTACGACAATCTGAAGATCGCGGTGGCAAAGATCTGCGGCGACGGCAAGCGGGAGCGGACGCGCGCGTTCACGGAACTGGTGAGCCATTATCTGTTCAGCGACAGGTTCGGCCGACCCGGCAAAGGGAACGACAAGGGCAAGGTCGAGGGGCTGGTGAAGTATGCCCGCTCGAACTTCATGACGCCGATCCCGGTGGCGGCGAGCTTCGACGATCTCAACGCTATGCTGGCCGAGCGGTGCCGGGCGCGGCAGGCGGAACGTGCCGGTCGCAACGCCGCGACCATCGGCGAACGGCTTGGCGCCGATCTCGAGGCCTTCCGGGATATGCCCGCTGTCCCGCTTGAGCCCTGCGAGAAGCGGGCGGCGCGCGTCTCGTCGACGGCGCTGGTGCGCTACCGGTGCAACGACTACTCGGTGCCGACCAGCCACGGCTTCCAGGAGGTGATGGTGAAGGGCTTCGTCGACCAGGTCGTCATCCTGTGTGGCGGCGAAGAGATCGCCCGCCATCAACGTTCGTATGGTTCGGGCACCTTCATCTTCGACCCGCTGCACTATCTGGCGCTGATCGAGACCAAGCCGAACGCGCTCGATCAGGCGGCGCCGCTGAAGGATTGGGGTCTTCCCGAGACGTTCCAGCATCTGCGCCATCTCATGGAGGCGCGCATGGGCAATCGCGGCAAGCGCGAGTTCATCCAGGTCCTGCGGCTGATGGAGGCGATCCCGAAGGAGATCGTGGCCGGCGCCGTCACCGAGGCAATCCGGCTCGGCGCGATCGGCTTCGATGCGGTCAAGCAGATCGCACTGGCTCGTGTCGAGCGTCGTCCCGCGCGGCTCGATCTCGCCGCCTACCCGCACCTGCCGAAGACGGCTGTGAGGACGACATCGGCCGCCGACTACGCGGTGCTCATTCCTGGGAGAGCGGCATGACCGTCAAAGGGACAGGCGATGCGATGCCGGTTGGAACGACGAGCGGCACGCCGCAGGTGCTGCTTGGCCATCACCTCAAGCAGCTGAAGCTGCCGACAGTCTTGCGGGAATACGACAAGGTCGCCCGCGAGTGTGCCCGCGACGGCGTCGATCATCCCCGCTATCTACTGCGCCTGGTCGAGCTGGAGTTGATCGACCGGGAGCGTCGTGTGGTCGAGCGGCGCATCAGGCAGGCCAGGTTCCCGGCGATCAAAAGCCTCGACACCTTCGACTTCACCGCGATCCCCAGCCTCAACAAGATGCTGGTGCTGGAGCTAACCCGCTGCGAATTCATCCTGCGCCGGGAGAACGTGATCGCTCTCGGCAACAGTGGCACCGGCAAGAGCCATGTCGCGCTCGCGCTTGGACTTGCCGCCTGTCAGAAGGGATTCCCCGTCGCCTTCACCACTGCCGCGGCCCTGGTTCATCAGCTCATGGAGGCACGTGACGAGAGACGTCTACTGAAGCTGCAACGCGAACTGCAGGCGGTGAAGCTGCTCGTCGTCGATGAACTCGGCTACGTGCCGTTGTCGCCGACGGGCGCCGAGCTCCTGTTCGAGGTGTTCTCGCAGCGCTACGAGCGCGGCTCCACCATCGTCACTTCGAACTTGCCCTTCGAGGACTGGACGTCGGTCCTGGGGTCCGAGCGGCTCACCGGCGCGCTGCTCGACCGGCTGACCCATCACGTTCATATCCTGACCATGAATGGCGACAGCTATCGTCTCAAGCAATCCGCTGGCCACCGCCGGGCGATCGCCTCGGCGGCCGAGGCGGAGCGAAACCAGGCCAACACCACCAACTCCGAGATCGGCGAGATCAGCAAGCCCTGATCCTCGATCCCGACACGCCGCCGAAGCAGAGAAGGGTCCCGATCGGGACCCTTCTCTGCTTCGGCGCACCCTCACGCAAGTGGCCTGCTTTTACTCCGCCGCAGTGGCCTGGAATTGCTCCGCCGTTGACAGTATCGCCTCAATGGCGTTGCCTGCCTCAAAAACTCGCCACCCGAGATCTTCCAGGAACATGGCCACGGGAATGCGGATCAATGCCTC